>PLXX01000042.1 GCA_003153275.1 Nitrospiraceae bacterium | reverse complement strand
CGTTTGGCCGGCAAAGCGTTTTGCTGTGCAGTATAGGTCAGGCCCTTGCCGGTAGTACGGTAGGCTTCCTTGCGTTCTGCGACAGCTGTGTTGCTTAGATGGCACAGTGAGGTTAGCCAGGAGAAATAGCAACTTGACTCAACATATATTCACTAATCAAACCCAATATCATCAAGCTGTATCTTCCCAGCCCTCCCGTCGTCAAAACGGAAATTGACCTCGCTCAGCTTTTCTAAATCTTGCGGTCCCTGGCCTCAATTTGATTCCTAAGATCATTTCGCCGACGTCAATCGCGAGCAGTGATGTCTCCAAAGATGGATCCGGGCTATGATTATTTGATTTTTTTGCGAAAAGGCATTATGGTGCTATCATGTAATAAACGGACCGAACTGTCCGCAGATACCAAGCAAAGGAGTCACGCCATGAAGGCAATTAGAATGCATAGCTACGGTGGTCCCGAAGTTCTCGTTTATGAAGACATACCACGACCTAAGCCAGGCAGCGGTGAGGTGTTAATTGAGGTGCACGCAGCCGGCGTCAACCCGATCGATTGGAAAGTGCGGGAAGGTTACACCAAGGACTGGCTTAATCATAAGCTCCCCCTCATCCCTGGCTGGGACGTCTCCGGGATTGTCGCGGATCTGGGCGAAGGAGTTAAGAATTTTGCTATAGGCGATCAAGTCTACGGTAAGCTCGACACATCACTAGACGGCGCATATGCTGAATATGCAGTAACGAACACAGAAAATATTGCCCTTAAGCCGAGGACCGCGGATCATGTGCATGCGGCGGCAGTCCCTATAGCAGCCCTTACAGCATGGCAGTCCCTCTTTGATCTCGCAGGTCTTTCCGCCGGGCAGACTGTGCTTATTCATGCAGCCGCTGGCGGTGTGGGACATTTTGCTGTCCAGTTCGCAAAATGGAAAGGGTCACGAGTGCTCGGTACCGCATCGGCACGCAATGTCGAATTTGTCAAAAAGATCGGCGCTGATATGGTCATTGACTATACCATTAAAAAGTTTGAGGAGGAAGCAAGCAGTGTGGATTGCGTGCTGGACACGCAGGGCGGGAATGTTCTCAGGCGTTCTCTTCCGGTACTGAAAAAAGGAGGGATTGTGGTTTCCACCCTTGAGGAGCTTTCGGCAGAAGACCTGAAGAAATATGGTATCCGAGCCGCTCATGTAGTTGCCAGGGCAGACCCCTCTCAGCTCAAGGATATCGCCGGCTTGATAGATGCCGGCCATGTTAAAACCATGGTCGAGACGGTGTTCCCACTCGAAGAGGCTCGCAAGGCTCATGAGCTGAGCCAGAGCGGACACGCGCGTGGAAAGATCGTACTGATGGTGAAAGAGTAAGAAGGAGTTTCTTCGTTGAAGGATCTCGGAATTGAGGATGGGTTCCTGCCAGGGGGAGATACATATCTACCATCCTGATGCTGGCTCGGCTTTGGTAGATATCAAATAGAATTTCTACCGGGGCTCCTTTCTCGATGTCATCGGCACGATCAAAGATGGATTTCCCGGTATATGAACGCATAAGTTTTGACCATGGCCAGCACTACGCATCGAAAGAGTGCTATGTCGTTCAGTTGACCGGGGAGCAACTCCAGAGCTGGTCAAGAAAAGTGACTGTTGTACATTAGAATGGAAAACCTAAGGAGGATAGGATGATTTTAATGACTAATTTGGTTCGGGCAGTTCTCTGTATCATAGCCTTTTGCACTTTTTTGTCCTGCTCAACCGGTTCGGCAGATGCAAAGCAGGATTACAAGAGAACAACCGAAAGGTATACAGTCCCTGATGTGACCCTCGTTAATCAGGATGGGACAAAAGTTTCACTCCGGTCGCTTCTGCAGTCAGGGAAACCGGTTTTGTTTGATTTCATCTACACCACTTGCACAACAATATGCCCCGTTCTCTCTGCCAGCTTTACGAACTTCCAGAAAAAGATGGGTGCTGATGCAGGAAGGACCCATCTTGTCTCCATATCCATTGACCCCGAGAACGACACCCCAAAGAGGATGAAGGAATATCTGAAGAAGTTTGATGCAAAGCGAGGTTGGGACTTCCTCACAGGAAGCAGGGCCGATATAGACAAAGTGATTACTGCCTTTGATGCGAATGCCACGAACAAAATGGAGCACCTGCCGATTATCATCATTTGGTCTCCGGTCAACCGCACCTGGACGAGGGTTTTTGGGTTTCTGAGCACAGCCGAACTGATTGAGGAGCTTAAGAAAGCGACCGCCCGATGATGAGATGCTCCGGAAGCCTTGTCTTTTCAGTCCTTATATTTTTTATTGTGTTGTCCCTATTATTTTGTTCGGTCGGGTCTGGATCGGCGGTCAATATTCAATACTGAAAGGAGATTTCACAGTCATGAGCAGTACAATAAATCGTTCGATAAAGCCGATGCACCCTGGCGCTCCGGGAAGACTTCATGCCTGACTATGCTCTTACCGTTATCGGATTGGCACAACAGCTGAGAGTGTGTCGCCGCAGACAGTCAATGAAATGCTTCGCGAAAACAGCGGCGGTAACTCCTGATATGGCATTACGCCTGTCGCGTCTTTTCCGGAATAGCCCCGAATTCTAGCTTAACGCCCAAAGCGTCGTGGACCTTTGACTCGCACAGAAGGAGAACAGACGGGCTCTGTCAAGCATCAAGCCGCTAAATACAGTATAACCATCGGAAGCGCAGCATAAATACTTGGTATTCTATTTTCAAGCAGGGACGTTGGCATATTTTTAAATTTGCCCGAGAACATGGTTTTTGATGGTGGTCCTAAATCGTAATTTATTGTTTCATACAATAGGTTCGGGGCTCATAACACGAATCAGAGGTTCAAACTTCCCGCCACAAAGGACTCATCTGTGATTAACCTGACAATCGAGAAGACGATAGACGATAATATCAATTTCGTCCAGGAGTTCTTTGAAGCGGCCGCCGTAGCTCTTTGATTTTGAGAATAAATCCTCTCGCAACGTTTGAATAGTAGCATCGTCACAACGTTCATAAGTAATATGTCCCTGCTGTAATGCTATGCGTTCGCGCACGAGAAGTTCCTTTGCCTTTCGAAGAAAAGGCAGCAGCTTTTTTCTGAGCCCATGAAGGTTCTTTCCGATTTCGGGGTCAAGACCATCTTGCATCAGCATGGTCATCTGCCCGATCATAACATACAAGGTGCAGTACTCCAGTCCGCGCACACCACGTCTCCATTGGAGTAAGAGCGGATTTCTCCAGAACCATAGGAAATTTCTGATGCCGAGGTCAATCAGATCAGAAGCTGCTGATTCAAGCTCAGAGGCAATGGCAAAAGAAAGAGACGGTTCATGTGCCTTACTGTGTTGTTTAAGGATACAATGAGGAGTATCATATTTTTTGAAAGATCTGCCGCCGGTCAAAAGATGATTCCATAGATTCCGCAGAATGATTCCGCCACTGCCGTCATCGATGGTATCAAAATGGACAAGAGAGAGAATGACCTTGCCCTCTCCATATCTGCCTTCGATCACTGCGGGTTCGCCCGCAATCCTGGATGGATCGAGGTTGATCTTATATAGCTGTTCCAGTTCGATCCAATTGCCGGCCCTACTTACATCACCGGTATTAAGATCTGAGCTGAAGGAATCAGGAAGCGCCTTCCCGTACCGAGCAAGGACGCTGATTCCTTTCCCCAGATCGCCAAACTGAGGGGGCCACCACGCGTGAAATATAGAATCTGGCATCCCAGTCCAGATATCATGTTTTTGTGTTTTGCACCGTATTCTGCCACTGAAGCTGGGGACCCGTTCTGTCGTCGGTTTTCTGCGGACATCGAGAAGTCCGAGCCCATCGCTGGTGGCAAGACCCGCCCCTCCGCAGAATCCGAGATAACCTCCGCCATCCTTAACAAAACCTCTGATCGCCTCGATCCCTTCATCCCCCAGTGCCTTCAATTTGTTTGAAGACCACCCGCCTGGGACGAAAATGAACGAGTAATCATCGAGGCATCCGGCACGGACATCGTCTGCACGGATAAGTTCGAAGGGAAGGTCCTGTTTCTTCAGCGCCGCGAAGGCCATAACTCCCCAGAGAAAAGATTCGTCCCATAGAAGGGCAGCATCTTTTTTAGCATGACGCATTCTGTTTTTCATGACAGGCTTCTCAGCCTTTCTGTGCGTACTGCTTCTTTTTTTCATACCCACGCGGAGTTATTATCAGCCCGTTCCAGACAAAGGATTTCGAGTTGCCGATGATGACCGTTGACTGCATATCAATATCATGGTTAAGCATCTGTTCTAAGTCAGTGATTATGATTATTTCGTTTTCTCTCATGGCCGCTTTGACAATGCCGACCGGTGTTTCAGGAGGTCTGTGGCCGAGAATGATCTCTCTAGCCCTGACGATATGGCCCGCACGTCCCTTGCTTTTGGGATTATACAGTGCAATCACAAAATCTGCTGCTGCTGCCGCCTCGAGCCTCTTTTCGATTGTCTCCCAGGGTGTTAGCCTGTCCGAGAGGCTTATGGCAGCAAAGTCATGCATGAGCGGAGCGCCAAGACGTGATGCACAGGCATTCAGTGCCGAAATGCCGGGGATGATCTCCACCTCTGGCATTGTTGCTGCGGGTCTGCGTTTAGCCGGTGCTTCGTCTGCGTCTGCTTTCATCAGTTCTAGGACAAGCCCTGCCATTGCATAGACGCCTGGATCGCCGCCGCTGACAACCGCCACATTCTTGCCTTCTGCGGCTAGTTCTATTGCCTTTCTGCAGCGATCGATCTCCTGGGTCATCCCAGTCGATATAATTTCCTTGCCTCTCGTTAGTTCTCGTATGAGATCGAGATAGGTGCCGTATCCGACAATGGCATCAGCATCACGGATGCACTTCTGTGCGTAGGGAGTGATATGATCAATACTGCCCGGCCCTGTGCCGACGACAAAGACCTTGCCCCTGTTGCTTTTGGTGGTCCCGTTTTTTTTGTTTGCCAGAGCGTCTTTTCTCTCAGCAACGGCAACCGTCACGTTGCCTTTCTTCTGTTTTGACACAATAAGATTTCCTCCTCCTGATGCCAGTATTGCTGACGGCTCGGCTACTGCCTTTGCGCCGGTTGCTCGCAGAGCTGCATCTGATACGGCAATCCCCTTTACGGTATTTAATTCATCAGCGTTGAAGATCACAACCGGCAGGTGATATCTATCAGCAAAGGTCTTCAGGCCAGGTTCGGCGGCTTTAATGTCAATTGTTGCCAGGGAGCAGACAGAAAGGAATGCTAGGTCCCTGTCGTCAAGGGTCTTCATCACCACCTCTTCGATTTCGTCTGCAGATGTTCCGCGGTTGCACCCGATGCCGAGCACGAGCGTCTGCGGCCTCAGGTAAAGAGTCTGTTTAAGGCTTCGTCCATCCAGAATCTTTCTGCTTGTCACGATCATGTCGGCTGAGCCAGCCTTCTCTACTCTTATAAAAGGTTCAGGCAGGGGAAGATCCCTCTCACTGAATATCAGAAGAGAACCATTATTGAGCAGTCTGGTCCCAAGCCGGGCAAGAAGGCCGCCATTTTCTATCCTGAGCCCCTGGTCTCTTGCCCAGAGGTCTACAGCCGGCAGATCATTGACGTCCGATGCTGTCGTAATGACAGGTGCACCGCCCAGAAACACCGCGATCTCACGTGCCATCTGGTTCGCTCCAGCAAGGTGACCGCCCAGAAGGCTTATTGCGTACTGTCCTTTTTCATCGAGAACAACGACCGCCGGATCTGTTTTTTTGTCCTTGACAAGCGGTGCAATCGACCTGAGGACAATACCCGTTGCCATGATGAAGACAAGCCTCCGGCCAGAAAGCCATTCATCACAAAAAGTCCGCTTATTGAATCGTTTTATTCCAGCCCCGGAATAGAATCCTGTCAGTTTTTCAGCCAGGGCCTGTCCCCTATCCGTGATATAGAAGATCGAGATGCTATTTTCTGTATTCATGGCTGAATTTCATGTCATAGAGCTTTGATGTCTTGCCGGTTTTTCCTGCCGAGGCCCTCAGAGATTCTCCGACATAGATAAGTGCGGTCTTTCGTATGCCCGCTTTTTTGACCTTCCCGGCTATTGTCGCGAGCGTACCTCGGACGATTTTCTGCTCAGGCCATGATGCCTTTTCTATAACGATAACGGGGGTGGCCGCTGGATATCCCTGCATCAATTCTTTGACAACTTTTTCGATCATACCCACACTCAAAAAAATCACCATCGTAGCACGATGCCGTGCAAGACTCGCGAGTTTCTCGAGTTTCGGTACCGGTGTTCTCCCTTCAAGCCGGGTAAAGATAACGGTCTGACTGATCTCGGGTATCGTCAGTTCCTGCCCAAGAGCAGCTGCCCCAGCCAATCCGGACGAAACACCTGGTACCACCTCATAGGAGATCTTCAGTTTTCTGAGCCTCTCGATCTGTTCTGATATGGCACTGTAGAACGATGTATCGCCTGTATGAAGTCTGATCACAAGCTTGTTCTGAGCAACAGTCTGTTTCATAACCGCAATGATCTCGTCGAGGTGCATAATTGCCGAGTCATAAATATGCGCCTTGATCCCTTCGAGGACTAAAGGATTCACCAGACTGCCCGCATAGATAACAACATCTGCGGCATCGAGAAGCTTCCTGCCCTTGAGTGTAATAAGTTCAGGATCGCCCGGTCCCGCGCCAACAAAATAGACGATAGTTTTTTGTTGAGATTTGTTCTTCTGCTTTGTATCCATATGTCCCTGCCCCTTCATTTCCGTACAATCACGATCGAGAAGTAGTTGAGGTCTTCCTCCCTGACTTCACGCAGGTCTCGCACGACCTGCTCGTCCTCCATGCCAGCCCTTGCCACATAGACAGCCTTGTCCAGGAGATTAACATCTCTCAGGGTTGATACGATATTCGAAAAGACCTTGCTCACTTTCATGAGAACAACGGTCTCGAATTGCATTAACACATCACGAAGATCTCCGGTGTAGTTTGCCGGAAGGATCGCCACCCGGTCGTCTGCTATCCCCAGATAGGTCCCTGAGCGCGCTGCTGCGGCGGTAATGGAAGAAACCCCTGGAACCAGTTCAATTGAAATATCAGGGTTAAGGTCGATCAGTCGGTCATGAAGATAAAAGAACGTGCTGTATATCGTTGGATCGCCGAGCGTGATAAAGGCGACATCTATCCCACTGTTAAGCCGTTCCATGACGGCTTTTACCGTATCTTGCCACTGCGCATCGAGATCCTCCTGCGCTACAGACCCCCGGGTCTTTCTCATCGGAAAGTATGACTCGATAATCTCTTTGTCCGAGAGATCGACTGCCTTCTGCACGATCGAAAGGGCAAGGCTACTGCCTTCTTCTCTGCCTTTCGGCACAAACACCGTTGCCACCTGCCGAAGTATCCGTACCGATTTCAGAGTCATAAGCTCGGGGTCTCCCGGCCCCACCCCCAGCACATATAGTCTGCCTGTCATATATTTTTTTCTCCTGAAATGATAAATATTGGATTCAGACCGCTCATATGCAGCCTGCCGGCAACGGGCCGTGAGCGAGAGACTGTCACCTCTGATACCGATACAAGAAAACCGGCCTGCTCTAGACACGTGATACCTTCATGTAGGGTGTCAAGCATTGTCGCCATAATCACCACAATGCCTGCCCTCATACATTTGTCGATGAATGCAATAATGTCCTGAAGTCTGCCTGTGCTTCCACCGATAAAAACCCTCTGAGGCGCCGGCAGCCTGCTCAGAATATCAGGCGCCATGCCATTTACGATGGTGATATTGGCAGCTTCAAACGTGGTTTGGTTCTTTCTGATATGGGCCAATTGCTCAGCATCTTTTTCTACTGCATAAACCTCTGAACCCGGGCAGATCCGGGAGATTTCCAGAGATACTGAGCCTGAGCCTGCCCCGATGTCCCATACAGTACATCCGGTAAAGAGTTTCAGTTTATGGATAGCAACGGCCCTCACTTCGTCTTTTGTGATCAGTCCGCGACTGTGAGAAATCGCGTCCTCTGAAAGGCCAAAGAGAGGCAATCCGCCCGGAATGGACTTATCAATATCAGCGTCGTCTTTCATTACAATCACGACATTAGGGTCTGAAAATGACAGGCCTGCAATCTCTTCCGCGGTGCCCTTTGTGATCTTTTCTTCCGGATAGCCAAGTTTCTCGCATACATAGATGAGAAGCTTATGCCTGATGTTTGATGCATATAGAAAAGAAGCAATAGCTGTTGGGTTCTTTTCCCTGTCCGTGAGCATACATATTTTGCTATGCGAGCGGACCAGAAGAGGGAGATCCTCAAGGTCGTACTTCAATTTTCTCCTCTTTTCCGGGTTAGGACCACCGTGAAGGCTCATCAGCAAGGCATCATCCCAGGGTATCCCGATACGTGAGAATGCAAGTTGAACGCTTGAGAGGTCCGGCAGTATTTCGATATTTTCCTGCCCAAATTCCGCGATAGCCCTTCTTCCAATGCCAAAGAACAAGGGGTCACCTGAGGCCAGGAGCACCACCGGCCTTGAATCGGTTTCTGAATCAGCTCTTGAATCAGTCTCAATGAGGCTCTGTCTGATCGCATCTATGGTCTCGTCAACAGAATTGATCACCTGCATCCTGTCTCGGACAGATTCATATTCATTGTATCGGCTGAAGACCGCAGCGAGTCGTTGCGACGCAAATATGGCTCGTGCGTCCATCAGGATTTGCCGACCCTTCTCGTCGAGCGGCCTGTAGCCGATACCTATGACCGATAGCCTACTCATGTAGAGCGATGACCGTACCTTCATAAGATATTAGATATATTGTCACCGGAATCCCGTTGGTGAAGGATTCTGCAAACTGCTTTGCAGCAGCGCAGACATTTGACAGGATGATCCCGGTGTTATTCATGGGTGAAGCGAGCAGCAAATCGAGGATCTCCCGGGCAGTATTGAATTCAGAGGCATCTTTATCGATAGGAGCGCCGAGTGCTCTGACAAAGTCAACGACTTTTTTCGTATCCAGTGCACCGTGGCGCACATGGGTCTGCGGTGTCACCATGGCTATCTTGAGCATCTTTGCCCATTGAGCGGAAAGGTGTATCCGGCTGAAATCATGCTCAGCAGCTGCACGAAGCGCGTACTCGAGATAATCGCCCATCATAACGTACATCTCCTCAGGCAGTTTATAATGGGCCATATGTGCATGCTCAGAAGTTCTACCTGATGAGAGCACAATCTCCGTGTGGCCCATGGCCCGCGCCACATCCATCGAGGCAGAGATCGTTGCGGTCCAGGCCTCGGTCGAGATTGGTCTGACGATGCCGGTAGAGCCGAGAATCGAGAGGCCCCCCACAATGCCGAGTCTCGAGTTGAGCGTCTTCTTAGCGAGACGCTCTCCTTCAGGCACTGAGATCGTCACTTCAAGTCCCCGCATTCCCAAAACGTTGGATTCTTTTCTTGCCTCTAATACCGCTTCATGAATCATCCTCATCGGCCCCGGATTTATGGCCGGCGCTCCTACTCGCACCGAAAGACCAGGCCGCGTCACCGTGCCGACGCCAGTCCCACCACGGATGATCAACCCGGCGTTTTCATGATCGTCCTTAATGGCTACATCCGATCTTATCTCTGCTCCATTGGTGATGTCGGGATCATCACCCGCATCCTTGATCACCGATGCCCAGGCAGTATTATCTACCAGCGTAAACCCTGCATCATGAATCATGAATAGATGTCTGCTTCCATCAGGGAAGGGAATCTCTACCTGTTTCGGCATGACGGTTTCCCAGAGTTCAGGTGAGCAGGGTTCTGGTGCACCGCCTGCCCTGGCACTTATCGACCCGCAGAGTATGGTTGCTGCAGCCTTCGACGCCGCGGCAGCACACGCTCCGGTTGTAAAGCCTGTTCTGAGCTGCCTACTTTTCGATCCCAACTCTTGCCTTTACCCCTTTTTTGCTGTAATGTTTTATCTCTTTCATCTCGGTGACAAGGTCCGCTGCTTCAATGATCCTTTCATCTGCATATCTTCCGGTGATTATAAGCTCAAGCCCCGTCGGCTTGTCTTTGATCAATTCAATCAGAGCATCGACATTGATCAGCGCGCGCTTAACAGCAACATTCGCCTCATCAAGAATAATAATATCATAGTCGCGTGACAGCATAACCTTCCGGGATTCTTCAAGTCCCTTTCGGGCCGCTGCAATATCCGAGGTGGTTACCGGGCGATTCAGAATAAGGCCGTTTCCATATTGCCTTATGGTTATGAAGTCCTTAAACCGTTCAAGCGCCAGGTGTTCGCTGCATATCCTGCTTTTGATAAACTGGGCAATGAAGATCTTCTGGCCAGCGCCTGCAGCACGCAAGGCGAGGCCCAATGCCGCGGTAGTTTTGCCCTTGCCGCTGCCGGTATATACCTGAACGTAGCCCCTACGCATCTGTCCTGTTGAAGAGGTCGATGATCTCCCGCCGCGCCTCACCGACGGTAAGCGGTACTTTTGAGAATGGGAGGTGATCATCATGCTTCAGTCTGTATATCATTTCAGCTATATGTGGTAATCTCAGTTTTACCTGAGTCATATCATCCGGCGTGTTGAAAACCTCCTCCGGAGTGCCACCCCTTACGATTTTGCCCTTGCTCAGGATATAGAGCCTGTCAAGGAAGAGCGGCACCAGATCAACGCTGTGGGTAGCCATGACTATGGTTACGCCCTTGTCCTTACTCAATGAAGTCAATAGATTCATCATGCGGTACTCCCCCATGGGGTCGAGACCTGCTGTTGGCTCGTCGAGGAGTAAAATCTCATGTCCCATCGCAAGCAGTCCTGCAATACAGATCCTTTTTTTCTGTCCGTAACTGAGGTTATGAATCGCTTTGTTGTCATAACCCTCCATATCCACATTCCTGAGTGCAGCAAGAACCCGTTCCCTGACCTCACTCTCCTGAAACCCCATGTTCAGCGGGCCAAAAGCAACGTCCTCAAACACCGTAGGTGCAAAAAGCTGATCATCGGGGCTCTGAAAAACAAGGCCGACTTTGCTGTAGATTTCCCTTGGTGAAAGCCTGCGGACATCTCTGCCATCGAGCAGGATACTACCGCTGAAGTCTTTCAATAACCCGTCCATAAGCCGCAAGAGCGTTGTCTTGCCCGATCCGTTTGAGCCGAGTATGCCAACGAACTCTCCGTTATGGACCGTAAGACCTATGTCTGACATCGCACGCGTGCCGTCAGAATACGTGAAGGAGTCTACACTGACAGAGAGTCTGATCACCGGCTCCATATGAGACCCATCATCGCAACAACCAGTATGGACAATGAAACTTCAGGCAACCTAAAAGGTTTCTGTTTCATGAGCGGCATGGTGCCGTCATATCCGCGTTGTGTCATGGCTAGCGTAGTATTCTGACTGTTGTCAAATGCCTTGATCATGAGTGAGCCTGTCAGCACGCCAAATGAGCTGAGTCCGCGCCTGATGCTCGAATAGCCGAGACGATTCTTCTGCGCACTGTAAATTACGAGTGCGTCCTCCAGCATAAAGAAAACAGAGCGATAAGCAAAGATAAGTATTTCGATAAAGCTCCGGGGAACCCTGAACCAGGCAAGCGCTGCCATTAACTGGGTAAAGGGGGTCGAGAAACTCAGAAAGGCGACAACCGAGACAGCCCCAAGTATTCTGCTGGCGATATGCAGTCCGTCCATGAGGCCGTCCCGATGAGCTTCTATCGTAAACCAAGGGAGTTTCACTGAAAGAAAGACTTCCTTGCCTGAGAACAGACACTTAATAACCAATAGCAATATAATAATGAACAGGGGCTCTCCAAATCTGAGAAGAAAGGCCTTCAACGGAACGTGTAGCATTAGGCAAAGAGACAGGCTCGCTGCAGTCATCAACAGCGGGAATGAGGTCCCCCGATAGCTCAACACAAGGAGAATGCCGACGGTAGCCACCAGCATTTTTATTCTCGCATCGATCCGGGAGAGGAGATGCTCTTTGCCGTTAAGTTCGAAAAGTTTCATCATGTTAAGCGCAGGATACTCCATCCTAGGCCGCAAGGCCAGGG
>PLXX01000127.1 GCA_003153275.1 Nitrospiraceae bacterium | reverse complement strand
GTTCTAGCTAGTGGGAATAGTAAATCATTATAGTGTACCTGTCAGCCTGATTTAACAAGACATTCCACCCAAATATCATAGAATCTATTGGTTATATCGAAAATGGCTATTTCGGGCTATTGACTTTAACTCTAGTTATCTATACTATTATAGTATTATTTTAACCTCCGGAGGTTATCATGTACATGAGATTCAATAATTTACCTTGCTTAGTAACAGAAGACGGAACGCCTATTGATAGTGTTAGAGACTGGGTGTTTCAGATGGCACATTCGAGAGGTTTTCGCATTTCCTCGGTGGAGCGTTACGTTACTTCGCTTAATCTTTTCTATACGTATTGTCAGATATATCCACTTGAATCCGACTCTGATGATGCTATCGAAGACTACACCAACAATTTTCTTGACGCCATGATCAAAGGCGATAGGCGGCTCGGATGGAAAGCTTATTCAAGTTCTGCAGTTGCACTTGCACAAGAGGCATTATACTCGTATCTTGCCTACGATAAGGGTCGTGACTTAATGAAAGAACAGGTGCCTCTTGACCGGTTTGCTGCGGCATATAGAAAAAAAGGACTACTTGGTTATCTAGATTCTCCTGAGACCAAAAAGCGATTCAAAAGAATAGTGAGAAGAGAACTAAGCGAAGCAAAATATTTCCCCCCCGAACTTTTTTGGGACTTTTACGATCTGCTTGATTCACCTAGAGACAAATCTCTTTTTTTGCTTATGGTTGGAACGAGCGCTCGTGTCAGCCAGGCTCTTAATATTTGGCAAAGAGACATTCTGTTCGACGAAAGACGTGTTGTTTTTACAGACCCCCGAGACCGCGCGAGAAAAAAAGAACTCAAAGAAAAATATGGGCTGGAGCCTGATCCTGACATTAGCAGTAAGAGCGATCTCCCCGGTATTTGGCTCCCCGGGCCATTTAAGGAGGAGTTCTTCAACCAAGCTAGACTCTACTTTCAGCAAGAATATGTACCTATTGGGAAGCGCTTCCCTGAGCATCCCTATTTCTTTATAACGAGACCCGACGGTAATCGGCTCAGACCACCATTTGTAAGGGACAAGTTTTCACAAACAGCCGTCCGACTGGGGCTAACCGATCTCGGACCTCATTCGCTCAGACATACCTTCGGATTTACTTGCCACGTCCATTTGGGAATGAGCATAGTACAGATCGCTGACTATATGGGGCACAAGAGTCTCGAATCGACAAGAATTTACACTAGAATACCTACCACCGAGGCTGAATCGATATTCAAAGAAAAATTTGACAGACTGGTCAATCGGCATCGTGAAGAAGGCGGCTCGAACGAAAGAGAAGCCAAGGGCATAAAATTCATGAAAGGAGAACGCAAAAATTGATTGATAAAATTCGCATTGAGTACGTAGATAAACTTCCCATGGTAAATTCAACTGATTCATTTTTGATCGCCAAGCAAGCTGTAATAGACCTTAAAAAAGACCAGGTAGACTTTTTCCCCCACTGGTGGAGCCATTGCCAGTCTAAACTATTTAAAGTACAAAAAACCGGAGATCTTATAGCCTTATTCGCACGCAACGGTACCGTGAAACGTTTTCTTCATAAACAATTTTTTCCTGAAAACCTTGGTGACTTGAAAAAACAGGCTATAGTTGGACGGAAATTGATTTCTGACATCTACTCTCCGGAGAAGTTGGCTGAGAAGTTTCATAGTCCTGGATTGAATTATCTTGGAATTTACCCTAACAATGTTTTTAGCATTTCTGATTATGGAGAGTTACTTCACGTTTTAATAGGTAATAATAAAATTAACAAATCTTGCTTGCGCACTTTTCGCTTCTTTTCTATTTTTTTAGCATCGAAAGATCGTTTTTTGTGGCCCATCGCCGATTTTAAACAGAGACAGAAATGGCCTGACTTTACTATTTGCAACTCTCTTTTTGGTTGTTCTCTTCCTCTCCCCAAGATTCCCGATAAACATAGAGTTTTTATTGCTTGGCAAGCGAATGATCTCGTGAGAGCAGTGAGATGGCGCAAAAGTGAGGACCTCAACAATGAAGATATCTCAAAGCTTCGTGAGCATATCTCAACAGGCAAGATGAGAACCCGAGTGAGTCTGCTTACAGCTCTTAACATAATAGTAAATGCGGCAATCGACTCAGGTGTTGACCTGGAATATATCTCACCTGGTCAACGCATAAGCAAAACACTTAATACAGGAAGAAGTGACGGTTCCTTTTCATTTCTTGAAGAAGACAAATTCAAATACTGGCGGAACATATTGAGTGACTACGTAAAGGATAAAAATAGAAAAGGGACTCAGAGCATTTCAGGACTTTGCGAAAAACTTAATTCGTGGCCGGACTATCTCCTCTATCTCGATGCAAAGGGGATAACCTACCCTCAGTCGATGATAGAGGTAGATAGGTCACGATATATCGAATACAGGCCGAGTGCTCATCTGGAGTTTAAAAGTTATGTTGAATGGATGACTGAAGAACGAGATTTTAGCATGAATCGAATAGCAATGTATATCAGCGGAGTGAGAAGTCTCTTTGATTATGTAATTTCAACAAAGAGACTCGCAATGCATAACCCAATCATTGACATTGACGCACCCGTAAGAAGGGATCGTATTAAATCACATCGTATGGCACTTACATTGGCTTGGTGGACTGGTCTTCTGGATATGCTTTGTGATGACCCTCCTCTCTATTATGAAAAGGTCAGAGATGAGGATGGTCAAATAGTTATGAAGGAGAGCCCTTCATTTCCGACATATTTGATGACACGTCTCATGTATGGCATCCGTCATCATCAAGCGGCGTATCTTGATAAAGACAAGGTATTGCGCGAGGATGGCATCGAGATAAGCGGAGATAAAAATCCCAACCGAAAAAGACTCCAAATAGCACCTTACATAGATGAAAGACTGAAGGTCAAGATCGAGCAGTGTAGGGAATGGCAAGAAAAATACAATTTTCCTGCTGATACAGTTTTTTACGGCGGTTATCCGAACAGTCCCTTTGGTAAAGTTTCACCCCTTTTTAGGCCCATAGGCCGAACAGGAACGCCATTTGGCCGAGAAGTATGCGATCGCTACATGAAGCGGGCATTTCTCAAGTATCAGAAGAAAGCAAACATGCCGCCTGAAGCTCACATAATAGTAGGCAAAGACGGAACGCCCATTGACATGTCAACTATCGACCCCGATACGATTACGGTCCTAAAGTTAAATTCATTACGCTCTCTCTTTGACCTTCACTCCCTTAGAGTTACGGCAGCAACGATATGGTATGAACAAGGCATTTCTCTTGAGGTGATAGCAGAATTCCTCACAGGTCATGCATCACTTACGATGTTACGTAAGTACATAGATCTACGCAGCGCCGATCAACTATTCAAAGAGAAATACCGACTTATGCGGGAAAAACAGGCGCTCCAGGATGAACTGAAGACAAATACTGACGCTGCCATTGATAAGTTTTACCTGACATCGCGTACTTATGACGACAGCCAAAAAGAACTGGAAGGGACCAAGCTCCTCAAGGAGACTCCGGCGGGTTTTCGTCATTTTATGGATTACGGGATCTGTCCTACCGGAGCATGTCTTCCAGGTAGGGCAAACAAGTGTTCCCTTTGCCCTCAATTTGTAACCGCTCCGTCCTACAAAACGGCGATCGCCGCTCAGATCAACCTTATGCTTGATCGCTTAGAAGTGTGCAGAAAGGAGATCAGGGCGTCAGGTAGTAATACCGAGCATCGTCGCGGCGAAATCGAGGAGCTTATCCAGTGCTTGACAGGGTGGTATTGCTGGTATCATGTGCTGGAGGCCAAGGAGAAAGAAATAGCGGCAAGTAACGGAGGCACGATAGTTGTCTACACTCAGGAATCATTTGAACTGAGGAGTACGTCTCCAATTTTGTTGCAGTTGCAGAGGGCCATTGACATCGTTCTCGTTCCAGAAGTGTTCTCTGAGCATACACACCAGATGTTACGAGAGATGCTGGCAAGGTATATATCAAGACAAGAGAGACAGACTGGTATGTCGGGGTACGATGTTGTCAGTACCCTCAATAGTAAAGAGGTTATTGATTGGACAGTAAAATACTATCTCAATCTCATTAATCGTGGCATGTCTGAAGACGAAATAGTTATGATGTTCTCGCCCGATGTGACATCTCCACTTCCCCTCGCTTTAAAAGAACGTTTGATTGGTCTTGACGAAAATTCAGGAGATAATTTATGAGAGTTGCAATCCATTCTCGCGCGAGCAGACACGAAACTAATTATTCAATTATTATGATTCTTATCAAAGGAGATTAAAATGGCCGAACTACGTGAAAAGCGCATAGAAGCGCTTCGGAATAGGTACAAATTCCTCCGCTCTAGTTCTATTCAGGGAGTGATGATGGAATTAAAATTCGAATGCGGGAATGGATGGATGCCAATTCTTGAGAATTTATTTTTGAAGATGGATGAAGAAGTAGAGAAGTCCAATCTCACCGGTTGCAAGGTCGTTCGGATTAGAGAAAAGTTCGGAGACCTCATGGTTTCTGTGAACAGCGGGAATGATGCCATTGATGCTCTAATAAGAGCGGCTTCGAAAGAGGCAGCCGAGACTTGCGAGGATTGCGGCAAGCAGGGGAAGAAGAGAGAATTCAATGAATGGTTTAGAACGCAGTGTCCTAAATGCTATGCTGTGCAGCCGGCAAGCGTGCGTGTGTAATAGTGCCAATATGGATTTCTTTAATCATGGATGCTGAATTGCAGAAGCCAAGACTTAGCCTATCTATCGGCATCGGGCAGGGTCGATTTCTGCATATAACTGACAGAATGGCTTAGCGAGTTCGCCAAAATAGTTTAAAACTGGAGGAAAGGGATGAAAAGAAAAAAGGATAAGGGAAATAACCCTTTTGCAGCATACCAAAAGAAAAGAAGTGAAGAAACTGTAAAGCTGACGAAAGGTGCCATTGCCAGGATCAGAGAGGTGAAGGGCAAGGTAAGTTATGCAACCGCTGCGAAGCTCGCTGGGCGTACCACACAGGCCATTAGAAACAACAAGGAAGCCGCCTTGCTTGTCGAACGTGCCATGGCAAAGCAGAGAGGCTCCGTTGTCCCTATGCTTGATCACATGACGGCGATGCCAACAAACTTGGATGATTGTCACAGTATTTTACGAATTCAACGAGTGGACATAAAAGAGCTCAAACAAAAAATATCTACGTATCAAGCTCTCATTAAGAAGTATAACCTTTCATCTGAGGGACTGCATCCTGCCGAAAATGAGAAAAATGACTCATATGTGGCTGCTATCAAGGTTATAATGGCTATTCTTGAAGACAATATATACAGGTTTACTGATAATGGAATAGAAAGTGGCCTTGGAAAACTGATAGCCCCCAATAAACTTTGCACTGCTGCAGGGTTATTGCCAACGCAGGAGGAGTTCTGAACGATGAGGGCTGCATTATACGGAAGGGTGAGCACAACTGACAAAGGCCAGGATCCGGAATTACAACTCAGGCCTATCCGGGAATACTGCGCGGCCCGTGGATTCGAACTCGCAGGAGAATACGTAGATCACTCCAGCGGCAACAAGGACCGCCGCCCGGAGCTCGACCAACTCCTGGATGCGGCAAGAAAAAGACAAATTGACTGCATTGTCGCCTGGAAGCTGGATCGGTTCGGCAGGTCTCTAAAGCATCTCATAACGACCTTAGACGAGCTTAACGGCCTTGGGGTAGGGTTTATATCCTATTCGGAGAATATAGACCTTTCCACGGCCTCCGGACGCCTCATGTTCCATATTATTGCGAGTATGGCAGAGTTTGAAAGAGAGTTGATCAAGGAAAGAGTAAAGGCTGGGATCGCAAACGCCAGGGCGAAGGGCAAGCGCCACGGCAGAAAGCCGCTTCCGCCGGTGACGGTCAAGAAGGTGATCGACGCCTGTGTTCAGGCCCCGGATTCATCGGTAAGAGATATCGCGGCACTCGTAGACGTGTCCCCGGCATCCGTGGACCGCATTAAGAAGGGCTTTCAGTCCGGCATCTATGACCTGGACGGTTTCAGGTATGAAAAACCACTGGTGAGCGTATAAAATATGCTGTCTCTAACACCCTATCAAAAAAGTGTTTTGAGGAGGCCCGATAAATCAGCATTCCGGACAGGTGAAAAAGTGTCTCTAAAAGAAATGTTTTAGAGACGGCTGTCTAGGCTCCTCCTTCTTTCCGTCTTTGGGTGCATTTACTCAGTTATGCTTGAGCCGTGCGTATGTAGAGTTCAAAAAAAGACAGGCCACTTTCAGCAATGGTTAACAATTGAATAGCTGCGTGATCGGAAGGCCCAGGGGAAACTAGGGCTTTTTTCTTGACGAGGAAAACATATGGGCGTATCATTGGATTAAACATTGCATCGTAGGACAGGGAACAATATACTGGGATAGACGCTCTGAAAAATAAAAGGGGAACGAGATGAAAGGGAGAGTGACAGGGCTTTGCTTGTTTTTATTGGTTGCGGTATTGGTCGGGTCTTCATGGGGAAGCGATAAAAGCTTCGTCGGTTCGGATGCCGGCTACTTCAATGCGGGGGGATTATGAAAAGGATTGATTACGGAATTTCTGCAGGAAAAGTAATTGCATTGGACAGGATCTTTCGGTTGCGCGCTCTGCTGCTCTTGATGATCTGCTCGTTATTGGGGT
Organism: Nitrospiraceae bacterium; assembly: GCA_003153275.1. Lineage (GTDB taxonomy): Bacteria > Nitrospirota > Thermodesulfovibrionia > Thermodesulfovibrionales > UBA6898 > PALSA-1316. The sequence continues at coordinate 12,890 of PLXX01000127.1, read as the reverse complement.
TCTTTGTTACCGGCGCATGGGGGACTATTCCTGCCACCGAACGGACGGTGTTAGTGAACATCTATAACGCCACGGAAGGCCCCGGCTGGAAGAACAACACGAACTGGAACGGAGCGGCTTACACCGAATGCACGTGGTGGGGCGTCGGCTGCGATGCCGGGGCAAACCATGTAATTGGTATCAACCTATCACACAATAATCTCAATGGTGGTCCCTTGCCGGACCTCAGCGGCCTCACTAATTTGCAGAGTTTTGACGTCGACAGCAACCAGCTATTGGGGTCGATACCCTCGCTCAGCGGGCTGACCAATTTGCAGTATTTTGATGTCAGCATGAACATCAACCTGACGGGTCCGATACCCTCCCTCAGCAACCTCACTAATTTGCAGCATTTCGATGTCAGCATAAACGACAACCTGACGGGTCCGATACCCTCTATCAGCAACCTCACTAATTTACAGTATTTTTCCCTCAACCAGAACCATCTGACTGGTTCAATACCCTCCCTCGACGGACTCACTAATTTGCAGCATTTTGACATCGGCTTCAACCAGCTGACTGGTTCAATACCCTCCCTTGACGGACTCTCTAATTTGCAGCATTTTAACATCGGCTACAACCAGCTGAGTGGGTCGATACCCNNGAGTGGGTCGATACCCTCCCTGAGCAGCCTCACTAATTTGGGGACTTTTGATGTCACCGGCAACCAGCTGACGGGTTCGATACCCTCCCTGAGCAGCTTCACTAATTTGTATACTTTTGCTGTCGGCTTCAACTATCTGATGGGCGATGTCCCTTCGGTGCCAAGCCCGAATAAGTTGGGCTGTTTTTCGGTGGGGAAGTCTTTGATATGTTTCACGCATCTATGTCCAAACTATCTCAATCATACAAGCGACCCTGCGTGGGATGCGGCAACAGGAACCACTCCCTGGTACCAGAGCTGCCCTGCTGCTCCACCAACCCAGAGCGTGACCTATAACGGCAACGGAAACACGGGAAGCGCCGTGCCGTTCGACGGCAGCGCCTACTTTCCGGGCATGACGGTAACGGTGCTCGGGAATACAGGGGCATTGTACAAGACCGGTAATAGCTTTGTTGGCTGGAACACGGCCGCCGACGGCAGCGCTATGTCCTACGTCGGGGGCGATACGTTCGTGATGGGCGCGGCCAATATGATGTTGTATGCGCAGTGGACAACCTCAAGCGGATCACCGGTGCGCATTGCTGAGACGCTTGCAGGCTATCCCGACATTCAGTCTGCCTATAATGCTGCTCAGGATGGGCAGACTATAGAGGCACAGGACGGCTTAGGCAGCCAGAACCCTCTGCTCTTCGATAATCCCCATAATTATAATCCCTTTTCTGTCAAACTCAGCGGCGGATATAACGCAACCGTCCCATCATTCACAACCGACACAGGCGCAACGCTTATAATCGGCAGCATCGAGATAAGCAGTGGCAGCATTACGATAGACAAGATCATTATCCACTAATCCAGGGTAATGATGGTGATAAGTGGCCGGGTTTGTTTGGACAGCCTGAAGCAATTCTTAAGTGGTAAGCTGCTCTGCCTCATGCCGCTACCTGGATGTGAGGTAGTGTAGTCAAGTAAACCTCATCCGGGGTCCTGTAGTCAAGCCCCTGGTGACGCCGCCGCTTATTGTAAAACTCGAAATAAGCCGTAAGCCCACGTCTTGCATCGGCAATCGAGCCGTAAGCCCTCAAATGAATATCTTCGTATTTCACGCTCCGCCACAGTCTTTCTACAAACACATTATCCACCCAGCGTCCTTTGCCATCCATGCTGATACCAATGCCATTGCCTATGAGAATGTCCGTAAAAGCCTCTGAGGTGAACTGACTGCCCTGATCGGTGTTGAATATCTCCGGTGTTCCATACTTTCTAATAGCCTCTTCCAGCGCAGCTGTGCAGAAGGAGACGTCCAGCGTGTTTGATAGCCGCCACGCCAGCACCCTGCGGCTTGCCCAGTCCATGATCGCCACGAGGTAACAGAAACCCTTGGCCATCGGAATATACGTAATGTCGCTCGCCCAAACTTGATTAGCACGGGTAATCTCCATATCCCGCAAGAGATAGGGATAGATTTTGTGCTCCAGATTCGGTTTCGAGAGCTTGGGTTTTGGGTATAAGGCCCTTATGCCCATCTTCTTCATTAAAGTGCTGACATGGTCACGGCCTACCTCATATCCGAGGTCTCGAAGTTCATTGCGGATCCGCCGAATACCGTAAAATGGATACTTCAGGTGTATCTCATCAATCAGGAGTATAAGTTGCACATCACGCTCGCTGGTCGGAACCGCTTCGTAGTACAGGCTTAACCGGGATAGCTCAAGTATCCGGCTTTGCCGGGTCAGCGGTAAGACATGCTCAGGGTCAATCATTTCCTTGCGCTCGGCTCGGCTATCCGCCCGAGCGCGACTGATAAAAAATCGTTTTCCATGGCCAACTGTCCTATCTTGGCGTGCAACTCCTTGACGTTCGGCCCTTCTTCCGCTTTCTTATCCTTGGAAAACACTTCCTCTGCCCGCTCCAATAGTTGTTTCTTCCACTCTGCGATCTGGTTAGGATGAACTTCAAAGCGCTCCGCCAACTCAATTAGCGTCTGCTCTCCCTTGACTGCCTCAAGTGCTACCTTTGCTTTGAATGCTGCTCCGTGGTTCCTTCTCGGTCTCTTTCCCATCTTGGCTGCTCCTTTTTCCTTTCTGCAGGGTCAAACAGCAACTTCGGCTTCGCCATTTTCCCTATATGGGGCGATCAAACCATGACTCGATGCTTGATACCCCTCGTGTTCCTATTTTAGAGCAGCTTTCCCACTTAACGCACTGTCCAGTTTTTCCCGGCCATTTCTGTGTGATGCGAGTGTGAGGGTCAGCCTTCCTTTTTGCATTTAGCTGATCAATTTCGTTCATCCTCTTCAGTCTCGTGAAACGGTCGGCTGCGGTGATTTCTGGATATACATCGCGCCAGTGTTTTTGCGTGGATGCGCGGAGTTCTTTTTAGAATTGTAAGTCCCTCGATTTCGTCATAGTGTTTAGTTGTCGGGTGAATCAAACAAATGAACGGCGCGTAGTACGGGGAAAAAATATGAAGCCTCGCCTTGTTGAAGCACAGCCATCGAGGTGAGATGTATGAGGATCGCCTACTCCCCACTTTAGAAGTATCAACCAAAGAGTTCCCAAAACGCCTTGTTTTTGAAGGCATAACGTATTATTATTAATAGATTTTTACTCGGCGGAGTTGGATAGACGAGAGAACTTCCGCTTCAATAACCGTTTTATAAATGATAGGGATGATGGGTGACAAATATGACTAACGAAGATATTGAAAAATTGATTAATCTTGCTCAAGATTCCTGTGATTATCGCATCGTTAAACGGCTTCGCTCAATCGAGACATATAATGTGGACGATGGCAGTGATAAACGGATTGGACTAGTGGTTGATGTCGAAACAACTGGATTAGATTATAAATCAGACAGGATAATCGAAATAGGATTAGTTAGTTTTGAGTATTCCCCAGCAACGGGGAAAATATTCCGAATAATAACCAGGTTAAGCCAGTTAGAAGATCCTGGCTGTAAATTAAGCCAAGAAATTGTAGGGCTAACCGGAATAACCGATAGCATGGTATCTGGTTGTAAAATTAAGGATGATGAGGTTAATTCAATCGCAAATACAGCATCGCTAGTGATAGCCCATAATGCTGCCTTTGATAGAAAATTTATGGAAAAACGTTTTCCAGTATTCATCGAAAAACCATGGGCTTGTTCTATGTCACAAGTGAGATGGAAGAAGGAGGGTATAAGTTCGTCGAAGCTCGATTATATTTCTTATAAATTTGGATTTTTCGTAAATGAACATAGAGCAATTAATGATGCAGAAGCAACTCTGCATATTTTGGGACAAACATTGCCGCTTTCTCGGAGTCGTGTATTATCATCTTTACTTGCTAATGCATATCAAAGAACCATTCGTCTTTGGGCCATCAATACTCCTTTTGCGGCAAAAGATAAATTAAAAGCACGATCGTATCGTTGGAATGATGGGGCAGATGGTCAACCTAAAGCTTGGTCATGTTTGATTTTTCAAAATGATTTAGAATCTGAGATGGCTTTTTTAGCCGATGAGATATATCAGGGGACCAAAAATGAAGTTAAGATAAATGAAATTGATGCTCTAACACGATTCTCTACTCGCGAGTGTATAGCACAAAGCTGCAGCTCATCGTCTCAACCAGGAGAAGAGCCGGTATAATATAAAATGGGCCTTAGACAGAACGATAAGGATGATCACTCAGGAATACCTAAGTTTAGGAGGGAGAAAGAACGCATTGACACACCCCGCCGCAAGCACATTTCTCGAACGGTACTGAGTGCTATAAATACACATAATAGTATGATAGTAACTATTATAATCATATTGTTAATAAAGAAAAATATATAATAGTTTACAAATACAAACATATTAGAACTCTTGACTGCCCTTTCATCATGGTGCGTTCAGCCGTCCACAAGATTAAGCCCCTCCGCGACCTCATGCCGAACCGTTACGCGGATCAGCATATCGACCTCTTTGACCAGCTCAGCTGTTTTGGGGCAACGCGCAGGAAGTTCAGCCTGGACATGTGGTGCCGGACCTTCGGTATCAAGAGCCCCAAGGAAGACGGGATAACCGGATATGACGTTAAAGACCTCTACAAGTCACGCAAATACACCGAGATCGCCCGGTACTGCTCCGGAGATCTCAAGGCTACCTCAGAACTTTTTACCATCTGGGAGAACTATATAAAGGTCGGCGGATGCCGGTAAGGAACGCTACCCAATCTCGCCGAAATTCTCGCGGTATCTGGACATAAATTCTTCCTCTGAAAATCGGTGTTCCTGTGTCCCGTAGTGTTCTATGGCATACGCTGCTGCAACGGCCCCCATCTTTGCCGCTGTCACCATGTCCCTTCCTCCTGACAGTCCCTTGATCAGGCCGGCCCTGTAGGCATCTCCCGCACCGGTCGGATCTATTACCTCTAAGGGCTTTGCAACAGAAACTGCGAAGTCACCTTCGCTACTGCTGATCAGCGAGCCGTTTTCACCAAGCGTGGTTATCAGGTACCCGGTCATTGCCGACAATTCTTTCTTTTGAAGGCCGGTGATCTTGGAGATCATCTCCAGCTCATAGTCGTTCGAGATCAGGATATACGAGCCCCTTATCCATTCGCGCAGGTCTTCAGGAGTCCATTGGGTCAAAGACTGTCCGGGGTCACAGATAAAACGCATGTTTTTCCGACGGGATTTGGCAGCATAGCCGATCATGTCCTGCAGATTTCCAGGGGCGATAAGCACCATTGTCTCGTGAACAGTGCACCCGTCAAAACCATAATCAGTCGGAATCTTCATGGCCCCTGGATTAAATCCCGTGATTTGGTTGTCAGACTTGTCGGTAGTTATATATGCCCCTGCGGTAAATTCCTCCTTCACTATCTGAATATGTTCGAACGAAATCCTGTGTTCTTTAAACCAGTCAAAATAGCGGTCATAGTCCTTGCCGATCGATGCGAGGACAACCGGATTTTCATTCAGTAATGCCAGTGAATAGGCAACGTTTCCCGCAGTGCCCCCAAACTTCTCAACCATGCTGTTTACCGTAAAGCAGACATTTAACATGTGGATCTTGTCGGGAAGGATATAGTCGGAAAACTTCCCTGGGAAATCCATGATCCTGTCATACGCCAGCGAACCGGAGATAAAGATATTCATAATTGTCACCTTCTCAATAATTTATTTATTCAGACTTTTAACAAGCAGTTCTGCAACCGGCCTGTTAAATCCCTTCAGTTGTGCAATCTCATCATACGTCGCTTTCCGTATCCCTTCAAGACTTCCAAAATGCCTGAGGAGTTCAAGTCTCCGTTTCCTGCCGATCCCGGGAATCTTCTCAAGTGGCGACTCGAGCATGCGGCGTGCTCTCCGTTTCTTGTGGTACCTGATCGCAAAACGGTGGACCTCGTCCCGGATCCTCTTGAGCAGCAGCGAGGCCCGACGCCCGTCATCAAGGACCACCGGTGCCTCACGGCCGGGAATAAAGGCCCTGTCAGGGTCCTTCGCAATGCTAATCATGTTTGTTTTAATACCTACCGCATTCATCGTCTGCAAGGCAGCTTCGAGATGTCCTTTGCCTCCGTCGATAATGATCAGGTCCGGAATCTCCACTCCGGCATGTTCTGCATTTTTTTCTGGTGCAGCAGGTGGGGCTGACTGCCCGGAGCACTCTGCTGCCCGACCGGCGTCTTCTGCTGTCTGTGGGCACTCTCTGGGTCCCAACGTTCTTCGCACCATCTCCCGCATCATCGCATAGTCATCAGGCCCCTCAACCGCATCCATCCTAATATGGCGGTAATAGTCTTTCCTGAAACTGCCTTCTGTCCAATACACAAAGGCCCCCACCGGCTCACTCCCTGAAATATTAGAAATATCAAAAGCCCCGATATCGACCGGCGGGTATAGAAGTCCAAGGAGTTCAGCTATCTCCTTTTCCAGTCCGGATTTGTCCTTTCCCTGTCCTGTCTTCAGCAGCATGGCAGCATTCTCGACCGCCATGGCCACCAATTCCCTCTTTATTCCCCGCTCGGGAAGTGCGATAAAAACCCTGGTATCTCTCTTCGCTGAAAGCCATGACGATAGGATTTCCCGGTCTTCGGGCAGAACCGAGCAGATAATCGTATGCGGCGGCAATATCTCTTTCATATAAAACTGCTCGATGAAACTCTTCATCAGTCCCTGATCGGTCTCTCCCAGGGTATGTTCCAGCTCAAACTGGCGATAGCCTGTCATGATTCCGTTACGGATAAATAAAAGTTTGAAACCCGACCGGCCGGCCTCCCGGCATAAGCCTATTACATCCACGTCCCCCAGTTCAGGGGCAACCACCTTCTGTGATTCAGATATCTTCTGAATTGCATTGATGCGGTCGCGCAGGACTGCCGCTTCTTCAAAACGGAGTTCGTCGGAAAAGCCTTGCATCCTCTTCCCGAGAAAATCAAGGAGATTGCGGTTTTTTCCTTCGAGCAGAAGCCTGATCTCATGGATCATCTTCATATATTCGTCGTGATCAATCCGGCCGTCACACGGGGCCGAGCATTTCTGGATCTGATGCTGTATGCAGGGTCTGATGCGCCTGTCAAATGAGTAGTGACATGTGGGAAGCTTAAAGGTGTTCCGGATAAAAGAGAGGATATTCCACATATCTCCGGAAGGGACATACGGACCGTAATATTTCGACCCGTCCTTCTTTATCCTCCGCACAACCTCGAGACGTGGCCATTGTTCACTGAGCGTTAATTTTAAATAGGGATAACTTTTGTCATCCCGAAGAAGAATATTATACCTGGGCCGGAACTGCTTGATAAGATTCGCCTCTAGGACAAAAGCCTCCAGCTCATTCCCGGTGACCGTGTATTCAAAGTCCTTCACAATCTTCACCATAGCCGCCTTTCGCTCGTCCAAATGCGATGACTTCTGGAAATAGCTTCTGACACGGCTTCGCAGCCCCTTTGCCTTGCCGACATACAGGACAGTTTTGTTTTCGTCTTTAAACATATAGACACCCGGCTTATCGGGTATGTCGGACAGACGTTCCAGCATCAGAGAGCAGGGCTATTTTGACGATTTCATCTTCTGGATCTCCTGCTGGAGCTGGCCTGCATCAGGGTCATTTGGTGCAATCTGAAGGGCCTTCTCGTATTCTCTGATCGCCTGTGCCTTATCTTTCAGGTCATAGGCCAAGGCAACCGCCAGGTTTTTATGCGCGTTCAGATGATTCGGGTTTACATCAATTGCCTTACGATATTCCCTGACCGCAAGATCAGGCTTGCCCGAATTCCGGTAGCAGGTCCCAAGGTCAACCCTAACGTCGACATTCTTCGGATCGAGCTGAAGCGCCTTCTCATATGCCTCTATCGCTTCCTGAAACCTGCTGCTATCCATCGACATATTGCCGAGGCGGATCCAGACTTCTGCATTCTTCGGGTCCTTTGCAGCCGTCTCCTTCAGCATCCTGGCCTCATCCTGATTCTGAAGAGGCGCCCCCTGGGCTGCAATGGGACCGCCGCCGGCAGGACCACCCACAGGACCACCCACAGGACCACTTTGAACCGGGCCGCCGGAAGGGAACTCATACGGGGGCTTCGACTTCTCCTTATTCTGACAGGCTATCGCGATAAGGCCCACGGATATTATCAACAATACGAGTGCGTTAATTTTCTTCATACGTCCTCCATCATGGCAGTAGATACTCACGGGCAAGCCCGTGACACTTTAACGGAGTGCAAGCTTCGCTTGACCGGCTTNNGTGGAACCCTGCGGCCGATTGGAAATGATCAGGCAAAGCTGCTGATCTTTTTCAGCCTCTTATATCGGTCCTCAACTAGCTTTCCAGGGCCTTTGGCCGAAAGCTCTTCAATCGCGGTACTAATCCTGGCCGCAATATTTTCTGCTGTCTGCTGGACGTTCCTGTGAGCACCACCGAGCGGTTCTGCAATAATATCGTCAATGATCTTGAACCCGAGCAGGTCCTGGGCTGTCAGTTTCAGGGCATCAGCCGCACGCGAGTAATCCTCCTGCGAAAGCTCACCGTTCTTCCTGAAGAGGATCGCGGCGCATCCCTCAGGGGATATGACCGAATAAACCGCATGCTCAAGCATAAAAAGCCTGTCGGCAACGCTGAGGGCAAGGGCCCCGCCGCTGCCTCCCTCCCCGATCACCACGGAAATTACCGGGATCCGCAACCGTGACATCTGCATCAGATTGGTTGCAATAGCCTCAGCCTGCCCCCGTTCTTCAGCACCAAGTCCGGGGAAGGCACCGGGGGTGTCCACAAATGTAATGAGCGGCTTTTTAAACTTTTCCGCAAGCTCCATGAGTCTCATTGCCTTCCGGTATCCTTCTGGGTTTGGTTGACCAAAATTGCGGTATATTCTCTCTTTGGTCCCCCTCCCTTTCTGATGCCCAACGATGACAACGCTTTTCCCCTGAATCCTGCCGATACCGCCGACTATCGCCTTGTCATCCGCATACCGTCGGTCTCCGTGAAGCTCAACAAAGTCCTCGACAATAAGTCCGATGTAGTCAAGGGTATATGGCCTGTCGGGATGCCGTGCCAGAAGAGTCTTCTGCCAGGGGGTGAGCTTCGAGAATATCTCGGTCCGCATCTCCTTGACCCTTTTCTCAAGCTTCTTCACCTCACCGGACAGGTTGATGTCCTTACCGTCAGATATACGCCGCAATTCTTCGACCTTCAACTCAAGGTCTTCGATCGGTTTTTCGAATTCGAGATATGATTTTATCATGAAAAAGTCACCGCCCCGCTGCCTGCCATGGTTTCAAGAGATGATATCAGCATCTTGTCAGGCTTGAGCCCGATATCAGTCGCGATAAGGGTCTGGATCCCGTTCAGGCGTATCTTCAGGTAGAGCTGACAGTCCCCAGGATATTCAGAAACCAGAGACCTGATCTCCTTCATCCGCTCTCCTGATGACGCTGTTCCCGGCAAAGAAATCTCGATGCGCTTAAACCCGTTCAGGCCGGCAGTATCGAGCCGGACCACTTCGCGCGCCCTTACCCGGGCCCCTTTTTCGTCACGGTCTATGCTCCCTTTTATAAGCACCAACGCATCTTTCTTAATGAGCATGTTCACGCCCTTGAAAAGTTCGGAAAAGATGATCACCTCGACGCTGCCTTCATCATCCTCGAGAGTGACGTACGCCATCATATCGCCGGTTGATTTCACGTTCTTCTTCTTGACAGACCTGAGGATGCCGCCAAGAACCACCTCTTCCTTATCAGAAGCGACTTCAACATCCGAGGTCCTCTTCGCCTTCATCTTTGCAAGAATCTGACTGTATCTGGTCAGGGGATGGCCGGTGATATAGAAACCGAGCGCCTCCTTCTCATGCATCAGCAACTCTGTCTCATCCCATTCAGCAGTATCGGCATCCGGGACAGAAGATTCATCCCCGAACATACTCTGCTGGTCGGTGTTTTTCGTCTTCCCGTTTCCATTAAGTGTATCGGCGACCATATTCATTGCCGCAGAGCGGCTGATTCCGAGAGAATCGAACGCGCCGGCCTTCACCAGGCCTTCTATCACCTTCTTGTTCACCTTCCGGCTATCTGCCCGCGTTATGAAATCGGCAACGGACCCGAAGGGACCATCGCTGTTTCTCACCTCAATGATCGATTCAATTGCCGCCTGCCCGACCCCCTTGACTGCAACCAGGCCGAACCTGATCGCATTGCCGGTCACTCTGAACTCGCTGCCGGACTCATTGATGTCCGGGGGCAGGATCTCGATCTTCATCTTGCGGCACTCGCTGATAGACTTGACAATCTTATCGGTATCGTTCATATCCGCACTCAGCGTCGCAGCCATGAACTCTACAGGGTAATGTGCCTTGAGATAGGCTGTCTGGAACGAGACATACGCATACGCCGCAGAATGGGACTTATTGAAGCCGTATTCCGCAAACATGGCCATCAGATCGAATATCTTATCCGCCTTCTTCTCCGGGATCCCGTTCTTCGCAGCGCCGGCCATGAAGTGTTCCTTCTGTTTTGCCATGACATCATCAAGCTTCTTCCCCATGGCTTTCCTGAGAATATCCGCCTGGCCGAGCGAGAAATTTCCCAGCTTGTTCGCAATCCGCATGACCTGCTCCTGATAAAGGATGACCCCATAGGTTTCATCGAGAATCTCCTTCAACTGGGGGAGGTCATACTTGACCGCCACTTTGCCCTTCTTCCTCTTGATGAAATCATCGATCATCCCGCTGCCGATCGGTCCGGGACGGTAGAGCGCCACCAGCGCGATAAGGTCCTCGAACCGGTTTGGGGTCATCTTGAGCAGGATATCCTTCATACCGGCACTTTCAAGCTGGAAGACGCCAGTCGTCTGGCCGGAACTCAGCAGTTCATACGTCTCCCGGTCATCAAGAGGTATCTCCTTGATAGAAAATTCCCTGCCGCTCTGCCGCAGATGATCAAGAGTTTTCTGGATCACGGTAAGGGTCTTCAGGCCGAGGAAATCGAACTTCAAAAGCCCNNGGGCTCCGGTAGAGAGGGGTATATTCAGTCAGCGGGACAGGCGCGATAACAACCCCTGCAGCATGCGTCGATGCATGTCTGTTCAGTCCCTCAAGGCGCATAGCAACATCAAGCAGTTCCTTCACCTCAGGGTTGGTGTCGTACAGTTCTTTGAGTTGGGGTTCTGCCTTTATCGCATCTTCTATCTTGATCTTCAGGGTATTCGGCACGAGCTTGGCAATCCGGTCGACCTCTGCATACGGCATGTTCATTGCCCGTCCGACATCCCTGATCGCAGCCTTCGCAGCCATGGTGCCAAACGTGATGATCTGGGCAACATGGTCCTTGCCGTATTTCTCGGAAACATACGAAATGACCTCACCCCGTCTGTCCTGGCAAAAATCAACATCAATATCTGGCATGCTGATGCGGTCCGGATTCAGGAAACGCTCGAACAGAAGGTTATACTGGATCGGATCGATCTCGGTAATGCCAATGGTATAGGAAACAAGGCTGCCCGCAGCAGAGCCACGTCCCGGACCGACAGGGATATCTTTCGACCGCGCATAGCTGATAAAATCCCAGACAATCAGGAAATAAGACGCATATCCCATCTTCCTTATCACCGCAAGCTCAAGGTCCATTCTGTCTTTGTACGCCTGGGGAATTTCTTTGCCGATGAATTTTTCTTCGAGGCCGGCAATTGCAAGCTTGTGCAGATATTCATCGGGAGGCTCTCCCGTCTCAACCTTATACCGCGGAAGAAGACATTCCCCCAGCTTGAATTCAACATTGCACCTCTCGGCGATAGCGATGGTATTTGCTATCGCCTCAGGATATTCCCTGAATGCCTCTTTCATCTCGTCCGGAGACTTGAAGTAAAACTCATCAGAGCTCAGCTTCATCCGATTGGTGTCCTTCAGCGTTTTGGCCGTCTGTATGCAGAGCAGGATGTCATGTGCCTTTGCATCCTCTTTTCTAAGATAGTGGCAGTCATTGGTCGCAACGAGTCCTATGTGGAGCTCACGGGCAAGTTCAACCAGCTGCTTGTTCACCGCGCGTTGCTCAGGGAGTCCGTTCTCCTGGATCTCGAGATAAAAATTCTCAGGCCCGAGGATATGCTTAAACTGAAGGGCACGTTCTCTCGCGCGGTCGACATAGCCTTTCTGAAGACAGAAGGGTATTTCACCTTTCAGGCACGCGGAAAGACCGATCAAACCACCGCTGTACTGTTCGAGAAGGCCCATATCTATCCGCGGTTTATAATAAAACCCTTCGAGGTATGCCTTGGTGACCAAGGTAACAAGATTTCGGTATCCGGCGTTATCCCGGGCCAGAAGAATGAAATGGAACGCAGCCCCCTCACTCTCATTCCCCCCCCGGTCAAGCCTGCTCGCCGGCGCCACATAGATTTCACAGCCAATGATCGGCTTGATGCCGGCTTTCGTGACCTGCTTATAAAACTCAACCGCCCCAAAGAGGTTGCCGTGGTCAGTCATGGCGAGCGCAGGCATCCTGAACTCCTTCGCGCGCTCGACCAGTTCTTTAATGCGTATGGCCCCATCCAGCAGACTATATTCAGTATGGAGATGGAGGGAGACGAAATCAGAATGATGCATACAGAAATATTAACGAATATGCAGGATGTGAGTCAATTGAGGGGAGAGGAAGTCAGGCCCGCAGGGAAGATTGCTCTTCCGGGATTTTCTGGTGTTTATTTGTTCGATGCCAACCCGCCTGCTTAAGCATCCTTACCGAGGTGCCATAATAAGAAGAATTTGGCGGTCCCAACGGGAATCG
>PLXX01000044.1 GCA_003153275.1 Nitrospiraceae bacterium | reverse complement strand
ATGTCAAAGTGAAAGTGCGGGTCCATCGTTATCCAAACGGAACCTTGGCCATATTCCATGGTCACAGAAAGCTCTTCTCCTTTAATTCCAAGTGAAAGGAGGTTCTAAACGCCAACAAGAAAGCTGCTTGATATCTATTAGCTACAATCCGGACAGTTTATGTGCTACAAAACCGGACAACTCTATTTGTTGACAACAGCGCTATTTCCTGCGCTATTTCCTGCGCTATTTCCTGTCAGAACTGGCAGGTTTTATTCAGGAGAAATGTACACTGTCCCGCTTTATTCTGATGGTGCTCATCTGATCTTGTCATGTGATACACTAACTCATGCTTGATGTCGTCAGGATACTGCTGACCTTTATTTTGATCCTCACCCTGTTGAGGAAGAAGATTCCGGTCGGATACGTCATGCTGATTGCTGCCGGCACTCTGATGCTGTTATACCGCATGGATATTGCCGCTATTGCCGACACCGGTAAAAAGACGATCAGCGGGAACGTCACCATTACATTATGGCTTTCTCTGTCGCTGATCAGGATCTTCGAGATGATCCTCCGGGAGCAGAATGTTCTTGCGACAATGATGTCATCGGTGAACACATTTGTAAAAAATAAAAAGGCGATCATCATATCCATGCCGCTCCTGATCGGGATGCTGCCGTCTCTTGGCGGCGCCTACTTTTCGGCCCCTATGGTCAAGGAAGCCACCGCGGGACTGCATATGTCCAGAGAGGAAAAGGCATATATCAACTACTGGTTCAGGCACCCTTGGGAATATATACTTCCCCTCTATCCGGGGATAGTGCTCGCCTCGGCTCTCTCTGGCATACCGCTGTATGATTTCGTCGCAGCAAATATAACATATGCCCTTGCACTTCTGTGTATGGGTTTTGTATACAGCATGCGCGATATAAGCAACAGGTCTCTGTCTTCTTCACCGGAGGAGCATGCCCCGGTGACGTCCCGGGTCACCAGGAGAAACGCCTTGTTGAGTTTTGTTCCGGTCGGCTCTGTCCTGCTTCTGGTCGTTGTGCTGCGAATCGATCTCCACTACGCGCTGCTGGCCATAATCGTCCCGCTTTTCATTGTCTTCAGATACAGACCTTCGGGAATCTTCCGCATCGTACGACATGGATTCGCGGGTGATATAGTCGTACTGATCGTCGGCATCATGCTCTTCAAGGAGACGATGGAGGCATCGGGATCGGTCAGAAACCTGAGCAATGTCTTTGTTGAAAACGGCATACCGGTCATGCCGATCGTCTGTCTCCTGCCATTTGTGATCGGGCTGCTGACCGGGCTGACCGCCGGGTTCGTCGGGAGTACCTTCCCGTTGATCATGAGCATTGCAGGAGGCGCTTCTCTTCCGGTGATGTCCATGGCCTTTGCCGCAGGATTTATCGGCGTTCTGATCTCACCGGTTCATCTCTGTTTGGTACTTACCCGGGAGTACTTCAAGGCCGACATGTGGGGAGTCTACAAAAAAATCATCCCATCTGGCGTATACATCTTTCTCGCTGCATTCATCCAGTATATGCTGCTCAGATGAGCCATAATCCATCATCAAATTAACCTCTGGATCAGCGGATTCAGCAGCGTGTTGCCCGGTGCCCCAGGGGCCCCGGCAGTATCGGACCGGAAATGACTGCACATGCTGCTCTTATGCCGTGCACCGTAAATTTGATGGTAGATTGTGGGTAATTCGGGGGGCTATTCTTTCTCTCTGCGGACATCCGCCCCGAGTGTCTGGAGCTTCTCTTCAATCTTTTCATAGCCACGGTCCAGATGATAGATCCGGTGGACCGTTGTCCGGCCTTCGGCAGCAAGCGCTGCAACAATCAAGGATGCTGACGCGCGCAGATCTGTTGCCATGAGCGGCGCCCCTTTCAGCAGGTCAATCCCCCGGATCGTGGCAGTACCGCCTTCGATAGTAATATCTGCCCCCATCCTACGGAGCTCGGCAACATGCATGAAGCGGTTCTCAAAAATCTTTTCCGATATAACAGACGTGCCGGCTGCTATGCACATCATGGCCATAAACTGTGCCTGCATGTCCGTCGGAAAACCCGGGTAGGGCATTGTCCGGACATTGACGGCTAATGGCCGCTCCGGGCCGATCACCCTAATCCCTGTCCGTGCTTTCTTGAATCGGATCCCGCAGTCCTGCAGGTTGTTGATCAGGGCATCGAGGTGGTCCGGCATGCATCTTTTTATTGTAATATCTCCCCCGGTTATCCCGGCTATCGTCATGAATGTCCCGGCCTCGATCCGGTCAGGAATAATCTCATAGGCAAGCGGAATAAGCCTGCTGACTCCCTCAATCTCGATCAGGCTTTCTCCGGCGCCTTTGATCTTTGCGCCCATGGATATCAGGGCATTCGCCAGGTCAGACACCTCCGGCTCTCGGGCTGCATTCTCTATGACCGTCTTCCCCTCTGCCAGTACTGCGGCCATCATGATGTTTTCAGTACCGGTCACGGTCGAGGTATCAAAATATATCGAAGCGCCCTTCAGGCGCTTTGCCTTTGCGAGCACATAGCCGGATTCGAGCTTAATGGTGGCGCCCATCTTCTTGAGCCCCATCAGGTGCAGGTTTATAGGCCTAGCTCCTATGGCGCAACCGCCCGGAAGAGAAACTTTTGCCTTGCCGAGCCTTGCCAGAAGCGGCCCCAGAATCAGGACAGATGCCCGCATCGTGCTGACAAGATCATATGGGGCCTCAAAATTTGTGATCATTGTGCAATCAAGAATTGCCCTGTTATCTTCGAGATGAAACCCTGCGCCGAGGTTGGCAAGAAGCCGACCCATGGTCCTGACGTCTCTGAGGTGAGGAACATTCGTGATTTGATGCTCCCCCTCTGCCAGAATAGATGCGGCCATGATCGGCAGGGCAGCGTTTTTTGACCCGCTGATTTCGACGGTACCGGACAGCCTCTTTTTCCCGTTAATGACCAATGTGTCCATTCATTCCTCCGCGTACGGCAATCGTGTATTGTAATCGTATCGAACAGCAAAAAGAAATTTCTTTTGCACGGCTTAAATAGAATGTTTCCATAATCCTATGGTATATTTTAGCTGATGATCAAAGACCTCAGAATTCATGGCAGCATAGGTATTGTGGATTATTTTGCCTTTGTTGCAGGCCCCAGCACATACAACGCATACTTTTATGAAGAAGAAGACTCCCGGATCCGCTTTTTCTCACGGGGGAATGAATTCTCGATCACAGAGACCCATCTGAGGTACAAGGGGACCGGGGGGAGTTTCTGCGAATATATGTTCGGGGTTGAAAAACCGGTCAAGGACATGGAAAAAACCGATTTGCTGAACCGGCTGATCATGTTCGGGGCCTTTCTCGATGACAACGAACAGGTCGTTTTCACTAATGATACCGAGGGAGTCGAGACTCTTTCGCGGCTCTTTCTCCATGGGCATGCGGTAACGAACTATTATTTCGTCATCTCTTCAGAGTTCGGAGGAGATTACCGGAAACGACAGCGCCAGATCCTGAAAGCAGTCGGAAAGTTCCTCAAGAGAACAAACCTGCTTGCTGACGACCACGACACTGAGTTGCTCGGCAACTTTTGCGGTGAATTACACGAGGACCGCTCGATCGTCTTTATATTCAAGCTGGTGAACAGGGCCAACCGGGAATACTTCGATTCCTTCCGTGAAATGTACGCAAAAAACCGCGAGCTCAGTCCCGCAGATGAAACGCTTCTCGAAAAAATAATTCTCAGAAATAACATTGATCGCTACCAACAAGAGCGAATGAAAATCGATATCATGTACCGCCATCCGGAAAACAGGGTCGTGGTCGATGCTTATCGGGACATACTCCTCAAAGGCCTGGCACGCGATACCCTCCATGCCTCGGAATATGCACGGCTTAACCGTCTCAGAACCCTCAGCATCAGGAACAACATCCCGATTGTGCTCTTTGATACGCTCGATGACCTGCTGCTGAAAGACAAAAAAATTCAGGAGATCGAGGAGAAGGATTATCTCAAAGATGTGCGGGCAGTGCTGGAGAATCTTTTTTTCAAGGACCCTACACTCAAGCAGCATATCATCAAAGAGGACATTGTCAGGCTTATCAAAGCGAAGCATACGGCCTATACACAGAACGAACGGGGGTTTGATCAGATCCTTCTCGATATTGGTAAAGCGTGCGATGAAGTCTCCCGCGAGAGCGACGATTTCACCATCTTTGAGGAATTGTGTGCAATCATAACCTACTTTGACCGCTATGACAATGTCCATGCAGTGCTGAGTCAGCTCGCCTTCATGAAGCATATTGATTTCAGAGAAGAGTCCCTGCGCAGCCTTATCGGCAATAAAAAGGCCTTTGATGAACTTGATCCGGTCCTGTTCAAATCAGTCTTTGTCCGGGACCTTCTCGGAAATAAATATATCACCAGTTATGGCAAACAGAAAATCAGGTTGATCCTGGAAGGCATAGAGAATATACAGCAGGGAGAAGCCTCGTTAAAGGATGTGGTCACCGATCTCAAGAATCTTAGTGACGAAGAACGGCTTTACCATGAAACGCATGCAGCATTGAAAGAGCGCATGCGGAGCTTCTTCCCCGGTCTCGAGATGAAAGAGGTGAGAGAAAAGATCAGGGACGACATCATAACAGAGCTGACTGACCGGGGTATCATCGGCAAACTGCCCGAAAAACTTTTCGAAAAGGTATTCCTCGACCTCAGGAAGGAATCGGTCTACCTTAACCATATCCTACCTTCGGTCATCCACAATAGAGACTCAGCGCTCAGAGAAGACTTTCTTGAAAACAGCGGACTCGATCGGTTCTACATCGAATCGCTCGAAAAAGAATATTTTGAAGAAAAAGGCCTTGATACTGCCATACTCGAATCACTGCGGGATGAAAAGGATACAACAAAAACTGGAGGCGACGAGCGGATTTGAACCGCTGCATAAAGGTTTTGCAGACCTCCCCCTTAGCCACTTGGGTACGTCGCCATTAAAAATAGTGATCAGAGAAAAACAATCAGTGATCTGGGGAAGAATAATGTCAGAACGTCCTTCAGATTTCTGCTGACGACCGTTCACTGATGTCTCATCACTGTAGTTTTGGAGCGGGAAACGGGATTCGAACCCGCGACCCCAACCTTGGCAAGGTTGTGCTCTACCACTGAGCTATTCCCGCATCTAATCTTCATCAGGACTATCCGAAAACATGAACAGTCCTTAACTTCTTACCGCAACATGAGGTATAATTATAATTCAAAACCAAAAAATTTGACAAGTGGTTTTTACTTTTTATGTACCCTGACTTTAATACATTTAAAACATTAGCAGATAAAGGCAACCTGATCCCTGTATACCGGGAGATACTGGCAGACGCCGATACCCCTGTAACGGCATACCTCAAGATCGGCGGATCTCCGTCTTTCCTGTTGGAGAGTGTTGAAGGCGGGGAGAAGTGGGCCCGTTATTCCTTTATCGGCTCCCGGCCGTCCCGTTCGATCAGGGGCAAGGGAAGCATTGTCGAGATCATAGACAGCGGGGCTGCTCCGCAGGTCATAACAACTGACGACCCCATGAGCATCGTCAAGCAAGAGATCTCCCGCTACCGTCCCGTTGAGATCCCCGGACTTCCGAGGTTTTTTGGAGGTCTTGTAGGATATATCGGCTACGACATGGTTCAATACTTTGAGACGCTCGATATGAAGGAAAAAAAGGGGCTTGGGCTGCCCGATTTTTTTCTGATGGTCACGGACACCATGCTGATATTCGACAACCTCAGACAGAAGATCAAGGTCATCTCCAATGCGCATATCGAAGGGCAATCCCCTGAAGAGGCTTACCAGGAGGCGACAGAAAAAATCAATGCGCTTATCGGACAACTGCGCACCCCTCTGGTTATGAATAACGATTCAGGGGCCGGGAAAAAAAATGACCTTGCTTCTAATCAGACAAGGGAAGAATTCATGTCTTCTGTCGAAGCTGCGAAGGAATATATAAAGGCAGGCGATGTTTTTCAGGTTGTGCTATCTCAACGGTTCTCCCGCCCTTCCTCAGCAGATCCTTTCAACATCTACCGGGCCCTGAGGGTGATCAATCCCTCTCCCTATATGTATTTTATCGATATCGGCGACGCAAAGATCGTAGGCTCCTCACCTGAGATACTGGTGAGGCTCGAGGGCAGCAGGATAGTGCTGCGTCCCATCGCCGGCACCAGGAGGCGCGGAGAGACTGAGGAAGAAGACAGGGCGCTGGAGAAGGAGCTTAAAGAAGATCCTAAGGAAGTCGCAGAGCATATTATGCTGGTGGACCTCGGCAGAAATGATGTGGGCAGGGTCTCGAAGGCAGGCTCGGTGCAGATGACCGAAATGATGGCTGTTGAACGATACAGCCATGTCATGCACCTTGTCTCGAATGTCGAAGGTGAACTGCAAGAAGGCTTGAATGCGTTTGATGTCCTTGGGGCCTGCTTCCCTGCCGGGACGGTGTCAGGCGCCCCGAAAGTCCGGGCCATGGAGATCATCAATGAGCTGGAGCCGACAAAACGCGGTCCGTATGCAGGCTCTGTCGGCTACTTTAGCTACTCCGGGAATATGGATACCTGCATCACGATCCGTACGCTTATCATTAAGGACGGCACGATTTATGTGCAAGTGGGTGCAGGTATCGTTGCTGACTCTCAGCCGGCAAGCGAATACACCGAGACGGTCAATAAGGCCGGGGGGATGATCAAGGCCATTGATATGGCAGAGGAGGGCCTTGGCTGATGCTTCTGATGATAGACAATTACGACTCCTTCACCTATAACCTGGTCCAGTACCTCGGAGAGCTTGGGGAGGACATAAAGGTATTCCGGAATAACAAAATCTCTGTTGCGGATATCGAGACGATGAAGCCTGACAGGATTGTCATCTCACCCGGACCCTGCACGCCGAATGAAGCCGGCATATCAGTTGAAACGATCCGCCATTTCAGCGGCAGGATCCCGATACTCGGTGTTTGCCTCGGCCATCAATCTATCGGTGCGGCCTTCGGCGGCGATATCATCCGTGCGCCAAAGCTGATGCACGGAAAAACATCGATGATACATCACGACGGGAAGACAATATTCGAGGGCCTTCCGAACCCGTTCATCGCAACACGGTACCACTCGCTGATCATTAAGGAAGAAACCATGCCGGCCTGCCTGGAGATAGCCGCCTGGACAGATGACGGTGAAATTATGGGCGTACGGCATAAGGAGTTTATTGTCGAAGGGGTCCAGTTCCACCCCGAGTCGATCCTGACAACCTCCGGCAAAGACCTGCTCAGGAACTTTCTTAAACTGCAGTATAGACGTCTGGTCTAACCTTCACTTCAGGAAGCGTCACTTCTCCAACCCTTCCAGTGGTCCAATATCAAACAACCGCGTTCCAGGCAGCAACCGCAAGATGATTACCCTCGCCCCGGCAAGTCTGAAGTTGAATATAACCCTTTATGAATCTGTTGTTTTCTTGACAACAGTCTTGCCATCATCAATCTTCATACCACTGAGCGCAATAGCCTGTGTAAGTACGGCCAGCGTACTTCCTCAAGCCAAGAAGCAGAGAAAATGGCGGAGTTTTCTAAGTCATATGGTATAGTAAAAAATACGTTTCTGAACTTTTGCTATAACTTCAAGCAATTGCCGGAGCCGCTTCATTAAAGCCGATTTTAAAAAATTTATGAAAGACAATCACAATAAAATCAATAAGATAACTCCAGGGCTTTCCGGGGTTGAGGACCGCCCCCGCTTTAAGGTACTGGGCGCGATTAGTTTTTCACACTTTATGAATGATACAATCCAGTCGCTAATCTTTGCGATATATCCACTGTTTAAGACCAAATTCCAGCTCAGCTTCGCGCAGATCGGGATGATTACGCTTAGCTACCAGCTCACGGCCTCCCTACTTCAGCCCATTGTCGGACTCTACACAGACCGCAGCCCGAAACCATACTCGCTGGCATTCGGAATGGGGTGCACTCTAGTCGGCCTTGTGGTCCTGGGGACTGCGCAGAGCTATACCGAGATTCTTCTTGCGGCCATGATAGTAGGGACAGGTTCGTCCATCTTTCACCCGGAGTCTTCTCGTGTGGCTCGGATGGCATCCGGGGGACGGTACGGGTTGGCACAATCAATCTTCCAAGTCGGAGGCAATATGGGTACGGCCATGGGTCCTCTGCTGGCTGCAGCTGTTGTCATTCCAAGGGGGCAAGGCAGCGTTGCCTGGTTTTCACTCGCGGCCCTTCTCGCAATCTTGGTGCTTTGGCGGGTTGGCAAATGGTACAGCGGTCACAAAGCGCTTGCAGTCCGTAGCTCCACCCATCGAAGCCTGCACCCGGATTTGCCTAACCACACAGTCATTCTGTCAATAATGGTTCTGCTGATCCTGATGTTCTCGAAGTTTTTTTATCTGGCAAGCCTTAGCAGCTATTATACGTTTTATCTTATGTACCGCTTTCACCTCTCTGTGCAATCTTCGCAGGTGCATCTTTTCGTGTTTCTGTTTGCTGTTGCAACCGGAACTCTTTTCGGCGGTCCCATAGGTGACCGCATCGGCAGAAAGCTCGTTATCTGGGGTTCAATTCTTGGAGCGGCCCCGTTCGCGCTGGCGTTGCCCTACGCAAACCTTACGTGGACCTGCATCCTCGCATTTATTATCGGATTAATTCTCGCCTCTGCATTCTCGGCTATCCTGGTCTTTGCACAGGAGCTCATCCCGGACAAAGTAGGCACCGTGTCCGGCCTATTTTTTGGTTTAGCCTTTGGCATGGCTGGAATAGGCGCGGCGGTGTTCGGCAGGCTTGCAGACCAGCGCGGCATAGAATTCGTCTATCACGTTTGCTCTTATCTGCCTCTGCTTGGTATTATGACCGCACTTTTGCCGGACCTGGGGAAGCGGTCTTCCGCCGCTAGCGACAAGCGGACGTCTATCTAATTTTGAGATCCCGTGCGTTTCTTCCTGAAGTCCGCACAGGAGGCAATATATACAACCTCAGAACATGATAAAATTGCGCAGAATACAATCGGAGTTTGGAGGAAATATGACCTTTTTCAGTGAATCGGATATACAGGCAAGACAACTTCTCGAAGGAATCAAGATAAAGGCGATATCAGGGGACAAGACGATGATGACAATCTTCGACTTTGAACTGAACGCTGTAATTCCGTCGCACAAACATCCCCATGAGCAGATTACCTATATTATTGAAGGAGAACTCGAGTTTACTGTCGAAGGAAAGATTAAGATTCTAAAAAAAGGTGACGGGGTTATGATCCCCTCCAACCACGAACACAGCGCAAAGGTTCTTAAAGCGCCTGCTAAAGCAATTGACGCCTGGTATCCGCGCAGAGAAGATTATCTGTGAATATCAGTAAGGGACTTATATAGCATGAAATGACACGGCATTCTTCCTTCTCTATGCAATGGCCTCAGGAGTCGTAGGCAAAAATGGGCCCTGTCGTTGACAGAGCCCATCTGAAGACGCACTATTTTCCGGTAGGCTTTCTCAGGCCTAATCGTCCATCGCCTGTTCCCTGAGTTTTCTTCTCTCTTCCTCTGCCTGTGCAATAAGCTTTTCCTTGGCCTTTTGACGGACATCCTGGTCGACCTTGAAGTCCCCTTCGCCGAACGTCACAAACCTGAGCCACTTCAGCGAGAACTTCAGCAGTTCAAGCTCATCCTCCGCGAGTTTCTTGAGTGTCTCGGAATCTATCTGGTAGGCCGCGATAAATTTTGGAGTAAAGACCATGTCCTTGAAGAGGTCAAGGTTTGTACTGACGATATAGAAGAGTTCGAGGGAACGCTTACTGAACTCGACCTTGCCCAGAGTCTTGGCCTTCAGCACAATCGCCATCCAGTCGTTGTTCATCTCGTCGTAGATATCCGATTCCTGGTCCTGACGCCACTCCCGTATGGTCCACTCTTTGTCTTCGTTATGCCCAAGGCAGTGGTCTTCCTTTACCTTGATAAAGAAGTCCTCGCCGGACTTTCCCGTGTCTTTCTTCATCATGCCCATGCCTATCGGATAATACCGGCAGGTAAGAGGCCGGTCAGTATAAACCGTGCAGCCTTCAGGGGTAACAAACGGGCAGGACCGTATCGCGTCGTCCTTCATGCGAAGACCAACCACCTCAAGAGATGAACCTTCAATCATCATGGGTACTGTGTGTTCGGTCAGAAATTCCAGGTACGTCTTGCCGAGCCTGTTTTTCAGGCGGAATATATCATAGGGCGAAAGGATTATCCGGATTCCGCTGCAGCACTTTGTAAAACAGCCGATGCCCGGATAGCACTTGAATCTGAACCGGGAGGCGGCTGTAAGGAACTCCGGAACCACAACGCTTTTATTGATCCGGCCCTCGAGAGCATCCTTTATCTCGTAGACAGCGGCCTTATCCTTTAATTTTTTTTCACCCATGGGATCTCCTCATTTTAAAGTTATGCATCACTGGTATATGGTTGCTGGCATATCGCGGGAAGAGGTCACATTAGTATTCATTGTTCATGCCGCTCTGTTTCCACTGAGCATATATAGCTGTTATTATACTATATCGATGATGACTGATACCATTGCGTCACATTAACCATTTTAGATGGCTCGGGCTATGATATAATCAAAGAGCACAAAGGATGGGACATGAACAAGGTAACGCTCTATTCTCTCAGTACATGCCCGGTTTGCAAAAAAGTAAAGAAATTCCTCGATGATAACCGCATCCCCTATACGCTCATTGAAGTCGATACTCTTGAGAGCGGGGAGCAATGGGTCATCACAAAGGAGCTTGCGAAGCGCAATCCGCAGAAGACATATCCAACGACAGTCATTGAGGAGATTATCATAGGATACGACGAGGAGGCACTGAAGAAAAAGCTTCTCTACTCCGGCAGGAGTGCGGGAAGTTGACAGCCATGGAGTTATACAATGTCCTGCAGGAATATGCGCGCAGGCAGGGGATGGAATTGAACAGGGACAGGGAGTTTGTCCTTGACATCCTTTCGGGACTGCTGACAAATGAATCGCGGTATGGCTACCGGTCTTGCCCTTGCAGGCTGGCGTCGGGATCTCGGGAATATGATACGGATATCGTCTGTCCATGCGTATACCGAAATGATGATGTTAAGGAATATGGAAGCTGTTATTGCAGTCTCTATGTCTCGACTGACTGGAATCAGGAAAAGATAGAACACAGGATTATCCCTGAACGAAGACAAAAGCCAAAATAAAGACAAAGGAAAGAGGAAATAAATGGACATCCCTGAAATTGACGACAAAAGCATATTTGAGATGGTTGGCCTGGAGGATATTAAAAAGAGGCCGGATATACTCCCTAAAGTAAAACTGGACGTAACACCCCAGATGATGATGGAGCCGAGGTTCCAGTCGCGGCCGGAGGACCTGGAGAAGCTCAGGGATATTACAGGATACATGTTCTATATCGAAACGGAATCAGAGGCCCCTGCCCTGATGCTCCTCAAGATCGGCAGGTCAGACATAACCAATACGGTCGGCAGGATCGAGGAGATACCGGCTGAAATGATTCAGAAGGCGATCGCACAGCCCGTACTGCCGCCGATATGCGGCATGTACGCCATTACAGAAGAGATCAGGGACTGGCTGAAAAAGGAACTTTCTCTGTAACCCCGGGAGTTGATCCCAATAAAAAAGGGGCTGACCCGGATATCCGGGTCAGCCCCTTGGCATTTCCTGTAACTGCCTTTAAATCAAAGGAACAATCAGAAGCGCGACAATGTTGATAACCTTGATCATAGGGTTGATCGCAGGTCCTGCAGTGTCCTTGTAAGGATCGCCGACTGTGTCGCCTGTTACAGAGGCCTTGTGTCCATCGCTGCCCTTCTTATGAACTTTCCCCGTGGAATCAGTAACTCCATCTTCAAAGGATTTTTTGGCGTTGTCCCATGCGCCGCCGCCACTTGTCATTGCAATAGCCTGGAAGAGTCCGGTCAGGATACTTCCCATAAGGACGCCTCCGAGTGCCTCTCTTCCAAGCAGAAAACCTACAACAACAGGAACAACAACCGGGATAAGCGCAGGAACCATCATCTGATGGATGGCGCCCTTGGTCACGATGTCAACGCACTTGCCGTATTCCGGCTTTCCCGTGCCTTCCATGATGCCAGGGATCTCACGGAACTGTCTGCGCACTTCAACAACGATGCCGCCGGCAGCCTTAGCAACGGCCTCCATCAGGAGCGAGCCGTAATAATAAGGGAGCAGACCGCCGATGAAAAGGCCTGCCAGAACCATGGGATTTGAAAGGTCAAACAGGATGGGAGTGGAGAACGACCTTGAATACTCTGCAAAAAGAACCAGAGCTGCAAGAGCTGCCGAACCAATAGCATAACCCTTTGTAACAGCCTTTGTGGTGTTGCCGACTGCATCCAATGGGTCTGTGATGTTACGGATCTCTTCAGGCATTCCTGCCATTTCAGCTATACCACCTGCGTTGTCTGTAATCGGGCCGTAGGTATCAATGGCCACCACAATGCCTGTCATTGATAGCATCGAAACAGCTGACAAGGCTATAGCAAAGAGTCCGCCAGTCAAGTCTCCGGCAAACCCGCCACCTAATTGATAAGCGCCAAGTATTGAGGCAACGATAACGAGAACGGGCGCTGCGGTTGACTTCATGCTGACCGCAAGGCCTGCTATAACGTTTGTTCCATGACCAGTCAAGCTGGCTTGTGCAATATGTTTCACCGGGGGATACTGCGCAGCAGTGAAGTACTCAGTTATAACTACGATCACTCCGGTCAATGCAAGGCCGATAAGCGCCATAAGGAAAACGTTCATCTGTGTAAATGAAGGGTGAGAGACCATTGAAGCCGGATCTACACCTTTAAGAAATTCACCTGTCACAATATAAAATGTTATTGCAGCAAGAATACCAGCAACACCCAGCCCTTTATAGAGGGCTCCCATGATATATCCGCTTTTCCCGAGTCTTACTGCAAATGTGCCGATAATGGAAGCGATGATCGATATTCCGCCGAGCATGAGGGGGAACTCGACCCATGGGCTCTCAGCGCCAAAAACAGTCTTTGCAAGAAGCATTGCGGCAACGAGCGTAACTGTATATGTCTCATAAAGGTCAGCTGCCATACCAGCGCAGTCGCCTACGTTGTCTCCAACATTATCTGCGATAACTGCAGGGTTTCTGGGATCATCCTCAGGAATACCTGCCTCGACCTTACCAACGAGGTCAGCGCCTACGTCAGCAGCCTTTGTGTAGATACCACCTGCGATACGGGCAAACACGCTCATGAGGGAACAGCCGAATCCTAGTCCTATCAGCGCATGGAATGCCTGTTCAGGGGCTGCTGTTTTTACTGTAAGATAGAAACCCGCAAGACCTATAATTCCAAGACCAACGACCATAACGCCGGTCACCGAGCCGCCCTTAAAAGCAAGACCGAGTGCAGCCTGGATGCCCTTGTAGGCTGCCTGGGCAGTGCGCACGTTGGCCCGCACCGATACCATCATGCCGATGTATCCGGCGAGCGCCGATCCGACCGTGCCGATGACAAACCCTATTGCTGTCCAGGGACCGAGGAAGGACAGAAGAACCGTTAAAATTACTGCAACAACAGCTACTGTTTTGTACTCACGTGCGAGGAACGCCATTGCGCCCTCTTTAACCGCATTCGAGATCTCTTGCATCTTCGCATTCCCTGCGTCCTGCTTTGATACCCATATTGCAGTCATCGCAGCGTATATAACGCCTAACACTCCGCAACCTAAGGCAAATAATATAGTATTACTAAGTACACTCATTCAAACTCCTCCTTTTAAAAAAATTATTATATAAATAACTGCTTGAACCGTACCAAGACTAAAGTTCCCTGACTTCACCTCCTTAGAACTCCTTATTCCCGATGAAAACTCCTGGAAATCGTATCAACCCGGATATTTATCTGAAATGTAATCCTTCAGATAATGGTTCTCTGCCCGGAGATCGGTCACCTGGGCCTTGACCACGTCCCTGATCGACAGCATAGCGACCAGCTTGTTCTTCTCAAGAATCGGCAGATGCCGGATCCTGTTCTTGATCATGATGGTTGTCACATAGCAGAGGTCGTCATCAGCCTCGACAATGATGAGATTCGTGGTCATGACCTCTGAAACCTTGATGTCCTTGAAATGACGGTCTCCCTTTCTCGTCCAGCATTTCAGCACGTCTCTTTCAGTAAACATGCCGACCGGCTTCCCGTCGCTGTCCACAACAACGAGAGCGCCGATTTCATGCTCTACCAGAATGCTGACGGCATCAGCAACCGTCTTATCCACGCCTAAGGAAATAATATGCTTTTCGATGTCTCCGATAATCTCTTTCACTGTTGCCATGAGTCTCTCCTTCTGTGGCTGTCCTGAGGCCAGCCTTGTGTTAAGTTTTATCCCTGCCGGTCTGTTTCGCAAAAACCAGCGCAGTTGTCCTGTATACCATGTGGGCCATTTTCGAAAACGGTGCATACGCAAAAAGGAAAAAGATCGCAACCAGATGAACAAAATAGACCGGGTATGCCAGCATCGGCACCTGCATGAGCCGCAGTATTTCTGAAAGCAGTCCGGTCGTGACGATGGTAAAGATAACACCGATAAAAAGCCAGTCAAAATAACTGCCCATACCCGCCTTCTCAGCGTTCTTCATCCTATTCATGATAACGAGGGTAATACCGATCAGCAACGATAACGCGCTGAGGTTGCCGAATATCTTCATCGGATCGCGAAGGGGATAGGGAGACAGCCAGTGCATGCCATAGAGATACACAATTGCCCAGGTTGTCGTTATTGCAAGCCCGACGAAGCCATAAAAAGTGAACAGGTGAGACCGCGCGCGGTCCACCGTGACTTCACAGGTCTTGAATTTCTTGTGCGCCAGAAACTCTGTGACCGTCGCCATCACGGCCCCCATGATTGATCCCTTTACCTTTGTTCCCGCGGTAAGATCTTTCCAGTAGCGCATGATGCCGACACCGAAGCCAAGCGCGGCAAAAAGGGCAGCCAGTACGAAGACCGTATCGATGAAGGGGACAGGCATAAATTTCTCAGCGTAAACAATCGGGGCACTGGAGGTGATCAGTTCATTCAGATATTCCGGGGTGTGACCTTCCAGATATTGCGGGGGGATGATTTGTCCCAGATAGGGTGCCACGACGGCAAATATCAGAACCGGCACTAAAAGAAGCAATATCAGGAACTTAGGATCTGCTACCATCTTGCCCATAAATGACGGGAAGGCATAATGCTCAATGCTCAGCTTTCTGATAGCGCCCAGCACCTCGCCCGGCTTCGCGTCACGCGGGCAATATGCCGTGCAGTCGCTGCACTGATGGCAGAGCCAGATGTCGGGGTTGCTGAGCAGTTTGTCCTTCATGCCCCACTGGGCCTGGACCATCTCCTTCCTCGGAAATGGCTTATCATCCGGCGTTACGTTGCAGACAACACTGCAGGTTGCACACTGGAAGCATTTCTTGAGAGATTCTCCTCCGGCATTGATAACGCTGTTTATAAACTTAAGATCAGGTTTAATCTGTTCTGTCATATATTCCTCCTCAATAATTAGTTCAAAAGTTCCAACATCTGGAAGCTCAGAGGTCTCATCTTCACGTTATTATAAGTCCTTAAATGGGTTAGGCCCGATCTCTTCAACCCTTGCAACGAAGTCGTTGATCATCTGCGGCAGCTTGTCATATTCTGAAATTGATACCTGCATTAACTGACACCGGTCGGCCTCAAGCTGGAGCTTATTCAGCGTTTCCTGGACCTTGCTGAAGCGGTAATTGGCAAGCTCACTCCCTTTAACAAAATGGCACTGATAGTTCTCGCCGTATTTGCAACCCAGCAGAAGGACCCCGTCAATACCCGTCGAAAATGCATCCGTCACCCAGACCAGGTTTGTTGAGCCGAGACACCTGACCGGAATTATTCTGACAGCCGGGCTCAGATTCATACGCTTGATCGCAGCACTGTCGAGTGCAGGATATGCATCGTTTTCGCAAGCCAGCACGAGCACGCGGAAATCGTCTTCATTGATGTCAATCGCCTTGAGCATGGAACCAACTATGTCTACGCTGAAATCCTTGAAGGAGACGATCCTTTCAGGGCAGGCGCCCAGACAGGTGGCGCACCGGCGGCAACGGTTGATCCTGAAGTAGGGGGTCCCTTTCGCGTCTTCGTCAATGGCGCCAAACGGGCATTCATCGGTGCAACGTTTGCATGATGTACACTTGATCATCATCGGGTCAGGAAAAGTCTGATCCCATGCCCTCGGATGAACAGCAGTACCCGTTGCAACATGCTCAACGCACTGGATGGCCTTAAGTGCTGCGCCGGCCGCATCCTGGGATGCCTCGGTCATATTCATCGGCTGGCGGACACATCCTGCTGAATAGATGCCTGTTCTCCTAGTCTCATACTGGAAGCAGATAAAATTTGAATCGGCAAAGCCGTAGGCCCCTTCAAGGGTCGGGAGTTCCGGTCCCTGCTTGTAGTTTAGATTTAATATGAAGTCAGGCTTCGCGGTCTCATCCACATACGCCTTCTTTGCGTCGTCTCCCTTTTTGCCTGCCTCGGTGAGGCCGTCAAGATATTCCTGGGGAGCACGTGTAGCCGGAACAACACCGATAGCAAGCACGACAAGGTCTGCCTCAACCTGTATCTTTGCGCCAAGCAGTGTATTGTCTGCCTCGACATACAGATTGCCGTTCCCCGCATCGGTAATTGCGCTGACATCGGCCTTTGTCAGCAGCATCCCGGGATCATTCTGCATATTCTTGTAAAATAACTCAGACTGACCAGGTGTCCTGATGTCTTTGTAAAATATCATCGCGACTGCGTCGGAGTTTTTCTCCCGTACATACTTTGCCTGCTTCAGCGAGGTAGCACAGCAGAATGATGAGCAGTACGGAAGATGGTTCGCATCACGGGAACCGGCACACTGTATAAAGGCAACCTTCTTTGCCTCTTTACCGTCGGACGGGCGGATAATCTTGCCCTTCTTTGCCATTTCTTCCATCTGTACGCTCGTAATAACATTCGGATTGCCGTAACCAAGATGCCCAAGCTTTGTTGCATCATAAGGCTTCCACCCTGCGGCCATGATAAAGGCCCCGACCTTTACTGTCTCGCTTGAACCGTTTGTTGAGATGGTAACGTCAAAAAGTCCCGGCTGACCGTCTGTTTTTTCAATAACAGACGATTTATAGACCTTGATGTTCTTGTGCGCTTCTACTTCCTTGATCTTGTCAAATATCTGCGGTTCGTCGAGCTTGTCGTAGGGATACTGACGCGGGGTTTCCTTGTAGAGCTTTGCAGACCAGCCCCCGAGTTCAGCCTCCTTCTCAACAACCGTCACCTGATATCCGGCATTTGCTGCCTCCAGCGCTGCAGTAAGACCGCTGATACCACCGCCGACAACCATGATAGCATTGCTCAGGTCAGGGAGGATATTCGGTTCAGGCAGATTACCCTTCTGTGTCTTGATAACGCCCATCTTGAGATAGTCCTCGGCAAGAGTCTGGGTCGCCTCTGTCATCGGCTCCGAAACCCAAGAGACAAATTCACGAAGGTTCACCCTCTCGAGCAATGTCCCGGGGAAATCAAATTCCTCGTACTTGACGCGCGGTGAGCAGGCGCCGATGATGATGGTATTCGTCCCTTCTTTTATATCATTCTTTATGACCTCGAGACCCTCAGGGCTGCAAAGTATGTCATGTTCCTTTATCTGCTCAATAGGGACGCGAGCCCCTCCCGCTGTATTCTTTTTGAGCTTCTCTATATCTACGGTAGTACCGATACCGCATCCTTTACAGATATATACACCGAATTTCTTTTCCATGTGATCTCTACCTCCTCGCGCTCTGAATGCTTTTGATCGCAACCCCTGTTGCTTCCTGTACTGATTTTGCAACGTCAACCGGGCTCTTGAGCGTGCCGACGGCGTAAACACCCTTTTTAAGGGAAGCCGGCATCACAAAGCCGTCTGGTGTATATGAAGTTTCAACGGGAAGCTTGGAATTCTTGGTCGATGGCACCATCCCAGCGGCAAGTATCACCAGGTCAAACGTCCGTTTGATCTTCTTGCCGGCCATGATATCTTCTGCTTCGACGATTATATCACCGGTTGCGATATCTTCGGTTATTCTGGCGACCTTGCCCTTGGTAAGCGTCACGTTAGGGTCGTCTTTCACCTTCCAATAGAACTGCTCATAGCGTCCCGGCGTCCGTATATCAATATAAAAAATTTCCGCTTTTGAATCTTCATACTGCTCTCTGACATAGGTTACCTGCTTCAGTGATGCCATACAGCAGATGAAGGAACAATACGGCAGATGGTTTTCATCTCTGCTTCCAGCGCACTGGACAAAGGCAATATTCTTTGCCTCTTTACCGTCTGACGGCCTCAGGATTTTTCCTGCTGTCGGTCCGTTCGGTGAAGCAAGCCGCTCCATCTGCATGTTTGTAACAACATTCTTTATCTTACCAGCGCCAAGATTATCGAGCTTTGAGACGTCGTAGGGTTCCCAGCCTGAAGCAGCAATGATCGACCCCACCTTGAAGGTTATGGTCTCAGGCTTCATATCCAGGTCAATAGCGTTATATTTGCAGGCGTCAACGCACTTGGCGCATGCCTTGCCCTTGCAATAGCGGTCATCGATGGCATAGATAAAAGGAAATGCCTGATTATGCGTAATGTATGCGGCCTTCGTCGTATCCAGTCCGAAATTAAAATCGTTCGGCATCTCCGCCGGACAGGCTTCGGCGCAGGCGTTACAGCCGACGCATTTATCATTGACATACCGGGACTTGACCTTGACGGTGACATCGAAGTTGCCCTCTTCACCTGAGATCTTCTCGACCTCAGCTGAGGTATAAAAGGTAATGTCTCCGCTGTTTTTTATCCTCCTGAAATTTATCTCAAGACCGCAGTTCGGCGGGCAAAGCTTCGGGAAATACTTGTTGAGTTGTGTGACCCTGCCGCCAAAAAATGGGGTCTTCTCAACCAAAACAACCTCTGATCCTGCTTCAGCCGTTTCGACGGCCGCGGTAAGGCCACTGAAGCCTCCTCCGATAACCAGTACTTTTTTATTGTCTGCCATATGTATCCTCCTTTAGGCAGTAAGTCAGTTTGCGTGAGTGCAAAATGCATACTGCAGAGTACAAAAAATAGTTTTGTACTGTGCAGTGTGCATTGCGCTGTACAAAAAAGATGCCGGGAGGGCCAAGCCCTCCCGGCAGTATTGACTAGTCAGCAACCATCTGAACGTAAGGAACCTTCTTCAGCTCCCACGTGTTGTTTGCAACATCGTATGTTGAATTTACAAAGCACTTCCATTCTGCATCGTTGATGGCAAGGAAGTCGCCTCTGTAGTAATATCCTGGATACCTTGTCTCTTCCCTGAAGAGGATATGCCGTGCATGTGCCTCAACAGAAAGGATCCTGTGGTAGTTCTCCCAGCATCTCATCAGCTCATGGAGGTTGCTTGCACCCATAAGGGCAGCATCTTCCTTGAGCATTTCAAGAAGCTTCAGACCCTCGTTCAGCATGGTCTTTGACGTCATATACCATGTTGAGATACCACCAAAGTACTCGTCAGAGATCTTCTGGAGTCTTGTCTGGAGCATCTTCGGCCTGATGTAATGAGGGTTGATGGCCGGATCAGTAGAAACATTTTTGTACTTCTCGTATGTCTCGAACGGGAAATAAAGATCTGATGCAATCTGCTCACCCGTCTCTTTGATTGCCGGTTTGTAGTCCTTATGATCGAGCATGAATGCCAATGCAGCCTTGGCTGCAATTCTTCCCTCAGCGTGTGAGCCTGAGGAGAATTTGTGGCCGGATGCACCGCAGATGTCACCAGCCATAAAGAGGCCGGGGACGGTTGACATTCTGTTGTAACCCCAGTTGTAGTGGGCAGGGGCGCCAAGATCGTCAGGTCCGCTGCACCAGAATCCTGCGCAACCTGCATGTGAACCGAGGAGATACGGCTCTGTCGGCATGATTTCCGAAGGCTCCTTGTCAGGCTCAACGTTCTTGCAAGCCCAGAGGCCTGCCTGACCGATAGCCATATCAAGGAAATCTTCCCATGCCTCTGCCTCAAGGTGCTTGATCTTCTTGGCTCCTTCTTTGTCGCCAAGCTTTTCCTTGAAATTCTTGCTGAGAACCTCCATTGCCGTATGGGTATTCAGATAGATCGGGCCTTTTCCTGCCTTCATGTCCATCATCATCATGTGGTTTCTGATGCAGGTCCCGAGCTTTGCTGCATAGGGGCTGTAAAGCTTTGCGGTCTCATCAAAGTTGCTGCCGACACAATAATCGTCACCGGCGGCGTTTGTGGCCTTTGCCTTGAAGAAAAGGAACCATGCGCCGACAGGGCCGTAGCCGTCCTTAAATCTTGCAGGCACGAACCTGTTTTCCATCATGGTCAGCTCTGCGCCGGCCTGAAGCCCGAGTGCATACCCTGAACCTGAGTTCCATACCGGATACCATGCCCTACCCTGACCTTCCTGGGTAGACCGAGGCCTGAATACGTTAACCGCTCCGCCTGAGGCATTGATCATAACCTTGGCCTTGAAGAGGTATATCTTGTTCTCTCTTACGCTGAAGCCTGCTGCAGCTGCAACCCTCTTGGGGTCATTGGCATCTTTGTAGAGCTTTACGATAAACACTCTTTCAAAATGGTTCTGTGTGCCGCCAGTTTCTGCCCTGTTGATCTCAAGGGCCTTCTTTGCAGCTTCTGCAACGATGACCTTATAGGATTCACCGTTTATCATGATCTGCCACTTGCCGGACCTCACAGGCTCTCCGCCATCCTTCAGCAGCTTCTTGCCTGCGTCTCTTGCCTGGAAGCCGTCGAGTGAGAAGCCGTCATCGCCCTTTTTCCAGATAGGGAGTCCCCATTCCTCAAAGAGATGAACGGAATCATCGACGTGTCTGCCGAGATCATAGACAAGATCGTCCCTTGTTATACCCATCAAGTCGCCTCTGACCATCTTTACATAATCCTTGGGATCATTCTCACCCATATAGGTATTGATTGCCGACAGACCCATGGCAACAGCGCCGCTTCTGTCTGTTGCTGCCTTGTCAACCATCGTGATCTTGATGTTCTTGCCTTTTGCCCAGCGGCCCGCCTCAAACGCTGCGCCGCAGCATGCCATACCGCCACCGATGAGGAGGATATCTGTTTCTACCTCAACAACCTCGGGCTTCTGGCAAAATGAAAACGTACAGGTTTCTTTTTCCATTATGTAGCCTCCTTATTTCAATGTGGGCATTGTCTTGCCCGCGCCCTGATGTGTAAAAAACCCGGGCTGCTTGAGTTTTGACATATCAGCCTCAGCCTTACCGGCATATGGATCAACTGAGCCTTCTGCTGTCAGCCTGATCGGGAACTTGAACCTTTTGAGGGCTCCGTTCCTGAACTTGATTGTCCACATGATGGAGTCAGTACCTCTCAGCGGGATAACATTGCCTCCCAGCGGTGCGAAGTCCTGATAAGCCCTTACCTCGATCGCCTGCTGAGGGCAGATCTTCACGCAGTTGTAGCACTCCCAACACTGCTCCGGTTCCTGATTGTAAGCCTTCATGAGGTCCCTGTTGAGGGTCATGAGGTCATTGGGGCAGATATACTGGCAAGCAGTCTTATCCTGCGCCTTGCAGCCGTCACACTTCTCTGTAATAACAAAACTTGGCATTGACTAACCTCCTTTGAGATTTTGTTGATGATTTAGATGATTTAGAAAAGCACTACAACAAACCTGCTGCTTTTTCAATGATGCCTGTTGCTTCACCCCCTCTCATCTTCGTAACAAGTGGCGGGCAATAGGGCAGATTTCTCCGCCCGTTGCCCGCAACCCATACCTTAATGAAGTCGATAATTATGCGCCTTTTTGACTTAGAACGAGTCTTTGTGCATTACCGTTATAAGTCATGAATTTATTTTTCAAGACTCTTATAATAATTAATCAGAATCTGGGCCACTTCAGGACGTGAGAACTCTTTAGGTGGTTCAATACCCTGACCTAACATTTCACGAACTTTTGTACCTGAAAGCAGAACAAAGTCTTCCTTTACATGATCAGGTGCTTCACACATCATCACAACCTTGTTCAGTTTCTTCGAGTATGCTGTATGATCTGCCTTGAAGATCTCAATTTTAAGTGCACCAGCCGGCACCTCTTTATCAAAGATAACCTGCGCATCAAATGCACCGTAGTGATCGCCTACGCCGGCATGGTCACGACCAACGATGAAGTGGGTTGCTCCCATGTTCTGACGGAAAACAGCGTGCAATACAGCTTCTTTTGGACCGGCATACAGCATATCGAAACCGTAACCAGTAACCATGGCACTGTTTGGCGGGAAATACAACTCAACCATTTTACGGATAGCAGCATCACGAACAGGCGCCGGAATATCGCCCTTTTTCAGTTTGCCAAGTAACATGTGAATAACCAGACCATCACAATTCAAACGCTTCATTGCCATGTGGCAAAGTTCTTCGTGAGCCAGATGCATCGGGTTGCGGGTCTGGAAAGCTACAACCTTCTTCCATCCGCGCTCAGCGATTTCGTTGCGAATTTCAACTGCAGTACGGAAGGTGTCCGGGAATTCTTCCTGGAAGTAGGAAAAGTTCAACACCTTGATCGGACCTGAAATACAAACTTTACCCTGTGCGTTGAATGCTTCGACCCCCGGATGAGCTTCTTTAGGGCTAGGACGGTAGATTTCCTGAGACATAAGCGCCATCTCTGCATCGCTGAATTCTTCGACCGCTTTTACATCCATAACTGCAAGGATTGGATTGCCTTCAATATTTGGATCTTTAAGTGCAATGCGAGTACCGGCCTTTATGCTGCCTGCATCTTTAACCAGGTTCAAAATGGGAACAGGCCAGAACAAACCGGAAGTTGTCTTCATCCCTTTAGCAACAGACAAAGCATCAGCTTTGTTCATGTAACCCGTTAATGGGTTGAAATACCCACCACCCAACATAACTGCATTCGCGGCAGTAGCTGAACTCACAACAATAGAAGGCAGACCTTTAGCTTCTTTCTGCAGGGCTTCATTTTCATCACTGTCATATACAAATAGTGGATTTAGTTCGTCTGAACCATGTGGCTTAATCAAAGACATTCTGTATTCCTCCTGTGTATTAAATTAAAGTCAGTATATGTATCGTTTGATGATAATCTGTTCAGTCTGTGCGAAACGTCTTTCCGTCCATCTTCATGACTTCTGAAAAACCGTGCGATATATAAATAAATTTAACTTATGGATGTTATAAAATTTTTACAACCCTATAACTATAAGCCTCGCCTTTTTTTTAAGTCAAATTCATATTTCTGATAAATAGATAAGAATTACTTATTTATGTGATCTCAGAATTATCAGCCGATTTTATAATAGAAATATCCTGAGCACCATGTTTTAAAAAAAATATTTAAAATCAATAGGTTGCTTGTAGATGATTGAGATTTTTTATACTCTTTTCTATACTATGTCAGTGAATATAAACAAATGCAGCTGTATTACAGACCCTCATTATAATCATAAATTTCCATAAAAAAGCAAGGCGGATTAATGAAATTTTTTATCGACACAGCAAACCTTGAAGAAATCAGGAAGGCATGGGAACTCGGGGTCGTTGCCGGTGTAACGACAAATCCCTCTCTTATCGCGAGGGAAGGCAAAGAACCTGTTGAGACTTTCAGAGCTATCTGCCGCATAGTCGACGGTCCTGTAAGCGCCGAAGTGGTCGGCCTTACGGCCGATGAGATGGTTAAGGAGGCAAAGGCGCTCTCAAAGATCCACAAGAATATTGTGGTGAAAATCCCGATGATCGAGGAAGGGCTTAAGGCAGTAAAAAAATTGGCTGGTCTCGGGATAAAGACAAATGTTACCCTGATTTTCTCGTCAACCCAGGCACTGCTGGCTGCAAAAGCAGGGGCAACCTATGTCAGTCCCTTTGTCGGCAGGCTTGATGACATTGCTCATGACGGCATGGCACTGGTCCAGGAGATCATCGATATGTACGGCAACTACTTATTCGAGACCCAGATCATCGTTGCCAGCATCAGAAATCCTCTACATGTGCTTGATGCTGCCAGGATGGGTGCTGATATCGCAACGATACCGTATTCCGTTATAGCCCAGCTGATAAAACATCCTCTGACCGATATTGGACTTGCCAAGTTTTTACAGGATTGGGAAAAAGTCCCCCGGAAAAAGACAAAGACGAAAAAATAATACGCGTATGCCTATTTATGAATATACCTGTAATGACTGCAGGGAAGAGTTTGAAAAGCTCGTATTCGCGAGCACGGTTGTACTCTGCCCTCAGTGCTCTTCTGCCAACATCAGGAAGAAGATGTCGACCTTCGGTATGAGCGGGGGTGAAAAGCCCTCAGCAGGTAAGGAATCCGGCTGCAACTCCTGCCATAAAGGCTCCTGCAGCTCCTGTAAGTAGGGGTTTACTGCTCAGGGAAAACGAAGGGGTTTGCGCGTAAAATCTTCGAAACCTTCAGCGGCCGGCCTTCCATAACGAAGACCGCCATGCCGCGGTCTTCGGTTTTCTTTCCTGCATTCGTCCAAGTGCTCTTCCAGGAGATATTCAGATTAACCTGATTCTGCTCGATCTCCAACCACCGGGGGGTGAAGGTCAACTCCAACTGGTCGAACATTTTTTTGCTAGCCATCATGGCCCTGGATCCTTCTTCTGTTGAGTTTTTCTGCAGCGTATCGCGGTCATTGCTGACAAAGGCTACCCTGACCGTCTCTGCAAGGGTCGCCGCCTCGGTATACGTAATCGATTCCGACGAAACCGGTTTGACTTCTTTTTTGCCGCCGCATGCAGCCAGCACCAGGATCAGCAGCGACAACAAAAAGATCTTTTTCATGGCAACGCCCCCTGCCTCGAGATTTTAGATGACGGTTAATAATAAAACGCGGCTTCATTTTTTGGCAACAGGCATGAGGGAAGGCTGATACCACACAACAATTCCCGATTGCTTTTATCTCCCTCCTTCCTGCAAAATATTAACGATTACAGGTGTTGCCTGACTTAAAAGGGAATCCTGCTTAAGACAGGAGCGGTCCCGCCGCTGTAACCGGGGACGAAATTCGACAAGGCCACTGGTCGTAGCGACCGGGAAGGCAGGGGAGTAGGATGATCCGGAAGCCAGAAGAACTGCCTGTTGACGAGAGTTCAAGGTTCAACGTTCTGAGTTTAACGTCCTGAAAAGCTGAAAACTGAGAATTATGGAACCGGAACTATTGCCTTTCCGTGGAAGAAGGTGAGGATGAAGCAAACCAGGGTGCAATCCTCAGGATCTTATATGGTCCTGAGGATTTTTTTATTTTAAGGAGACAAAGTGACAAGACCAGGGTTATCAAAGCAACGCATGATAGTTTTAATTTTTTCACTATTCATTATTCACTGCTCACTGTTCACTGTTTCTTTTGCAGAAGTCCCTCGCAGGATTGTCTCTCTTGCCCCGAGCATTACCGAAATACTCTTCAGTTTAGGTCTCGGCGACCGCATTGTCGGGGTAACCACCTTCTGCGACTATCCTGAAGAAGCGAAGAAAAAACCAAAAGTAGGCGGCATGTGGAATCCCTCCCTCGAAGCAATCCTTACCCTCAAGCCGGATCTTGTCGCTGTCTCGACAAACGGAAACCATAAGGAATTCGAAGAGCGACTCAGATCCATGGGCATTAACACCTATGTTTTTACGGCCCACCGGCTCTCTGATCTACCCAGGGACCTGCGCGAGGCAGGGCAGGCCTTCGGGGCAAGCCAACGGGCAGAAGCCCTAGCGCGGGAAATCGAGGCAACCCTTACCCGTTTCAAGAAACCGGCAGCGCAACGAAAGAAGAGGGTCTTTTTTATTGTGTGGCCGGATCCGCTCGTTGCGGCCGGGCCCGATACCGTCATCGATGATGTCTTGAACCTTCTTGGCGCAGAAAATGTTGCAGGAAAGGCCCGGGTATCCTACCCGAAGTACTCTATTGAGGAGCTGATCCGGCAGGCGCCTGACATCATAGTCATCGGCGATATGAGAGAAGGTATACAGAAAATGTCCGCCGGCCTGCTCAAGAGGCTCCAGTCTGTGCCGGCGGTAAAAAACAAGAAGGTCTACTATATCGGTGATGATCTCTACCGCCTGGGACCCAGGACAATAAAAGGAATAGAGGACCTCTCCCACCTGCTCGGAGATAAGCCATGAAGCTGAAAATTTCTGTTGTCCTTGCGATCTTCTTCCTCTCTTTTGGGCTCTCTCTCTTCTGGGGGCCCAGCGTGATCAATCCCTTTCACCTCGATGAAACAAGCCGGGAGATCCTGCTTTCGATCAGGGCGCCGAGGAGCGTTGTCGCCCTTCTTATGGGAATGGCCCTCGGGGCCTCCGGAGCCGTGCTTCAAGGCATCCTGAGAAATCCGCTGGCAGACCCCTATGTCCTCGGCATCTCAAGCGGTGCCTCGCTTGCTGCCGCCCTTGGAATCCTTGCCGGAGCAGCGGTCTTCGGAGCGGTCACCATACCGCTTTTTGCCTTTGCCGGAGCAATCGCGACCGGCGCCATTGTCGGGATGATGGGATGGAACAAGGGAGGCATATGGCCCGAAAGACTCCTGCTGGCAGGTGTGGGGCTGAGCTTTCTTTTTTCGGCGCTGCTGATGCTCATCATGAGCATCTCTTCGGACGAGGGACTGCGGCGGGCGATACTCTGGATCTTCGGAGATCTTTCGATGTCGGACTGGACACGTGTACCCTATGGAATTCTCTTTGTCGCTGGCGGACTCGTAATCCCGATAGTCCGCGCCAAGGCCCTCAATGCACTTGTTCTCGGCGATGAATTCGCCTACAGCCTCGGTTTCTCGCCGAAGAAAGAGCGGTTCCTCCTTTTCTTATCCGTCGGGCTCCTGACCTCCGCCTCTGTGTCGCTTGGGGGCATGATCGGGTTTATCGGTCTTCTGGTGCCGCATATTATGCGTTTCATGGTAGGTTCCGACAACCGATACCTTGTGCCTGTCTCTGCTCTCAGCGGCGGTGCGCTCCTTTGCTTTGCCGATCTGATCAGCAAGTCGATTCTTCCGCCGATGGAACTGCCGGCAGGCATTGTTACGGCCATTATCGGCGCGCCATATTTTCTCTTTCTCCTGCGGAGGAAAAATGTCCTCAGCCTGTAGACAGACCATCCTCAACATGCAGGGAGTCGCATTCTCCTATACCGAAGGGTCTCCCTTTGTGAGAGATCTGGGGCTGAACGTATGTGAGGGCGAATTCATAGGACTCCTCGGGGCAAACGGATCCGGAAAGTCGACGATCCTGAAGCTCGGCAGCGGCATTCTCAAACCCTCAACCGGCTCTGTCTCGCTCTGGGGTAAGCCGCTCAGGTCTTACGCGAACAAAGACAGGGCAAAGCTTATCAGCTACCTTCCCCAGACGATTGACATCACCGTGCCTTTTACCGTTGCCGAGGTTGTCGGCATGGGCATGTATCCCTATGATATCAGCCCCTCAATGACGAAAGAAGAGGCGCTCACACTGGTGGGTCTGGAAGAAAAAAGGGACACAAACCTCAATGATCTGAGCGGCGGGGAGCAGCGGCGGGTTTTTATAGCCATGACACTGCTCCAGGGTGCAGGACTGCTCCTTCTTGATGAGCCCCTGGCAAATCTCGACATCAAGTACCAAATTGAGATTGTCAGACTCCTGAGACAGCTCAACAAAGAAAGGAACATATCTGTCGTCATGGCACTCCATGATATCAATCTTGCGCTCCAGTTCGAAAAGGTTATCCTCATCCAGCCGGGCTCCATCCTTGGTGTCGGATCTCCGGAGGTAATTCTTACTGAAGAACGCATCAGACATGCCTTCGGCGTTGATGTGAAGATTATCAGGCACCCCGGCGGGAAGGCATATATCAGTTATGAAAGCAATTTTTCTCAGCCCATACAGGAAAGAGGGGCCCCTGGTTCGGGATAGACATATGATTTCCACCATCTATGAGTAAGGCCGTCATGATACAAGGGACAGGGTCCGGTGTAGGCAAAAGTCTCATGGTAGCCGTGCGCGGGCGGAAAACTCAGCTTCAAACTAAACGATCATCTGACGATTGATATTACGTCTGGAATCACCATGATACGCAGGGTCTTCCCGGCGACGGGATGCCGGAGAATATGAAAATTATAAAAACATCAAGTTACACGATACTTGACAAGGCGGCCAAAGAGACGATTCAAAAGGCAGCTCCGTATCCCCCTCATAACAGACGCATCGAGATATCGATAACCTTCAGGCTGCAGGATTGATTCCGGCAGAAAATAGAACTGTGCTAAATAAAAAGAGGGGGGCTGGGCCCATAGGTGTTAACTTAAGCGGC
>PLXX01000149.1 GCA_003153275.1 Nitrospiraceae bacterium | reverse complement strand
GAGTGTAGGAAGGAACGTTGCGCAGTTCGCTCCCTTCTCCTGAATGCGAATTCCGTCCCGTAATATGTTCTAAAAAGATACGTTGGAAGTGCTAAACATTTTTCCAGCTTCTTCCTGAAGTCAACACTAAAGCTTCTTTGCAACAGCTGCAAGTTTCTCTTGGAATAAAATGCCAGAAGGAATTCAGCCGAGCAAGAGTTCGTGTAGTAATTCGCAAAAAAACTGATAGAAATATCGAGGGTTGTTGGAGTCTGATTAGCACCAATCAAACTCGTTTCACCTATTTGCAACAGTGAAGTTTTTCAGAGTACTTGTAAGAACAAAAAAGGGCAGGGAGATTTTGCCGTCCCTGCCCTTTTCCTGTGCGTACCGCACCCAACACTGGAACGTTTGGGTACATGCACAATATGTACTCGTGTCTAAGTGACAATAAGTGGACGCATCATGTCGTGTTCCTCATGCTCCAGTATGTGACAGTGCCACACGTATTCATGGCCACCTGTCCGTGGGCTGACGGCATTTTTCATGGCTGTTGTTGGTAGATTTGGCAGTGAGAAATTCATGATGACCGTAGTTATTTCTCCCGGGTTCATCCGAACAGTCTCCTTCCATCCTATTTCATTGGGGTCGGGGTGCATTGGCGGCCCGCTCAATGACAGGCCGCTTGAAGGATCCCCGTCAAACGGCTGCCGCTGGATAATTTGGACGTTTACCAGGTGAAAGTGGATGGGATGGGTGTCCCCAGTAAGGTTAATAATTTGCCAGACTTCAGTAGCCCCGGCTGTCGGGGTCTCCGTAGCACTTGAGAGATATGGCAGCCCCCATGTCGTTAATCCCTGATTATTTAAACTCTGACTAGTTGAGGTTCCCATTGTCTGGATCAGGCGGCCATAGTTGTCAAAGTCTTCGTTCAAGGTCAGAACCCGGTCTGGCTGACCCGTAAATGGAAATGCCGGTGTCGACGGGTCGCCGCTATTGAAAAGCAGACCTGGCTGATTCCCATTGAGGAAATTGGTTTTCAGCTGGGTATTCAAGAGGTTCATCCAGGTTTGGGTGCCGACGCTATCTCCTGATCCTGAGGTGACAACAATTTTCATAAGGGTCTGTGTGTTAGGGCCAAAACCCGGCTTTGTAGCGGGATCTCCGCCTTCCGTGGTCGCGTCCGAGTCGCCCGTGAACTCATCGTTCCGCGCATCTCCTCCGGGGAAGGGAGCCGGGGCGTCATTAAATAAAATAAATGTGGCACCATTTGACATGCCATTGAAGTCTATGACGACGTCGGCGCGCTCTGCCGGGGCGAGAAGCAGATTGAAGGGTCCGTCCGGATTGACGGTGTCAGGTTCCGGCCTTGGCAATATTGTTGTGTTGTCGTGTATAGCTATAGCCGTCAGAAAGCCGCCTTCGGTGCCGACCTGATACATAACCGGTCCCGGTATTCCGACTCTCGCTTCTCCGGGGGTTGACAGGTCTTCGGGGAACAGGTTTAGGTGGTAGAACCGAGCCTGGGATCCGTTGAGCAAACGGAACCTCACCCGTCTGGGAGGAACATTGACAACCGGGTAAACCCCTCCGTTGATGAGGATTGTGTCAAAAAACGCCTCAGGCACCACCGAGGCTGGCATAGGGAGCGGGCCTGTCAAATTCCGAGAAGGCGGATTGACAGTAGCGCCGTAGTCCCACTTACCCTTTGAGTTAGTTGTCCCAGGAGGGAAAGGAGGGAGCACATTGGGCGCATACACATGGGGATACCAAAGGTCACCTGGACTGCCCCATTGCCAAGAGGGATCTGCAGCAAGAATGCTCTCGGACACGAAGGTCTTGTCCTGAATGACCAGTGGAATTCCCACGAGGTCAGGAAGTAGTCCAGAGTTAACAAGGCCAATCTCGAAATCATCAACGATTATTAACGCTGAGGCGATCCCCGCGTAAGCGTTGGTGCGGGTAATCCCAATGGCGTGGTCGTGGTACCACAGGAGCCTGGCACTCTGTTCCATGGGATAATAATGGTTCGCGGTGCCGGCTGGAGGGTTGGTGCCGGGCACGTTCATGAAACTGGGGCCGGTCATCCCAGTTGG
Source organism: Nitrospiraceae bacterium (assembly GCA_003153275.1). Lineage (GTDB taxonomy): Bacteria > Nitrospirota > Thermodesulfovibrionia > Thermodesulfovibrionales > UBA6898 > PALSA-1316. The sequence continues at coordinate 77,720 of PLXX01000149.1, read as the reverse complement.
GTCAAACCACTGGAAGGGGGTACCGTCGCTGAACCACGGGGTGAAGCCGCCGTGCAGATGGGTAACGATGCGGTTCGGAGGCAAATCCCCCACCATGAGTCCATTTGGCCCGGCCATAAGGGTGGGGTCGATAGGGATGAGGGTATTATTGGGAAGTTGGTTAGTCACATTGAGCATAACCGGTGTTCCCCTCTTAGCCACGATTACTCCGCCCAGATATTTCTGGTCTTGAGTGGCAAGGTCGTAATACCCCAAGAAATGTGTAGCCCCGGGGAGGTCTGGGTGCATTTTCTGCGAGAACTTGGCCACGCCCAGATTGTATACGTCGGTTGATATGCCTGCAAACATCTGGGTGGTTTTAGTGGCTAATGGTAAATACTGGCCAATTTCGTTGGCCCCCGTAGGTCCTAAACCCGGCAAGCTGGTGACAAACTTCCGAATGTTTCTCAGGCCATTAGATCCACCGCATCCCCAGGGCAGTGTCATTGCAGCACCCGCAGCGGCCGAATACTTCAAAAACTGACGTCTGGTGATCATAGTAACCTCCTTTATAAGAAAAGATTCTAAGCTGAACTGTTTTTACCAAGGTTTTAAACTTCTCCCGCCAGATGATTATCTTTTATCAACAAAAGGATTACTTGTCAAGTAGGACAAATCGACGAATTGGACGCTATTGAGTTAGGAATGAAATATGAAAATTATCCGAACTAATTATTCCGAGGAAGTTAATGTGGCCGTTTTCTTCGAATTTACTCATTTGCGGATAACCACATGAACATCACAGATTGAATAGTGGCCGTGGTGCGAGGATTATAAACGGTAACGATTATTGTGGCGGAATGTCCACAGTGAGTGGTAGTCGGTGTACATATTTTAGCTAAGATCATCCAGAGGTGTTAATTCCCTTTCGTAATCTTACTGGAGTTTCAGCGGCCTGAAACTCTCTGATAATTATTGTCGGTGTTAACCACACCGCTCGCTGAAAATGTCCCCATGTTTTTTTTTGGGCAGTTATCGATGCAGGATTCTTCTGGAAATTCACGTGGACGCAATTTGAGATCCGGCATTTCCTTAGCCTCCGGTTTCGCCGGCGATACCACTGGATCGAGCATGTAACGGGACAAACTTCGTAGTTATGACAAATCGCAATTTTTGCGGGGTTCTGTGAGAAGTTTATCTCCACCCAGNNTCGCAATTTTTGCGGGGTTCTGTGAACAATCTTTTGATGATACTAATTTCATCGGCAGGATTATGTTCTTACCCCAAAAAATGTTCTGAACTATGAGAAGGACTATTGCCTTACTTTCTGCTAAGAAAATTATCACGCAACAATAGTTACATCTGATGCGGTGTCAATAAAAGCTGACAAAAATGAGGGGATAATAGACGGCAATTGTGCTATTTTCCCTTAATAAACAATAACTTGACTTGGGATTATTTATCTGAGTAGGTATCATTAGGAAGCCGAAAATATGTTCCAAAAAGTTGCGTTTAGAGTGCCGTCCGGGGAGCCAAAAAAAGGGGGTTACGATTTTGTAAATCGGCATTGAATATTGACCNNACATGCTTAGAAGGAACCACGCAACCCCTTGATATTGAAAGGGAAAATGGCTCCCGGGAGAGGATTCGAACCTCCGACCCGGTGATTAACAGTCACCTGCTCTGCCAGCTGAGCTACCCGGGAATATCACCTACAGACAGTAATTGCATCGATACTCTGATGCCCATAAATGCAGCCTCTTTTTATATCAAAAACGACCCTGGTTTGTCAATCGAACCTCAAACAATCGCGCGTTTGCTGAACAATACTGCCGGGGAAACAGGTGCATTTACTCGGCTGCTGTGATAGTATTTAGTATTGGAAACAATGCATGACAGGCGGAGGTAAAACTACGTTGCTCAATTTCATTGCTGATCCTACTGTTGCGTACATGCTCACGCTTATTGGATTGTACGGTCTGTTTTTTGAGTTGACTACACCGGGTGCTGTTGTGCCGGGGGTGATAGGGGGGATATGTTTAATACTTTCTTTTTATTCATTCCAGGGTTTGCCGGTCAATTATTTAGGTTTTTTGCTGATTCTGCTGTCGATTGCCTTGTTCATTCTTGAGGTCAAGATAATTTCTCACGGCCTGCTGGCTATTACCGGTATTGTAGTCATGGTGGCCGGTTCTCTCATGCTTTTTGATACGCCGGGATCGCTCATAAAGCTTTCGCTCTGGGTAATACTTCCGTCTGCAGGTCTGACTGCATTGTTCTTTGTTGTTGTGGTACGCCTCGTCATCAGGGCCCATCAAAGAAAACCGCTTACCGGTGCTGAGGGGCTCATTGGGATTGAGGGCATTGCAGCAACTGATATAACAAGTGGCGGTGGTATGGTATTATTACACGGTGAGTTGTGGTCAGCTGACTCGGAGATATCTCTTTCGAGAGGTGATCACATTGTTGTCGAGGCTGTATCCGGCCTGCGTTTGAAAGTAAGAAAAATACGTGACCCTGACAGGTTACCTGGAGGTTAAAATGCCCGAGCTGCCGGCAGTGAGTATGGGTCTATTGATGCTGCTGTTTTTCGTTTTTTATTTCTTTTACAGTTCCGTAAAAATATTAAAGGAATATGAGAGGGGCGTTGTTTTCAGACTCGGACGGATCATCCCGGTCAAGGGTCCGGGGATCGTTATCATCCTTCCCCTCGGCATTGATAAGCTGGTCAGGGTGGGGCTCAGGACCGTGACGATGGATGTTCCTCCGCAGGACATCATCACGAGGGACAATATTACGGTCAAGGTAAATGCGGTGGTATACTTTCGAGTGATAGACCCTGTCAGGGCGATAACGGAAGTTGAGGACTATTATTATGCTACATCACAGATCGCGCAGACATCGCTGCGGAGCACCCTCGGGCAAAGCCAGCTCGATGATCTTCTCGCGAAGAGAGATGAGGTGAACGCAGCACTCCAGAAGGTGATCGATTTTCAGACCGAGCCGTGGGGCATTAAGGTGACATCGGTCGAGGTCAAGAATGTCGACCTGCCGGCCGAGATGATGCGTGCGATAGCAAAACAGGCCGAGGCAGAGCGTGAACGGAGGGCGAAGGTCATCCACGCTGAAGGCGAATTTCAGGCCTCGCAAAAGCTTGCAGATGCAGCAAAGATCATAGCAACAGAAAGCGGAGCATTACAGCTGAGGTTTTTGCAGACACTCACCGAGATAGCTACGGAAAAAAATTCGACGATTATCTTCCCGGTGCCTATTGATCTGATCAAGCCCTTTCTTGATAAAGCGAATGAAAAGAACGAAAAATAACTATCAAGAAAATTAGCAAAAGAGAAAAAAAGTATGGATACAATTGTCCGTATTGACGGTTTTTTGTTCTTGTTTGCATACTATACAAGACCGGTGCTTTTTTTATGGACAGGGAGAGAATGCAGTCTTTTCTTGGCTTTATATCCCTGCAGGTTCTCCAGGTTGTGGCTGCACCGATCCCCAGAGAAGTCACCAGCTTTCTTGGCGGATATCTGTATGGACCCGCGCTCGGCATTTTTTTATCTACCGTTGGTCTGACGATCGGTTTCTAGATCGTCTTCTCGCTCTCGAAGGTTTTTGGGAGAACTTTTGTCGAGCTGTTTGTGAGTGAGAAAACCATGGCAAAGTATGATTGTCTGCACCATAAAGGTGCTTTTCTTGTATTCCTGCTGTTCCTGATCCCAGACACGCCCAAGGATTAACTCTGTTATATTCTCGAGCTCGGTTATCTTACACCAAAGAATTTCTGCTTATCAGCACCGTCGGGAGATTTGTAGGGACTGCTCTGCTGACGATCGGAGGAAGCTTTATTCGGCAGCAACAGTATTACCGGATTGCTTGCGGTGGCGATTGTCATTATATTTGTATCGCTTGTGTATAAAGAAAAGTTTGAGCGATTATTCAGGGCCTGGCATGTGACCTCAAGAAGAAAAACCAACAAGAAGGTCAGAGAAAAGAAAGCCGGTAATAAATAAATGGATTAGTAGTGACGGCCCGTGACGGTTACCAGCGGAGCAGGGCAGAGGCCCAGGTAAGCCCCCCGCCAAAGGCTTCGAGAAGAACGTAATCCCCATCGTTCAGCCTGCAGGACTCCGCAGCTTCATCAAGGGCTATCGGAACAGAGGCAGCAGAGGTGTTGCCATACTTTTCGATATTCAGAAAGACCTTCTCCATTGGGAGTCCCAGCCGTCTCGCAGTCGCCTGTATGATGCGCAGGTTTGCCTGATGCGGAATCAGCAAAGATAGCTGGGAGGGATCAATGCTGTTTACTTCCAGGGTCGTTGACGCCAGCTCTTCCAGTGTTCTGACCGCGACCTTGAAGGTCTCATTGCCTTTCATCTTAATATGATGCAATTTCTTCAGGATAGATTCCCGGGAGCAGCATGAACGTGAGCCTCCACCGGGGAGCATGATAAGGTCGGCAAGGTTTCCGTCAGAATAGATATGTGTTGACATGATGCCCCGTTTTTCCCTTGTCGCTTCGAGGATTGCGGCCCCTGCGCCGTCGCCAAAGAGAATGCAGGTTGACCGGTCGTCCCAGTCAGTAAACCTCGACAGGACCTCCGTGCCGACCACCAGGACCCTTTGGTGCATGCCCGACCTGATCAACCCGTTCGCCACATGCAGACCGTAGATGAAACCGGAACAGGCCGCACCAAGATCAAAGGCGGCAGCTTGCTTGGCGCCGAGTTTTGCCTGCAGCAGGCAGGCGGTCGAAGGGAAGGGCATGTCTCCGGAAATGGTGGCAACGATAATCAGGTCTATGTCCTTAGGCTTCAGCTGGGCTTTTTTCAGGGCTGACAGAGAGGCTTCATATGCCAGGTCCGATGCGGCCTGGCAGTCGTTTGCAATCCTGCGTTCTTTAATTCCTGTCCGTTCGGTGATCCAGTCGTCAGTTGTATCAACAATTTTTTCAAGGTCACGGTTGGTAACAATATGCTCAGGCAGATACGAACCGGTGGCGATAATTTTGGCCCTGAGCACAGTCAATGCTCCATGGATGAGGCTGGCGCTGCGGATGAGGCAACAAGCTCGCCTTCTATGGCTGTCGCTATTGCCTCGTATACCCGTTTGCGGGCATAGTCTGCCGCAACTCCCAATGCGTTCTTTATCGCCTTTGAGGTGGATCTGCCATGGCTGATGATTGAGGCACCGTTAATACCGAGAAGCGGGGCCCCTCCGTATTCGTCATAGTCAGTCCGCTTCTTGAAATTCCTAAATGCCGGCTTCAGCATAAGATAACCGATCCGGCCGGCTGAGCCTGAGGTTATCTCCTGTTTCAGCATTTTCAGCATCGCCTCGGCAAGTCCTTCACTGACCTTCAGCGCGATATTGCCGATGAAGCCATCACAGAGAATGACATCAGCCTTTCCGGTGAACAGGTCTTTTCCTTCAACATTGCCGATAAAATTCAACGAAGTATTTTTAAGAAGCTTGAAAGCCTCCTTGGTGAGTTCGTTTCCCTTGGTGTCCTCTTCGCCGATGCTCAGCAGGGCTATCTTCGGCTGGTTCCTGCCGAGGACCAGTTTACAGTAAATATTCCCCATCAGACCGAACTGCAAAAGGTTTTCCGGCTTGCAGTCGACATTTGCGCCGACATCGAGCAGAATAAAGGGGTCCTTCAGCGTTGGCATGAGGGTGGCGATGGCGGGACGATCAACTCCACGTGATTTACCCAGCAGCAGCAGTGAGGTTGCCATGATGACTCCTGAGTGCCCAGCGCTGACAAAGGCATCAGCTTGGCCGGCTTTAACCAGATCGATGCCGACTCGGATGGACGAGTCTTTTTTCTTCCTGATGGCCGACGAGGGGGCATCAAGCATCTCAATCACCTGTGATGCATGATGAATCGTAATACGGGAAGGATCGAACCGCTTTTTCCGCAGTTGCTGCCGGATCAGCGGTTCGTTTCCCACGAGTATAACGTCTATATTGTTCTGCTCATTGACCGTGTCGACCGCCCCATCAATATTGATTGTCGGGGCACAATCACCTCCCATAGCGTCAAGAGCGATGAGCATTGTCTATTTTTCGACGATCTCGAGGACTTTATTTCCGTTATAGGTGCCGCAGCTCGGGCAGGCCCGGTGAGGCTGTTTCATTTCCTTGCATTCAGGGCAAGTGCCGAGATTTGGGGATTCGCCTTTCCAGTTGGCCCTCCTCTTGTCTCTCCGTGCTTTCGAATGTCTGCTTGTTGGATTTGCCAATGTCTACTCCTTTCTCTTTTCAAAATATTTCTTAAGAACTTCAAGCCTTGGGTCAACTCTGTCGTCACTGCATGTGCAATGTTTACTCTCTGTGTTGAGATCAGTGCCGCAATGCGGGCAGATCCCTTTACAGGCCTCATCACAAAGCGGCTTCATCTCGCCAGCCAGCACGATTTGTTCCCTGAGAAGTTCAGTGATATCGATTTCTCCGTCACGGTAAAAGCCCATATCCATTTCATCGATATTGAGCGCGTGCCGTGCAGGCTGGCCTTCGCCGGCCACCTCTTCGGCCGGATGATAGACAACGTTTACCGGAATATTCACCGAGCGCCTGAATGACCGAAGACATCTGCTACACTCGCGTATAACTTCGGTTTGCACTCTCCCGCTGACCATGACCTCTGTGCCGGTCTTCATCAACTCAAGATGCGACACAACCGGGGCAACCACCGAACCATCGTCCGGTGTCAGGTGTTCTTCCAGGTCAATAATCAGCCCTTCTTCCGGGATATCTGCAATCAGGATTTTCATATCGCTCCACGACAATAACCATAGAATTATAAAGATATTTTCGAAAATAAGTCAAGAAACATGCCTAGTCCGAAGCAGGATAACATCAAAGTCCATGCCAGGACTGCATAATCTTTGTGCAAATCCGGGATCCTTTTGCTAGCATAGGACGGCAGAAAATCACTTCTTGCACCGCGTCCCTGATACGGGATGGTTTGTTATGATTGAACTTTCATGCCCGGTTAATATTTAATATCTGCATGACAGAACTCACACCGTTGATGAAACAATATTTCAGTATCAAGGAATTGCATCAGGATGCGATTGTCCTCTTCAGACTTGGAGATTTTTATGAGATGTTCGGCGCTGATGCTGAAAAGGCCTCCCGCATATTGCAGATCGCGCTTACGACTCGCGAGAAATCGAGCGATAATCCGATGCCCATGTGCGGCGTACCTTATTTTGCAGCAGACTCGTACATAACAAAACTGATAAGGGCAGGACATAAGGTTGCAATATGTGAGCAGATGGAAGACCCCCGGGAGGTAAAAGGTATCGTGTCGAGGGAGGTGGTGCGGGTCATCACCCCGGGGACGCACGTTCCGGAAAACCCGAAAGAAAACAATTATATCATCAGCGTTTTTCCCACGGGCAGAGGGCATGGCGTTGCCGCCGCCGATATTTCGACAGGCGAGTTCGTTGTTTTTGAAACAGACAATAATTTAGAGGACGAGGTGAGCAGATTTGAGCCGAGGGAGGTCCTGTTGCCGTCGAGCGTTTCGGAGAATATCCATTACCGTGACGTTTTTGCCAGCTATTTTATTTCGGGGGTCGACGATGCATATTTCGATTCCATGGACGCCTACCGTACTCTCCTCCGCCATTTCAGGGTTTCGTCACTCGAAGGATATGGTTGTGAAGGAATGCAGGGTGCTATCGCTGCTGCCGGGGCGCTCATCGCTTATGTGGAAGAGACCCAGAAGTCTGCTGCAGCGTTTCGTAAGATCACCACTGTCCGGCAGACGATGCATATGTTCATGGATGCCTCGACGCAGAGGAATCTCGAACTGACTCACAATTTGAGGGATGGTTCGAGGGAGGGGACGTTGCTGTGGGTCCTCGATGAGACCCTGACTCCAATGGGGGGCAGGGTGATTAGGTCCGCGGTCCTGAGACCGCTTACTGATTTGGCTGCGATACGGAGACGGCTGGACTCGGTCGAACATCTGGTGGCCGATTTTGAGCTTTTGGAAGAGCTGCGCAACCTTCTCAGAAGGATCCAGGATATTGAAAGACTGGCGACGAGGGTGTCCGCAGGAACGGCCAATGCCCGGGATCTGGTCGCACTCAGGCTGTCGCTTGAAACCCTCCCCAGGGTAGGGAAATCACTAGTGGCCTCGAAAGAGCCCGGCATCAGATCGATTGCCGGAATGATAGGTGATTTTACCGCAGTGCAGAAGCTTATAGAACGGGGAATTGCCGACAGTCCTCCGATGACGATACGCGAGGGCGGCATCATTAAGGCGGGCTTCCATGCCGATATTGATGCAATTCGTGATGTGTCGACCAGGGGGAAGGACCTCATCGCGGATATAGAGGCCAGGGAAAAGAAGCGAACAGGGATATCATCGCTGAAGATCGGGTACAACAAGATCATTGGCTACTTCATCGAGGTCACCAAAACCAACTTGGAAATGGTGCCGGACGACTTTATTCGAAAACAGACGCTCGTCAACGGTGAGCGCTTTGTGACCCCCGAGCTCAAGGAGTATGAGACGACGGTCCTCGGGTCTGAAGAGCGGTTGAAGGGCCTTGAGTATGAGGTATTTCAGGAGATCCTCCGGACGGTCGGGCTAGAGGCAGGCAGGATACTTGCTGCCTCTGAAGCGATTGCCTCTATTGACCTGCTCGTATCCCTTGCTGTTACGGCAAAACGGTATGATTACGTCAAGCCCACGATTCTTGAAGATGAGACCATCGAGATCGAAGAGGGCAGGCATCCGGTGCTGGAGCGTGTCCTGTCTGCAGAACGTTTTATTCCTAACAGTACAGTCCTGGATACAAGAGAGTATCTGCTCCATATTCTGACAGGGCCGAACATGGCCGGAAAATCTACCTACATGCGGCAGGTCGCGCTGATCACCCTGATGGCGCAGATGGGCGGTTTTGTCCCCGCATCCTCTGCAAAGATCGGTGTCGTGGACAGGATATTTACACGCATCGGCGCCTCTGATTTTCTTGTGAAAGGGCAAAGCACCTTTATGGTCGAGATGATCGAGGCGGCAAATATTATCAATAACGCCTCGTCCAAAAGCTTGATCATTCTCGATGAGGTCGGCAGGGGCACCAGTACGTTTGACGGGATCAGTATCGCCTGGGCCATCGCAGAGCATATCCTAAAAAAGATAAAGGCCCGGACGCTTTTTGCCACCCATTACAATGAGCTGACCGAGCTGACGCTTACGGCGGAAGGGGCGAAGAATTATAATGTGTCGGTCAGGGAGTGGGGCGATGAAATCATATTCCTGCGCAAGATCGAAGAGGGACCGGCTGACAAGAGTTATGGGATACAGGTCGCACGTCTTGCCGGACTGCCGGACAGCATACTGACCCGGGCGAAAGAGGTCCTGAATAACCTCGAGAAGGAGGAGTTAAATGAGAGCGGCAAACCACGGTTTGCTGTCTCAAAAGCTAAAGGAAAGAAGCAAAAGACCCAGCTCGATCTCTTTGCTACTTCTCGCGATTCCGTTGTGGACGACCTTGCTGAAATCGATACCGCGACGATAAGTCCTGCTGAGGCACTCAGGGTGATAATCGAACTCCAGCGCAGGATAAAAAAGTGATTCCGCTGATACTGTTTTAATGCTATAGTTATATTGCGAAGACGTTCCATGACCGTTTCGCCTAAATGAGAAATACTCAGGCATCATACTTCATACTTATTTTCAAAGGAGGAATTATGAACCCCGATGATATCAGATATCACAAGGAACATACTTGGATCCGCGTGTCGGGTAAGAAGGGCACCATAGGTATTACTGATTATGCCCAGGAAGCACTTGGTGACATTGTGTATATAGATCTGCCTGAGGTCGATACAACTGTTGAATCCAACAGTGAAATAGCTGAAATCGAATCAACAAAGTCTACGTCAGCTGTGATTTCTCCGATTGCGGGAGTGATCGTCAAGGTCAACGACGACCTGGCAGAAGCTCCTGAAGTAATCAATGAGGACCCCTATGGCAAGGGCTGGATTGCGATAATCGACCTGGAGAATCCGTCAGACGCAGAAGACCTCATGGATTCATCTGAATATGAAAAATATGTCGAGGAGGAAGCGAAATAGTGCGTGTGGCGATCCTTGGCGCCGGTCCGGGAGGATATGTCGCTGCTTTGAAGGCAGCACAGCTGGGTGCCCGGGTGACCATCGTCGAGGACCACGAGGTCGGAGGTACCTGTCTTAACTGTGGATGTATCCCGACAAAGACCCTGATCGCAACGACAGACCTTCTGGCCAGGACCAGAGAGCTGGAGGCGTTCGGGATAGATCTGAACGGTAGCGTCGTCCCGAACATGCCGAATATTATCAGCCGAAAGAATAGGATCGTCGGCACGCAGGTGAAGGGCATCAGATCTCTTCTGAAAAGCTGGGGTGTTGTACTGAAAGAGGGCCGGGGAATACTGACAGCACCGCAGGCCATCAGCGTTACGGCAAAGGATGGATCTGATGAAACAGTGGTTGCAGACAAAATCATTATAGCGACCGGATCGCGGCCTGCCCTGATTCCGGCATTTCCCTTTGACAGCAGAAATATAATCTCATCGACGGAGGCCCTTGACCTGACGGAGATCCCCAAAAGTCTGCTGATTGTCGGGGCTGGTGTTATCGGCTGCGAATTTGCCTGTATATACCGGGAGTTGGGAGCGGAGGTGACTATGGTCGAGGCGGTCGGCAGAGCGGTGACGACCGAGGACATCGAGATATCAGAGCTTCTTGCTAAAGAACTCAAAAAAAGGAAGATCAGGTTAATGACCGGGGTGACGGTCGAGAAGGTTGAAGTCCTTGCGGACGGAGTCCATACCTTTCTGGCGGACGGCAATGAGCTGATTGTCGAAAAAATGCTTGTCTCAATCGGCAGGACATTAAACAGCGAACATATCGGAGCAGAGGCGATCGGTCTGTCCAAAGGCAGTCGGGGAGAGATCATCGTCAACGAGAAGATGGAAACGAATATTCCTGGCATCTACGCTGTCGGTGATATCACGGGAGGAATGCTGCTCGCGCATGTTGCATCCCGGCAGGGGGTGGTGGCGGCACAGAACTGCTGTGGCGGGGATGTATCCATCGACTATCGTGTTGTTCCGGCTGCGATCTTTACGTCGCCCGAGATAGCATCGGTTGGTCTCAGGCAGCATCAAGCTGAGCAACAGGGCCTGCAGATTCGGATCGGCAGGTTTCAGTTCAGGGGGTTGGGCAAGGCCCACGCCATCGGCGAGATAGCGGGCTTTATCAAGATCATCTCAGACGAAAAGACAGACCGGATACTGGGGGCGCATATTATGGGACCGCATGCATCTGATCTTATCCACGAGATGGCAGTTGCGATGCAGAATAACCTGACCGTCAGGGATGTTGCGCAGACCATCCACGCGCACCCTACGCTTTCAGAGGGGCTGATGGAAGCTGCTGAGGATGTCCATGGCGAGGCAGTGCATGTGCAGGGGAAGGCGCTGAAATAAGCGATGTCTGCGAAGGACGTAATTATCCGGAAAGATCCGGGAGAAGATTGGGTTGAGCATTCGAGGAAGACAAATGTCCTGCTCTTCTCTGAACTCCATATGCTTCTTCGGGCGCTTGACCGCTTCTTTACGGTGGAGCACCTTACTGCATCGAATGACGATCTGACGACCGGAATTTTTACGATGAACTGACGACAGCACGGCGTGCGATCCTACGCGTGCTCGGTATTCTTGAGGTGGTTATCCCGGAGAACAGGAAGAACTCCTACTGGTTCCAGAAGTTTGCAGAAACAAAGTTCCTGAACGCCCGCGACCGTGATTCCCTGCGCGTTGAAAACCGGTCGGAGCTCCATGGAAAAGATATTGACATGGAACGGGTGGAAAATCTTCTAGGCCAGTATTTATAATTATACTACATTGCGATATGGGAGGTGTTTATGGGTGAGATTGCTGATGTCATTGCACGGGAGGTCATTGATTCGAGGGGAAACCCGACCGTGGAAGTTGATGTATATTTGGAGAGCGGTGCTGTAGGAAGGGCGACGGTCCCTTCAGGTGCCTCGACCGGCAAGCGGGAGGCGCTCGAACTAAGGGACGGGGGCAAGAGGTTTATGGGAAAGGGTGTGTTGAAGGCTGTCAAGAATATCTTTGAACAGATAGCCCCAACCATCAGAGGTATTGAATCGACCGAACAGGTTTTTATCGACAATCTGATGATTGAGCTTGACGGAACCGAAAACAAGAAAAAGCTCGGCGCGAATGCCATTCTGGGTGTTTCGCTCGCGGTCTGTAAAGCATCGGCCATCGAGACGGGTCAGCCGCTCTACCGGTATATCGGAGGTCTTAATGCCAAGGTGCTGCCGGTGCCGATGATGAATATTCTCAACGGCGGCGCGCATGCCGACAACAACCTTGATATTCAGGAGTTTATGATCATGCCTGCGGGCATGGCTGATTTTTCCTCTGCGCTGCAGGCTGGCACCGAGGTTTTTCATACGCTTAAAAAAATCCTGAAGGCAAAGGGATTGAATACTGCCGTTGGCGATGAGGGCGGCTTTGCCCCAAATCTCAAGAGCAATGAAGAGGCTATTAACCTTATCATTCAGGCGATAAAGGAGGCCGGATATGCACCGGGCAAGGATATCTTCCTTGCACTTGATGTTGCCGCCTCTGAGTTTTATGACAAGGGGTACTATGCCTTTGAGGGCAAGAAAGTTTCTTATGATCATCTGGTGGATTACTTCGGCCGTATTATCGCGAAATATCCGATTCTGTCGATCGAGGATGGCCTTGCTGAGGGCGACTGGGAAGGGTGGGGGATGATGACCGCAAAGCTCGGGAAAAAGGTGCAGCTCGTTGGCGATGACATATTTGTGACGAACACGAAGATATTTGAAAAGGGAATCGTGAAGAATGTGGCAAATTCAATTCTGATCAAACTGAATCAGATCGGGACGCTTACCGAAACCCTTGATGCCATCGAGATGGCCAAGACAGCCGGCTATACGGCCGTCATATCCCACAGGTCTGGTGAGACAGAAGATACAACGATTGCGGACCTTGCGGTGGCCTGCAACACTGGCTTTATCAAGACCGGATCGCTTGCCCGGAGCGAGCGGGTGGCCAAGTACAACCGTCTCCTAGTCATCGAAGAGGAACTCGCTGATTCAGCTTCCTACAAGGGGCTGCAGGGCTTCTATAACCTCAGGTAATGCATAACAATCTTCTCAGACAGCAGGTTGTCACCGAGGTGAAGAAGAAGCGGTTGATCTTTTTCACCTTTGTCCTCCTCAGTTTTATCTACCTGTCGATAAACCTTGTTTTTGGCGATATGGGTTTTTTCCGGTACCTTGAATTGAACAGGACGAGAAGGACTCTTGAGAAGCAACTGACCGACCTGACCAGACAGAATGAAGATATCAGGACGCAGATTAAACTGCTGAAGGAGGATCCGTTTTTCAGGGAGAAGCTTGCCCGGGAGGAGTTTGGTTTGGCGCGTCCGGATGAATACATCTTCAAATATGACCGATAGACCGCTGTCCCTCGCCTTTATCTGGCATATGCATCAGCCGTTCTACAAAGATCCCCTGACTGATTTTTACCGTCTCCCCTGGGTACGTCTCCACGGAACCAAGGATTATCTTGATATGGTAGAGATTTTGAAAGAGTTCCCGCAGGTCAGGCAGAACTTCAACTTGGTGCCGTCTCTGCTTGAACAGTTGGTTGACTACACTGACAACAATGCCAGGGACATCTTTCTCGAAGTAAGCAGGAAGAAGGCGGCCGACCTTTCCGACGATGAAAAGATCTTTATGCTTGAGAACTTTTTTCTTGCACATTGGGACAACATGATCAGGCCGTTCCCCCGGTATTATGCATTGCTTGTCAAGAGGGGAACGCATCTTATCAAGAGTGATCTTGTCCGTGCAATCAAGTACTTTACGGAGAGTGATTTCCGTGATCTTCAGGTTTTTTTCAATCTTTGCTGGATCGACCCTCTCTTCAGGACCCGCGATCCCTTTCTCAGGATGTTAGCGGAGAAGGGGCATGATTACACCGAGGATGAAAAAGAGGTGCTTTTTCTGAAGCAGATGGAAATTCTCAAGCAGATCATTCCCACTTATCGGGAGATGGCCGCCACAAAACAGATCGAGCTTTCTTTTACCCCCTTTTATCACCCGATACTCCCGTTGCTCTGCGATACGGACATAGCACGTGTGGCCATGCCCGGCGTGAAGCTGCCGAAGACGCGGTTCAGGCATCCTGAGGATGCCGAACGGCAGATAACCATGGGCATTGATTATTTCGAGAAGGTATTCAACTACCGGCCGGCCGGCATGTGGCCGTCGGAGGGAGCGGTGAGCGAAGAGGTGCTCAGGACGGCCGCACGGCACGGAATACAGTGGGTTGCCACTGATGAGGGTATTCTCTCAAACTCGCTCAGCCGGAGACTTCGGGACAATGCCGGGAATATGGTTGAACCGTCGCTGCTCTACCGGCCGCATTCCTATGAAGAGGTCTCGATTGTTTTCAGGGACCATCAGATTTCTGATTTGATCGGTTTTGTCTATTCACAATGGGACCCGAAGAATGCTGCCGAAGACCTGATCGGAAGACTGCTGCATATTCGCGAAACTCTTCCTAAGGACCGACCTCATCTCGTTTCAATTATTCTGGATGGTGAAAATGCCTGGGAACATTTTAAGAATGACGGCCGGGATTTTTTTATGTATCTTTATGAGGGACTGTCACGGGAGCAGAGAATACAGACGACAACCGTCTCGGACTATATCTCGACACACGGCAGGGGGGACAGGCTCGATCGAGTCCATCCGGGGTCGTGGATCAACTCAAATTACGGGATATGGATAGGCCATGAGGAGGACAACCTGTCCTGGGATTATCTCGGTGATACACGCGACAGGCTTGTGGAATATGAGGAGACCAATCCCGGGGCAGATACACAGAAGGCGTGGAAATCTCTCTTTGCCGCTGAGGGTTCTGATTGGAACTGGTGGTACGGTGATGAACATACCACTGAAACAGAGGAGGAGTTTGACGAACTTTTCAGACTGAATCTCATGAACGTGTTTAAGGAAATTGACCGGGATGTCCCGGCCCGGTTATACGTTCCGATCCTCCGGGAAGACAGAGGAGTCGTTCCGGAGCTTGCGATCCGTGGGTTCATCAATCCGAAGATCGACGGGCTGGTGACCAGTTACTATGAGTGGTATCAGGGAGCACAGTATGATGTCAAGATATCAGGCGGGAGCATGCACAAGGCAGAGAGCCTGATATCGACGATCTATTACGGGTTCAATCAGAACAACCTCTTTGTCCGTATCGACCCAAAAGGCGCCTTCGGAGAGTTTGACGACGACATTGACTTTGCTCTTCACACCTTAGCCCCCGCCAATATCATGATTGTCTGTCCGGTAACAGAAGACCTTCAAAGGGCAGAGCTTTTTGAGATGCTGGATGAGAAGTGGGTGAAAATAAAAGATCTCGGGGAGGTTGCTGTCAGGGAGATTTTTGAAATCTGTATTCCTTTTGCTGATTTGAAAGCCGGGGCAAGTGACGAGATTACTATCTTCATATCGATGCGAAAAAATGGCGAAGAGGTAGAGCGATGTCCATGGAGGGGACATATAAGTTTGAAGGTGCCGACTGCTGACTTTGAGGCTATGATGTGGTACTGAATGCAAAACGTCCATCTTAAAAGGTCAAAGAGAGTACTGCAGGGCCACCTTTGGGTTTTTTCTAACGAAATAGAAGAGCCACTGCGTGATTTTTTACAGGGGGAACTCGTCCGGATCCTTGATCGTAGGGAGACGTATCTCGGTACAGGATATATCAATCCTAAAAGCCTGATCGCGATCAGAATACTCACTAGAGAAGATGTTCCTGTTGAGAGGGCATTCTTTGCTGATCGCCTCGGACGCGCCCTGGATTTCAGGGACCGTCTCCTTGACGATTCGGCCACCTGCCGCCTTGTTTTCAGTGAGGCCGACTATCTCCCCGGACTTATTGTAGACCGCTATGGGTCCTGTATCGTCGTCCAGTTGCTTACTGCCGGGATGGAGCATCTGAAAGATCTCATGCTTGACCTCCTTGATAAGATGCTGAATCCTGTTACGATTGTTGTCAGGAATGACAGTAGGTCACGGCTGCTTGAGGGGTTGCCCCAGTATAAAGAACTTCACAAGGGTGATCCTGATACTCTGCCGGTAATCAATGAAGGAGGCGTTCGTTTTACTGTTGATCCGATGGGGGGCCAGAAAACAGGTTTCTTCCTCGATCAGCGAGAAAACAGAACTGCCTTTGCAAAGATGGTCAAAGGCGGCCAGGGGCTGGACCTTTTTTGTCATACTGGTTCGTGGAGCTTGCGACTCGCGGCAACCGGGGCAACAGTGACTGGCGTCGACTCTTCGGAACGTGCTGTCAGGCAGGCTGAACAGAATGCCGTGATGAACAACCTTCAGGAGAAGGCAGCCTTTGTGATAAGCGATGTCTTTGACTTTCTGGAGCAGAAGAAGGCTGACGGAAGGATGCATGACTTCATAGTCTGTGACCCGCCTGCTTTTGTCAAGAGCGCCTCAAAGATCAGGGAGGCGATCCGGGCATACACAGACCTGAATGCGGCCTGCATGCGGCTGATAAAGCCCGGAGGACTGTTGGCAACCTCATCCTGTTCCTATCATCTCCAAAAGGATATGTTCACCGACCTGCTCCGTGATGCAGCCCGCGCCTCCGGCAGAGGACTGCGACTCTTGTCGCGGCGGTCGCAGGCCATGGACCATCCGGTGCTGCTGGCAATGCCTGAGACTGAGTATCTCAAATGCTCATTCCTGGTTGTTGACTGATATGATGGATTGATATGACACATAAGCTCATAAAATATATTGTAGTCTTTTGCCTTGCACTCGCTTCTATATGGCCTTATCAACCGGCAGGCACCTGAAGGAAGGAAGAGAGAGGACCGGCCTGCCGGAAATCTGGTCAGGGTAGAGCATGGTCTCTGACGGTGATACGGTGAGGCTGTTAATTGCCGGCCGGGATGAAAAGGTGCGTCTGATAGTTATTGACGCCCCGGAACTCTGACAGAAGCCATGGGGAAGAGGTTGAAGGACACCTGCAGCAGATTATTAGTGGATCATCGTGGAGTGTCAGCCTGGAGCGGGATATTGTCGAGAGGGAGACGTGTGACAGGCTTTTGGGGTATCTGCGGACTCCTGATGGCAGATTGATCAATGAGATGATGGTCAGGGATGGTTACGCGGTCCTTTATACCTTTCCGCCGAATGTGAATATGTTGACCTGCTGACAAAGGCCCAGACCGAGGCGAGGTCGAAGCGGTTGGGGATATGGTGCAGAAATGTGTTAAGACAGGAGCCGTCAGCATACCACAGGCAACACCCGAGGCATTAGCGGCTTGTTGAAGTAACTATTGAGTTATGAGGAACATATGAAAGCACGCCTTGTTAAGATTAGTATTTTATTTGCTTTTCTGTTCAGCACTGTTGCGGCTGTACATGCCGATGAATATGTGGACAAGGTTACGGCAGAGAAGATCCTTGTCACCACGACCGCAGGCAACGGCCAAAAGCATGCCTATCTCAAGACCGATCAACCTGAGGTGACAGCCATGATCGTGGAGATCCCCCCCGGTGCAGAGACCGGTTGGCATCTGCATGCCGTCCCGGTATACGCCTATGTGCTGGCAGGTATACTTGATGTTGAAATAGCAGACAGCAAGACCCTGACCTTCAAGCCTGGTGATGCCATCGTCGAGGTGCAGAATCTGGCTCACAGCGGCAAAAATTCAGGGAGCGAAACGGTCAGACTGGCAGTTTTTTATACAGGCGAAGAGGACCGGCCAAATGTTACCAGGGTAGCAAAACCCTCGTCAGTTGCTCTTGAGCGGTAGGAAACAAACCCCGAAATAATTTGGGATCAATCTATCCGAATATGCAATTTTATGGATAGATACTTATTCCGGCCAAACCTGTCACTCAATCCGCTGCAAAGCCGCCACTTGTTCCGGTGCGATACTGCATGGGATGGCAGGGGAAAAAGGATTATTCTAGCCGCCCGTGAAGAGCTGATTGTTTCATCCGACAAAGTCGCAAAGATACGCGCTGGTTGACGCGACATTGCTTTCAGATCGTACTAAACACATTTCTTGATTACCTGGGTTTGCGTAGGTCATGTCTCAACAAACCTTCCTCACTAAGGTCACTGGGGTTATTCCGTCGGAAAAATGATATGCTCAGGTAATTTATTCCATATCTACTAAGTATTTATGCAAAGTTTGCATAGCATTATGTAATATTTGCATATCCCCGAAGAATATCCATATGGATCCATCATAGATTATTCGATAAATCATTATAAATCAATAGATAATACCTTTATATCAATTATTTTACTTTATGGCATGAACATTGCTGACTACAAGTTCAGGTTAGTTTGTAATTAACGTTACGTGATACTTTATAAAGGGGTAATATTTACCAAGCTAATGAGGGAAGGATCTTGAAATGTTTGGCGAGGGGATCAACAGGATAAAAAATCAGGGAGGTTCTGGACTCCGAATTTATCATTGACCTCAAAACACGACACGTGCGGCCTCAAGGCACTATCCGAGGATTTGATGGAAAAAAGCGATGAATCAACGCTGCCTGAAATCAGTTTATAGGTTCAGATCGCACAGAGATCAGCAGAGTATTAAAGTATCAGTAACACGCATTCTAAAATTAGTAACGGCAGGGATTCGAGAATTTCGGTACTGAGGGCAGACAAAGGAGAAAAATCTGAATTGCAGACCTACAATATTGGTAGTTGATAACAGTGAAGCCTTTGCGATGTATATATCCTTATTGTTAAACAGGCTTGGCTTTAACGTTGTTCCTACCAGAAACGGGGCTGAGGCTTTGGTCCTTTTAAAGGTGATGAAACCGAATCTGGTAATCATTGATGCGACAATCCAGGAAGTGGAGGGTGTCACAGCCCCTGCACTTATTTCTTCGATCGAACATACCTCAAAAGCGCCGGTAATTATAACGTTTACGGAGAAAGACGGGAAGTCGTTTGATGAATGTGTTAAACGCTCGCATTTCGGTTGCGTGAGAAAACCGATCAATATACTCCAATTCCACACGCTCATAGAGCAGAGCGTTACCTTTGCAGGAGGCCATCGAAGGAAGTTTTTAAGGACTTCAATCAACCAGGAAGTTTCCATAAAACATAAGGGTGGCACATATAAGAGTTATGCGGTTAGCCTCTCAGAGGGAGGTATCTATATCAGAGGTACGGATAATTTGTTTGTAGGACTAAAGGTGGAGGTGTCACTAAAGCTGAATGCCACAAAAACGCTTAGCCTGAGGGGTGTGGTTATTTATAAAAAGGATGTTTATACAGATGTTTTCAAAGTGATATCAGGGGTAGCAATTGAATTTAAAGATCTGTCAAAGAAACATTCAAAAATTCTCAAAGATCATATTTTGGATCTGCTTGTGGGTGACATTATGGGAGAACAGGAGAACATATTTAAAATAGACCAGACTAAAGAAACCACACTCCGTAACACCTTTACAAAACAGGATGGTATATAAGCATAGGCGCGCGAATTATCGCAATCTCCGATACCTACCACGCCATGCTGGTGGACAGACCCTATAGAAAAGCCAGACCGAGAGAAAAAGCGATCCTGGAAATCAAGAGAAACGCCGGCACCCAGTTCGACCCCGAGGTGGTCGAGATTTTCCTCTCGATAGTCGGCGAGGAATACCCGCCGGAGGGGAAAAAGATTGGCGTTTTGATATTCGTACGCGAACCGAACATTGCTGCGCTGAGGATAAAGCTATGCACATCTGCAGACAGGATGGACGTCGTGCATACTCAGAGCAGCATCGATGCCATAGCCGTTGTACGAGAGAAAAAGCCTCGGCTGGTTATTGCAGATGTCTCGACACTGAGTGATGAGGCATTTATGGTATTTTATGAAGCCGCAAGAAAATGAACCAGATAGAAGCCGGAGCTTCTTGCTGATCGTCCCCGACAAGAATTATCCAAGGCGGTTCACAGGAGACGTTTACTATATTTCAAAACCGATCAATTCGGGTGAAATGAGGTCATTGATAGAAGCGAAGCCAGTCGGCTCTGCACTTGCTTATCGGGAAGCTGAGATACGAGGGCTTACCGGAAACATAGAGGACTTCAACCTCGTGGGTGTTAAAACCGCAAAGATCCTAATGACCGGCGGCCGAGGAAATGTTATTTATGTGCACAACGGCAAGGTGGTTCACTCCTCATCGGGTAAGCTGAGTGGCATAGAAGCCTTTACTGAGTTTGTCTCCTGGGAGAAGGGAAGTTTTTGCCTGTTGCACGGAGAGACCACGGATGATATTAACATTAAGGCGCATACCATGCCCCTTCTCCTCGAGGCTACAACCCTCATAGACGAACGAAAGACATTTGCTGAGACCGCCTATTTGAATCAACAAGAAAAAGAAAGCGAGGACCTGGTCATACAGCAGAAGACGTCAGAAAAGCATAATGTGCAGAGAAGAAAAATTTTAAGGGGCTACTTTCGTAACTCCTTAAAATTGTTGGTGTCTCAAGCGGGATTCAAATCCGCGGAAAAAACCGATAGGATTAGGAGGGACCACTTATAAAAAAGATGGCGCATAATGCAGGGGAGACCAAGGTCTTTTGGTATGACGATCTGCCCACTCCGCCTCATAAGACGACTGCTAATCCTGAACTGTCGGACGACAAACCGCTTATTCTTATAGTTGATGATGAATCTTCAGTCCTCCTTTTTCACAGTGCCGTGCTGGAAAAAGCGGGGTTCAGGGTAAAAGGTTTCCAAAAGGGCGCAGATTCCATTTCCGCATTTATTAACTTTAAGCCTGACCTTGTTATCCTGGATGTGGTAATGCCTGATCTTAACGGTTTTACCATATGCAGGACAATACGTAATCTCCCTGGAAGCGAATACACGCCCATCCTTTTTGTTTCCGGAAAGGGTGATTCCAAATCGATCAAACAGGTATTCGATGCGGGCGCTACCGATTTCCTCCTAAAACCTGTCAATCTCGATTTATTGGGCAATCGTATCCAGTACATGCTCCGCTCAAGCCAGACTATGAAGAATCTCAAAATAAGTGAACAGAGACTCTGTAACGCGCATCGCATCGCCAAACTGGGCAACTGGGAATGGAACATTGAAAGAGATTACCTGTGGTGTTCCGATGAGATTTATCATATCTTTGGAGTGAAGCCCGAGAACTTCGACAAGAGATACGAGGGACTGCTGGCATCTGTCCACCCTGGGGACCGAAATATGTTTGACTCCATGGTAAAAAACAGTCTCAGGACAGGAGAGCCTTTAAACTTGGAACACCGCGTTCTTCTTCACGATGGGTCCTTGCGCGTTATAAACGAGACGGCTGAGGTTTATATTCCGAGGAACGGCAAGGCCCATCGCATGATCGGCACAGCGCAGGATGTCACAAAAAAAAGGACGTCCGAAGATAGCCTTAAATTGCTGAAAGAAGCGGTTGAACGTCTGCCTATTGGAATCACTATCAGCGATTTGGAAGGAAAGATCATTTATACAAATCCCGCAGAAGCGCAGATGCATGGTTACACAATGGGCGAACTGACCGACAAAGAGGCGAGTATGTTCGCACCTGCAAAACTAAAGAAAACAGTTCTTTTGGAGGAATTTCTCGAGATGACAGTCTGGAAGCGCGAGACGGTGAACCTCCGGAAAAAGGGTGAGGAATATGAAGAGTTTCCGGTCTTTTTGACCTCGATCCCGGTTAAGAATTCGGAGGAAGTTCCACTCGGAATCATAACAACATGTGAGGACATCACTGAACGCAAACAGGCCGAAAGGGAGATAGAGAAGCTCGCCTATCATGACATTCTTACCGGCCTGCCGAACCGCGCCCTGCTTCAGGACAGGCTGGAGAAAGCTCTTGCACTGGCCAAACGGGAAGGGAATCAGATATGTGTGATGTTTCTGGACCTCGACCGTTTCAAAGACGTCAATGACAGCCAGGGCCATGATTTCGGCGACAAATTGCTCTGGTCGGTCGCCGAGAGACTGCGCCGATGCATTCGCGAGGCCGACACGCTGGCAAGGATGGGAGGAGACGAGTTCGTCATTGTATTTACGAGTGTCTCGGGCAGTGACAAAGCCGCGATTGCAGCCGAGAGGATACTGTCTGTCTTTTCTCAACCTTTTGAATTGGAAGGACGCCAAATTTACAGCAGCACCAGTATCGGCATCGCCATATACCCTTCTGACTGTCAGGATGCTGGCGATTTGCTCAAGAGCGCCGACACCGCAATGTACTATGCAAAGTCCAAAGGAAGGCATACTTACCAGTTCTTCTCCGAGGAGATGAACCGCAGGGTAATAGAAAAGATAACGATCGAAAACGCCCTGCGTCGCGCGATCGACGGCAATGAATTCTGTTTGCACTATCAGCCTCAGGTAGAATTGGAAACCGGACGCATCATAGGGGCCGAGGCCCTGGTCCGATGGCAAAGCCCTGAACTCGGTTTTGTACTGCCGTCTCAATTCATCCCCGTGGCTGAAGATACCGGGCTCATTTTCAGCCTGGGACGATGGGTGCTCGATAGGGCCTTCGCACAGGCAAAAGCCTGGCAGGATGCCGGGTTCAGATCGTTCAAAATGGCGGTAAATATTTCAGGCCATCAGTTGGAACAACCCGGCTTTATGGATATGGTAGATCGAATGATCAGGGAAACAGGGGTCGATCCGGCCCAAATGGAATTTGAACTCACGGAAAGCGTCGTCATGGACAAGGCAGACAGGACAATAGCAACGTTGACAGACCTCAGGACGAGGGGAATTCATCTGTGCATTGATGATTTTGGGACCGGTTACTCCTCACTGAGTTATCTGAAGCATTTTCCTGTGGACAGGATTAAGATAGACCGTTCTTTCGTGACCGATATCAGGACAAATACCGATGACGCGGCGATTGTCGACATGATCATCGCGATAGGCAAGAGTCTAGATCTAAGGGTTCTGGCGGAGGGAGTGGAGAACAAAGAACAGTTTGATTTTCTGAAGGCCCACGGATGTGTAGAGGCACAGGGATATTTCTTTGCCAGATCCATGACCGCTGAAGATTTTACGGCTGTTTTGTCCAAGAGCAGTTTTCTATCGAATCAGTAGTGGCAGATCGTGCCGCGTTTATCGGATTTTCTATCCTACTTTATTCATAAACTTTATTGATAACGTCGAGGGTCCCTGACTGGTCTGCAATATCCTTGGATGAAGGTGTTAGCGCCACGCTATTTACTCAGGGTCGAAAGCTGTCAATTTAGGGGAAATGTCTGCAGCGCAGTGTTTAGGAGGGAGAAGTGAACGTCGACCGGACCTCTTTATGCGGATTGAGAACGGAAATCCTCAGATATTAAAAAGTGAAACTAGTGTTGATTGCAGGAAATACATCTCAGCCTATGTTTCAAGGCAAAACTGATGCATTCCATGCGGGTGGTAAGTTTGCATCGGAATCAGCGGCAGAAATATATCGGAACTGACGCCATGAAGCACCTGGAAAATGCAGACAGATACACATTATGCACACCCATTATGCCACATGCTCGCTTTTTATTGCATCTGCCATTTTTGCGACTTTTGCCATTTCCTTTACATCATGGACTCGGATCATATGCGCGCCTTTCAATATGGACGCTGTAACTGCTGCAGCGGTGCCTTCGAGCCGTTCCGACGGCGGGGCGCCGTCGAGTATCTTTCCGATAAAGGCCTTGCGTGACGGGCCGATGAGGATCGGTTTCCCGAGAATCTTAAACTCTGAGAGTCTGTTTATGATTTGAAGGTTATGGTCAAAGGTCTTTCCAAAGCCGATGCCAGGATCAATGATTATCATATCCTCAGAAATGCCTGCCTGCAGGGCAATAGTAATTGAGTCTCTGAGGTAATCGATAATTTCGGGGACGAGGGCCGCATACACCGGATCGGCCTGCATATGCTTTGTCGTCCCCTTGATATGCATGACGATAACCGGGACTTTGTATGCTGCAACAATCTTCGGCATCTCAGGATCAAACCGTAGCCCGCTGATGTCATTGACGATCGACGCCCCAGCATCAAGGGCCAGTTTCGCCACGTGCGCCTTATAGGTATCGATCGATATGGGCACTGAAACCCTCTGTACGATAGCCTTAATGATCGGAACAGTCCGTTGTATCTCCTCATCAAGCGTGACCGGATCAGCACCCGGTCTTGTTGATTCTCCTCCTATATCGATAATGTCCGCACCCTCGTCGACCATCCGGAGCGCACGATCGATTGCTCTTGAAGGATCAAAGTGTACGCCGCCGTCGGAGAACGAATCAGGGGTTATATTGAGGATACCCATGATATGGGTTTTATTCCTTAGATCGAGGTTATAGCGCGACCAGATGAGGTTCATATCATTCCCTTAAAGGCTCAGACATTTCTAGAAATAAAAACGGCGGGAACATGGATATGGTCCCGCCGCTGAATCTTCTATCCTCTGACGAACTCAGGCGATGCCGGTGCAGCCAGTCTCGTTGCACTCCGGTTCGGCATATTGCTGGTGCTTGTTCTCTTCAGTAATAAGTGAATCGATCTCCGGGCCGTCCAGGGTCTCTTTTTCAAGCAGACGGCGTGCCAGCGCGTCAAGCATGCTGTATCTGTCTTCGAGCAGCTTTTTAGAGGCTGCATAGGCCTCGGTAACGATACGTCTGACCTCTTCGTCGATATCGACCGCTGTTTTTTCGCTGTAGTCCTTGTTCTGGCCTATTTCCCTACCGAGGAAGACATGCTCCTCTTTCTTGCCGAAGGTGACCGGGCCGATTTTCTCGCTCATTCCCCATGCTGTAACCATTTTCCGGGCCAGTTCAGTTGCCCGTTCGATATCATTTCCAGCGCCGGTTGTCATCTGTTTCAGAGCGATCTCTTCAGCAGCCCTGCCTCCCATAAGCACGAGCAGCTGTTTGTTTAGGTAGTCTTTTGAATAGGTGTATTTGTCATCCAGCGGAAGCTGCTGAGTGACACCGAGCGCCCGGCCTCTCGGAATGATGCTTACCTTGTGGATCGGGTCTGTTCCAGGCGTGAGCTTGGCAACGAGGGCATGCCCTGCCTCGTGATACGCGGTATTCTTTTTTTCCGTATCACTGATGATCATACTCTTTCTCTCCACGCCCATCAGGACCTTGTCCTTGGCTGCCTCGAAGTCTTTATTTTCGACCTTGGTCTTTGTCTCCCGGGCAGCGAGCAGGGCTGCCTCGTTCACCAGGTTGGCGAGATCTGCTCCTGAAAATCCGGGCGTACCCCGTGCAATTCTGTCGAGGTTAACATTTTCATCAACAGGGATTTTTCTGGTATGCACCTTCAGAATCTCAAGCCTTCCTTTGACATCGGGCAGAGAAACGACAACCTGCCTGTCGAATCTGCCCGGCCTGAGCAGTGCAGGATCGAGTACATCCGGTCTGTTAGTGGCAGCGATGATGATGACCCCTTCATTACCTTCAAAACCGTCCATCTCGACAAGAAGCTGGTTCAGGGTCTGTTCGCGCTCGTCATGGCCGCCGCCCAGTCCGGCTCCTCGATGCCTTCCCACGGCATCTATCTCATCTATGAATATTATGCAGGGTGCGCTTTTTTTAGCCTGCTCAAAAAGGTCTCTTACCCTGGAGGCCCCAACGCCGACAAACATCTCGACAAAATCAGAGCCGCTTATGCTGAAGAAAGGGACCGCTGCTTCGCCGGCAATGGCCTTTGCCAATAATGTTTTGCCTGTGCCGGGCGACCCTACCAGGAGGACACCTCTAGGGATCTTTCCCCCGAGTTTCTGAAATTTTTGGGGATCCTTGAGAAAGTCTATGATCTCCTGGACCTCCGCCTTTGCCTCTTCAACACCTGCCACGTCCGCAAAGGTTACTTTGACAGATTTCTCGGAGATCAGACGGGCTTTGGATTTACCGAATGACAGGGCTTTATTCCCGCCGGACTGCATCTGTCGCATAAAAAAGATCCATATCACTGCGATGAAGATGATCGGTCCCCAGGTGAAAAAGACATTGACATACCAGGGGTTCTGGTCAGGCGGCTTCACGGTAATTTTTACATCAAGGTCCCGCAACTTCTCTACAAGCTGAGGATAATCCGTGTAATAGGTCTTAAATTTCGTCCCGTCCTTAAAGCGTCCCGTGATCGAATTTTCCTTAAGCGCGACCTCTTCGACCTGGCCATCTTCCAGCTTTGTAAGGAAATCGGACAGAATGATATCTTCCTGATTTTTCTTCGGCGTATTCAGCAAATTGAAGAGCAGGATGACCATTATCCCGATCAACAGCCATATAAAAATACTTCTATAAACGTTCAATGTTCGTACCTCCGGGTATTTCAACTATTCTAGCACAGCAAATTGATATTTTTCAGAATCAGAGGTTGATTCCGAGCAGATCTTTTTGGATGGACACCAAGTGGGTAATGCCGGTTTGTGCGAGACCTATAAGGCTGTCGAGTGTGTCGACGGAAAAGGGATTACCCTCTGCCGTGCCCTGGATTTCGACGATAGTGCCCTTGCCGGTCATAATAACGTTCATGTCGACATCTGCCGATGAATCTTCCAGGTAGCAGAGATCAAGTACCGGAACACCCTTTACAACGCCGACGCTCACTGCAGCCAGATAATCCCTCAAAGGGTTTGAGGAGATACTGCCTTTGGTCAGGGCTTTACTGATAGCGTCACAGAGGCAGATGAACGCGCCGGTTATGGCTGCTGTCCGTGTACCCCCGTCTGCCTGGATAACATCGCAGTCGATCCAGATCGTCCGCTGGCCGAGGCGTTCAAGGTCGACGACCGAACGGAGAGACCTGCCGATAAGACGCTGTATCTCGTGGGTGCGACCGCTGACGCGGCCGATAGAGGACTCCCTTGAGGTACGGACCTGTGTGGCCCGGGGCAGCATTGAGTATTCAGCCGTGACCCATCCCCTATTCTGGTCCTTCAGAAAGGGCGGGACTCTCTCTTCTATTGAGGCATTGCAGATCACCCGGGTATTGCCCAGTTCAATCAGGACTGAGCCTTCGGCAGTGCTGATGAAATTGCGGGTTATTTTTACCTCTCGTATTTCGTTATCCTGCCTGCCGTCAGACCGCATCTGTCATACCTCCGATTCAAGTTCTATTTTTTTTATAAAGCTGATGCTGCTCCCGAGAAAACGCTCACCGACATCTATGAACTTTTCGGGCGAATCGGTCACGTAAAACTCCCTGTTGCTTTCGCCGGTTCCATCTCCTTGAACATCTCTTAACAGCGACTGCTCCTCAAGTGCAGCGCGGATCGTCGCTGCAGTCTCGATCGCTGAGTCGATCAATCTCACGCCCGGACCCATAATCTTAGAAAGGACGCCCTTCAGAAGCGGATAGTGCGTGCAGCCGAGAACAAGTGTATCAATCCCCTCTCTTCTGATGTCCCTGAGGTAGGTCTCTGCTGTCAGCTCGGCGACCGCTCCCTCTGTCCAGCCTTCTTCGACAAGCGGAACAAATAGGGGACAGGCTAGACTGAATACCTCGATAGAGCTGTCGATCGACCTGATCGCAGAAGAATAGGCATTGGTCCGTACAGTGGCATCGGTGCCGATGACGCCGACTTTCTTGTTGCGGGTTGCTGCTGCGGCCGCACGCGCACCGGGCTGTATCACCCCGATAACCGGAACGGATACCGATCGCCGTACTCGCTCCAGACTGACGGACGATGCCGTGTTGCAGGCTATGACCAGGAGCTTGATCCCCCGGGAAAAAAGAAATCTCGAATTCTCAAACGAATATCTGGTTACCGTCTCCGGCGACCGGCTTCCATAAGGTACACGGGCAGTGTCGCCGAGATAGATCGTCCGCTCCGACGGTAATCTGTTAATGATCTCTTTTAGGACGGTCAGTCCGCCGATGCCTGAATCAAAGATGCCTATCGGCAGATTATTACTGTTCATTGGAAATTTTTACCTCGCTCTTTATCTCTCCGCTGACCAGGTTCTTCAACGGATACTTCAGCATCACATGGCCGCCGAGCGAATCAATTTCCTTGCCTTCTACCAGAACCTTGACGTCCTGGATATCCGTAACATTAGACACCACGGTTTCGAGAAGGCCCTTTAGCAGCAGATATTCAGAGGCAGCATCTCCATGAAAATTTCTCCGCGCCTCATCCGAGAGATCGATATAGAGGATCTGCATCGCGTCCCGGTAAAGGCCGAGCAGTTTTACATTGGCCGGTATGGGCGAACCAGCTGCATTGGCCGGCAACCTGAAATATTCTTCTATGACCGCTTCGGCTATCGCGGATGTTCGTATCCTTCGGGGGATGTTTTTTTCCACATCCTCGAGACGTCCGCCGACCGGATTGAAAATCCTGACGGTCATGACATCAACATGCTGACCGGGAAGGGACTCACGAGGCTCCGGCATCGTAGTCGAGCGCTGCTGCTTGGTAATAGTGAAATTGCGGAAAAAATAATAGCCGCCACCGGAGAAGCCCGCGAGCAACACCGCGACGGCTGCCCAGATGAGGATCCGTTTATTGTTCATATGCAGTGATTCCGTTCAACAGTGCTTTAATGATGCGGTCGCGCATCTTCTGATCATAAGCAATATCTTTTGCCAGTGGATATTCGATGATGACCGAGGGGCTGTCAAGAGAGGTCAGAACGGGAAGGGGAAGCTCCCTCAGAAGAACCGTGCTTTTAAACTCATTGCGTATAGCCGTACCAAGGGACCTGGCGATTGCCCTGCTTTTTTCAAGGTGCCTGCCCTGTTTTGACGTGGCATTATACATCCTGATTGCCGTATCCGCATTGCCCTCTTTTTCTTCTGCTGTTGATGTATAGATAGCCCATGTGTCAGCTGCCGATGCATGCAGGGAGATGAACAGATCAGGCTTTCTGGATGAAGCGAAGCTGATCCTCTCCTGCAGCGATAGCGGCTGATCGGTTTTTCTTGTTAAAAAAACCGTCAGTCCCTTTTTGGTAATAACTGTACTTAGATCTTTAGCAAGGGCAAGGCTGATATCTTTTTCTCTTTTGTCCTGCAAGACGATGCCTTGGTCAAAACCCCCGTGCCCGGGATCGATAACCCACAGTTTGATCCTGCGGGATTTCTCCGGAGAGGGACCCGATCCAGGAGAGGCTGAGGGGGTCTGAGCAGCCGGCTGTTGTGGCTTCTGTGCTGTGGCTGCCGTATCCTTTGGTCCCTTCAGTACAGTCGGTGCAGTTGGAGGCTGTGTCTCCTGAGGCGCTTTGACATCCAGCTTGGAGAGCGTTTCCTTCTGCTGCGCAGGTGCTGTCCTGAGGTCGATCACGAGCCTGGCAGGGGCCGTCAGCTTATAGGTTCTGACATCCAGGACATCCCTAAGATAGATAACAAGAAATCTGTCCTTATTTACCGTTTCAAAGAGAAAGTCCTTCTGCTTTTTGATCTCAACGGCTGTGGGGAAGTCCACTCTGACCAGTGCAAGCGAAGTTGCGATATTGGTATTTTTTATAAGGTCATCCTGCCCCTCGAGGACGAGCCTGACAAGGCTTTCCTGTTTTCCGGAACGCAGCAGTACTTCATTGGTCTTCTCAGCCGCAAAGGAAGCAGTCCAAAAGCAGAGAAAAAAACAGCTAAGCAGAATCCTTTTTTTATGACTCACAAAATTATGATGACTCTTCTTAATCTTTCCTGCTTAATCTATGTACCGCATCGACCATGTATATCGCATTCTCGACCGGGGTTTCAGGGAGGATGCCGTGGCCGAGGTTGAAGATATGGCCGCGGGCACCCTCAGCATTGTTGAGGACATCCTGAACACGCTCTTCGATATGGTCGTGCGGCGCGAAGAGGACGCACGGGTCGAGGTTGCCCTGGACCGAGGCCTTCTTCCCGATCTTCTTTACTGCCTCATGCATGTCCACGCGCCAGTCGACGCCGATAACATCTGCCCCGCATTTTTTGACTATTTTGAGGATGCCGGAGCAGTCGTTGGCAAAATAGATGACCGGGACATCGAATTTCTTCAGGGCCTTAGCGCACGTTTTTACATAGGGGAAGATCACATTTTCATAATCATATGGCGTAAGGATACCGGCCCATGAGTCAAAGATCTGGACCGCCTGGGCGCCGGCCTTGATCTGTGCCGTCAGGTACTCGATCACGGTTGCCGTAATCTTTTCGAGAAGGACATTGAAGAGGCCGGGGTTTTGATACATCATACGTTTTGTATGGAGAAAGTTTTTTGATGAGCCGCCTTCAATAATATAGGTTGCGAGTGTCCAGGGGGCGCCGGAAAACCCTATGAGCGGGACTCTGTTTTCAAGCTCACGGCGGAGGATCTTTATCGTATCCAGAACAAACGACATACTGTCCTCTGTATCCGGAATGACTAGCTTGTCAACCCCTGCCTTTGTTCGTACCGGCTCTCCCAGAATAGGTCCTTTTTTGTCCGTGAACTCAAGGTGCATGCCCATCGCCTCCACCGGGATCAAGATGTCTGAAAACAGGATTGCAGCATCGACCTTCAGAATATCGACCGGCTGAAGCGTCACCTTTGCTGCAAGTTCAGGTGTCTTACAAAGGGTAAGGAAATCCACCTTTGATCTGACATCCTGATATTCCTTCAGGTACCGTCCCGCCTGCCGCATCAGCCATACGGGCGTATAGGGGACCGCTTCACCTCTGCATGCTTTTAAAAATGTATCGTTCATTGAATTATTCACTTTTCATCCTTTCTCAATTTTACAGGAGTATAACTACAGAAGGGTTCTTCAGTCAGATAATCGCCGTTGATAGCATAGGCCCGGGCCCTGCATCCGCCGCAGACATTGACGAATTCACAAGAGCCGCATTTGCCCTTGTAGGACTTGAAGTCTCTCAGGTTCTTAAACAGCTCGGAATTTTCCCATATCTCTTTGAAGGATTGCGTGCGGACATTGCCTGCAGGCAGAGGGAAATAACTGCAGGGCAGGACATTTCCGTCGACATCGATCAGACAGATCAGCTGTCCTGCGAGACAGCCTTTTGATCCGCCGGTCGAGAATTTCAGCGTCCGTCTCTTGAATGATTCGCCGTCCTCTTTTGCCTTCTGAAGCACCACCCGGTAGTAATGTGGTGCACAGGTCGGCCGGACCAGCATCAGGTCTTCATCCTTTTCCATGTCATAATGCCAGTCAAGGATTCCGTCATAATCTTCCTTGGTGATCAGCTCCTTCATGATCTCTTCTCCCCGGCCGGTGGGGACAATCATGAACATATACCACGCTGTGGCGCCGAGTTCTTTCGCAAGTTTATAGACCAGGGGAATCTGCTCCTGGTTCCTCTTGGTGAAGGACGAATTGATAATGAACTGAATCTCATGCTTTTTAAAAAGCCGGGCTGCATTAACCGTGCCGGCAAACGCGCCCTTCTGATTTCGAAAGTCGTCATGAACGGTCTCGTCAGCACCGTCAAGGCTGAGTGAGACGATTCTGATGCCGGAGGTCTTTATCTTTTCGCAGGCAGAGTCATCAACCAGCGTGCCGTTCGTTGCGAGACACATCCTGAGACCTTTTCCGGTCCCGTACGTCGCAATATCAAAGACATCCTCCCGCGAAAGCGGCTCGCCACCAGACAGGACAACGACCGGGTTGGCATAGCTGACGATATCGTCGAGTATCCGGTACGCCTCATCAGTGCTGAAATCAGGGTGTCCTTTGGCCTCCATTTCAGAAGAGGAACGGCAATGTACGCATCTGAGATTACATCTCCGAGTGATTTCCCATGCTATCCATTTTGGTGCAAATTCCATGCAGTATCCTTTTTTATCGTGTCATTAGACTTGTAGAGATGAATTCCGCCGAACAGATGTATTATACCTTTGCCGTCTCTTTTTTTTCATGAAAGACAGTGCCCTCTATTGCCTCCAGAAGCGGGGCGAAGGTTCCACTGTCGATTGCTGAAATGGCAATGGCGTTAAAACGGAGCGACAGGTAAGCCACCTCATCAGCAGGCACACGATCTGTTTTATTAAAGATGAGCAGCCTTTTTTTGTTTTCAAGGTCAAGATCTTTCAAGATCGCATCAACCGACGCCATGTGCTGCTCGAAGCGCTGGTTCGAGAGGTCAACCACATGGATCAGAAGATCGGCATCCTCAAGTTCTTCAAGCGTTGACTTGAATGCGGCTATCAGGTCTTTCGGCAGGTCCCGGATAAAACCAACCGTGTCAGTGATAATCAGTTCGCGCTCATGGGGGAAACGAACACGCCTGCTTGCAGTGTCGAGGGTCGCAAAGAGCTTGTCCTCAACAAATGTCCTGCTTCTCGTCAGCATGTTCAGAAGCGTGGATTTGCCGGCATTGGTGTAACCAACAATCGACACGATAGGAACACGGTTGGCAACTCTCCGGGATTTGCGCTGCCGTCGGGCCTCGCTGAGGCTTTTCAGCTCTTTTTCGAGCAGAGCGATCCGGTCTCTGACGCGTCTGCGGTCTATCTCAAGTTTCATCTCTCCAGGGCCGCGGCCACCAATGCCACCCATAAGCTTTGACATGGCAGTGCCTTTGCCGGACAACCTTGGCAGACGGTACTTGAGTTGGGCGAGTTCCACTTGGACCTTTCCGTCTCTGCTGTGCGCCCGCTGGGCAAAGATATCAAGGATAAGTTGTGAACGGTCTATTACTTTCAGTTCAGTGAGTTCGTTGATAGCTTTGATCTGGGAGGGGTTCAAGTCCTGATCAAAAATGAGTATCGTTGCTCCGCGGTTCATCGCTGTTATGATGAGGTCTTGCAGCTTGCCTTCACCGAGCAGATACCGCGGATTGATCTGTTTTGGACTCTGGATAATCTTTTCGAGGACGGCGACATTACTTGACCATGCGAGTTCCGCCAGTTCGTCGACTGAGTCCTCCTGATCGTGTTTCGACTTTGTCGAAACGCTGACGAGTATAGCCCGTTCATGTCCGACCGCCGGTTCTTGTTCAGGTGAGGACTGAGGGAGATGCTTCCGGAGATGCTTTTGGTCAGGCGGAACAGCATGAGGTTGGGCCTTTCGGTTCTTTGCTCCGGCGATAACAAATCCCTGCGACCTTTCGAATTCATCCTCCAGGGCATTAACAAAAGGAATAAAATT
The DNA here is from genome assembly GCA_003153275.1 of Nitrospiraceae bacterium. Lineage (GTDB taxonomy): Bacteria > Nitrospirota > Thermodesulfovibrionia > Thermodesulfovibrionales > UBA6898 > PALSA-1316. The sequence continues at coordinate 44,559 of PLXX01000149.1, read as the reverse complement.
AAAATCATAATTGGAAAAATCCTGCGGAGGCTGTATCTCATAAACTGTATTTCCGGCCTGGGGTACAAGATGGGCGATATACAGGTGGACGGGCTGTTCGTTCCTGATCCCTATGGCTGCAATGAGATCAAACCTCAGGAGGGAGAGGTCGGTTATATCATCCTTGTTGAGGGGCTCATCGTTCAGGTGCGTATGGATCAGCCTCAGCCCTCTGAGCGCCCGTCTGCCGAGAGGATACTCCTGAAGGGGAGGGATGAAAATACCTTTTGCATCGCCGACAATAACATGAGTAATGGCCCCCTTGCGGGTCACCAAAATGCCGATCTGGCGATTCATCTCTTCTGAAAGTCCGGCGAGGTATCTGCCGAGTTCAGTGGTTATCACTTCACGATGAAGCCGGCGACGGTATATCTTTTCAAGCGCGCTGATCTGACTTCTCTTGAGACCGCTCAGTTTTCCGTAGAGTACAGGTATTTAAAACCTCCGTAGCTGATGACAGCACATCTGATTAATTGTAGCACAGTATCCTGATTCCCCCGAATTTGTCAGAAAAAGGGTTCTTGTTTGAAGGGCAACTCTTCAGGATCATTTCTGGAATTACAGGGTTATGACGATAAGGGAATGGATACTTTTACGATTGTTCCCTTATGTCTGGTGCCGCTTATGTCTAAGGTGCCACCGAGAAAGTTAACGCGTTCCCTCATACCGATCAGCCCGATGGACGTCGGACTTGCAATCTGTTTTCTGGTTATTCCTCTGCCGTCATCCCGGACGGTCAATACCACTCCGCGGGTTTCTTTTGTGAGATGAACCGTAATACGACTGGCCTTGGCATGGCGGACGACATTGGTGATGGTTTCCTGGAAGATCCGGAAGATGGCAGTCGAGATGTCACGGTCCAGCGTAATATCGTCAGGCCTGATCCTGAGCTCGCATCTGATGCCCTGCCGCTGCTCGAACTCCTCTGCCTGCCACTCAAGCGCTGCTGTGAGACCAAGGTCATCGAGAAGTCCCGGCCGCAATTCAGCAGAAATTCTTTTGACCGTCTGAATATTAAGATCAATTTGGCGCGTCATCTCGATTGCTTTTTCGACCAGGACCTCCTGGTCCTTTGACAACCTTTTGGCCAGCCAGGACAGGTCGATTTTCAATGCAGTCAGGGACTGGCCGAGCTCGTCGTGGATCTCGCGGGAGATACGCGTCCTCTCCTCTTCTCTCACGGACTGCTGGTGGGCGAGCAGGACCCTGAGCTGTTCACGCGACTGGTTAAGTTCTTCTTCGGCCTTCTTCCTTTCGGTTATGTCCTGGGCAATGCCGAGGATCAACTGGGGCAGTCCGCGCGAGGTTTTTTTAAAGATGACGTCTCTGCTCTGAAACCAGCGCCACTCACCATGAACATTTTTCATCCGGTACTCTGACTCAAGAATGTCCTTGTAGCCCGCATGATCAAAGCGTTCCTTCAGACGTTCAAAGACGCAGGCATCTTCGGGATGGAGCACAGACTGAAAAAACTGACTGCCGACCTGCTTTATCTGGTCCTGTGAAAAGCCTAGGATGTTCGTAATAAGCGGGTTGATATATATGTTTCGATTTGTGATGACGTCATAGATGTAGAGCAGATTTGGGGTGGCGTCTGTAATCCTGTTCACAAAACGCTGGCTTTCTACAAGCTCTTTTTCCATCTGAATGCGGCGCATGATCTCGGCTCTCAGGTCCCTGTTTGCGTTTCGGAGTTCCTGAGTCCTTTCGGCGATGGTACGGTTAAGCACGCCACGGTACTCTTGTAATTCATTGGCAGTATTTGTTCGTTCCAGCGTTTCACGGGCAAGTCTCTGTTCAGCGCTGGTCAGAGCCGTCTTCAATTCCCCGACGGCCTTTTCCAGATGTCTAATGCGGCTTTTTTCCCTGTTTTTGGCTGATGTCTCCGCTGATTTATCCACGGTTTTTGGTTTGAGGCTGCATCTGCACGCAGTGTTTCCTATTTTTCAGTTGCTTCAAGGCGAACGCCCCTGATCTCAACCCCGGGACCTTCCCTGAAGGGTCCTGTAGCATGGACCCGATAGGAACGCTCTGAAGTCAATGGCTCAGAATCGATAAAAGACGGGATCTGTGTTTCGGCTATAAGGGAATATTCCCTGCCTTCTGTCTTACGATAGATTCTAAAACCGGTTACCCATGTCTCGGCAGGCGCATCCCATGACAGAAAGACACGGGCATCTGACGCAATGAAACGGACTGCCTTCAGCGGACTAGGCACAAACCCGGCCGGATCGACACTGATTTCTGCTGATGGCAGGCCCTCGTTCCTGATGGTCGTGTTGGTCAGGCTCCGCACGGTGTAATAAACCGTTTTCTGCAACGTGAGAGCGTCGGTATAAGAGGGTGATGACAGGGGTGTGCTGTTGATCGGGATAAAAGTATACTGCCCGGATTCCGTTGACTTATAAACATTATACAAAAGACCGCTTTCACCGGCCTGCCATTTCAGTTCAAGTGACGCTGGCGCTACAGTGAAACTCGCTCCCTGCGGGGGTGGCGGCGCATTATGCGGCGTAATGGTGATGATGTTCGAATCAGGGCTGAAGACGCCGCGGTGGCTCTCCGCCAGTATTTTATAACGGTACTGCTGCTCAGGTTGTATCGCGGTGTCAACATACCTTCGGCTTTGTGGTTCCGTCTCAACAATCCTGATGAAATCATTTCCAACAGCCCTCAGAATAACAAGATGCTTTATGGTCACTTCCTTGTCTTTCGGAAATGACCACTGGAGATATATGCTGTTTTCACGGTTGAATGCAGTTACGTTTGATGCCTCGGGAGGTTTCTCATACGACTTCAGCGTTGGTGCGCCCTTTTTTCCGCAAGCAGACCCGAACACAGAGAGGAGCAACAGGATAACGAGGACCGTCGGATGTGCAGGCCGGAAGACGAAGGCTTTGATCATCATTTTGCCAGCATTTTCTTATAATGCCGTATCTGGCGTTTGACTTCAGCTGGTGACGTTCCGCCATACGACGTCCTTGTCCTGACCGACGTGGAAGGTTCCAGTACAGCGAATATATCCCTGTCGATCAACGGCGAAAAAGACTGCAAGTCCTTAAGGTCAAGGGCTTGCAGTCCGATTTTCTTTCTGATGCAATGGAGTACGATCTTTCCGGTAATCTCGTGCGCTGCGCGGAAAGGGACGCCTTTCCTGACAAGGTACTCGGCCAGATCAGTTGCTGTTGAATATCCTTCCCCTGCAGTGGCCTTCATCCGGGAGGCATTGAATTGTATTGCCGGCAACATCCCGGTCATGACCGTGAGGCATGCACTGATCGTGTCTGCTGTGTCAAAGACCGGCTGTTTGTCTTCTTGCATATCGCGGTTATAGGCGAGGGGAAGTCCTTTCATCAGTGTCAGCAGTGAAACCAGATTGCCGTATACCCGGCCGGTCTTGCCCCGGATCAATTCGGCGACATCGGGGTTTTTCTTCTGTGGCATGATGCTGGATCCGGTCGTAAAGCGATCGGAGATTTCGATAAACCTGAATTCCTCGGTTGACCAGAGGACAAGTTCCTCGGCAAACCGTGACAGGTGCATGATAAGGACTGCGGATGCAGCTAGGAATTCGATAGCGAAATCCCGGTCAGAAACAGCATCGATGCTGTTCATCGATATCGAGTTGAATCCGAGTTCCCGGGCAACAAGAAAACGGTCGGTCGGTAGCGACGTACCGGAAAGGGCGCAGGACCCGAGCGGCATGACATCCATTCTCCTGAGACAATCGCTGAAACGGCCCCTGTCTCTATCGAGCATAGCAACATAGGCCAGGAGATGATGAGACAGAAGCACTGGTTGTGCCCTCTGGAGATGCGTGTATCCAGGCATGATAACATCAAGGTGTTTTTCTGCGATCGCAACGATCGTTTCTTCGAGGCTGCGGACCAGTGACATGATTGACCGGATCTCATCCCTGAGATAGAGCCTCAGGTCGAGTGCAACCTGGTCGTTTCGCGAACGCGCGGTATGCAATTTTTTCCCGGGATCGCCGATCCTGCTGGTGAGGCTAGATTCGATATTCATATGGATATCTTCCAGATTTCTGCTGAAGGAGAATGTCCCGGCAGCGATTTCCAAGGCGATGTTATTCAGTCCCCGTATGATTGCCTCGGCCTCTTTCAGGGTGATAATACGCTGTTTGGCGAGCATGTGGGCATGCGCGATGCTGCCGTTGACATCCTGTCTCCAGAGCCGCTTATCAAAAGAGATTGACTCAGTGAAAGACTCGACCGATGCATGAGTGGGCTCCTTGAACCGGCCGCTCCATAATTTATTCAGGGGATCAGCCACTCTATTCTGCGGCTGTGTCTTGTGCAGCATTGCCTTCGGGGGCTTGCTTGAGGCCTTATGCATGGGCTTTTTCACACGTATCTCCCTCTGGTCCAATATAGGATAAATGTATAATAGATGTATAATACTACAATGGCTACTATGATAAATCAGTCGCTGAGGCAATTGCAAAACCAGATGGAGAGCGTTCTTCGGGGGAAGAGTGACACTATCAAAATGGCAATCGTTACGCTGCTGGGTGGGGGACATCTCTTGATTGAAGATATACCCGGTGTTGGGAAGACAACACTTGCCTCTGTCTTGGCGAAATCTGTTGAATGCTCGTTCAGGAGGATACAGTTTACGAGCGATCTGCTGCCCACTGATATTATCGGCGTCACCATATACAATCAGGATAGGCGGGATTTCGAGTTCAGGCAGGGGCCGCTTTTTTCAAATATTGTGCTGGCCGACGAGATTAACAGGACGAATCCGAAGACCCAATCTGCGCTTCTGGAGGCGATGAGCGAAAAAAAAGTATCTGTCGAGCGGAATACTTTTGTGCTGCCGGAGCCGTTTATGGTCATTGCAACGCAGAATCCGGTTGAGTACCAGGGGACATTTCCATTGCCCGAGAGCCAGCTTGACCGGTTTATGATGCATATCACGATCGGCTATCCCTTGCCTGAATATGAGAGGCAGGCCATACTCAGGCCATCGAGCTTTGAAATTATGGAAGACCTTGCCCCTGTCCTATCACGTCAGGATATCGTCAGGATGCAGGATGAAGCCGGGAAAATAGCCGTTCATGACAGTCTTGTAGAATATCTCCTGCAGATTATCGCGGCCACTAGGAACCATCCCGCTGTCCGTCTTGGAGCGAGCACGCGCGGGGCACAGTTTTTTCTGACCGCGGCCAGGGCCCATGCCTATTATGAAGGGAGGGATTTTATTATTCCCGATGATATAAAAATGCTCGCGCCGTTTCTGCTCGGACATCGCATTATCCTCAAGACCCGAAGGGTCATTGCCGAGGCTGACTTGATCATCCGCGATATTGTGGAGAGACTGCCGGTCCCGCTTTAGGTCACAGGGCATCTGATGGCATGAGGTCTACACGGGAAGGAAGACGATCAATTCTCGCAACGGTCCTGATTGCGGTTGCCGCAGTGAATACCGGCAATAACCTTATCTATCTAGTCCTATCGCTCATGCTTGCATTTCTTCTTCTCTCATTGCTTATTCCGAAGCTGATCCTTTCGAAACTCCATGTTGATATTTCCTTTGAAGCGCCAATTTTCGCACCAATTTTTGCAAATGAACCGACGCCAGTGCGTATCACGGTCGCCAATGACAAGAGAATTTTGCCGGCTTATTCAGTCCATGTTGCTTCTCGGGTTCTTCAGGACAACTGTACCATAAGCAAAATAGCCACAAGCGGCCGTGTTGAAAAACAGATGAGAGCTGTCTTTGTCAGCAGGGGCCTGCTTTCCTGCCTTGACGTGATCGTAGAAAGCAGTTTCCCGTTCATTCTTTTTTATGCGGAAAAAAAGATGAGCATTGCAAAAGACGTTGTCGTATATCCTGCGTATTATGACACCGACCTGAACAACGAAGCGACCTTTGCCTTGGAAGACACATGCAGTCTGATGACGTCAAAGACCGGGGATGATATTCTTCATATCAGGCAATTCTCCTATGGCGATGACCTCAAGCAGGTCCACTGGAAGGCCTCGGCAAAACGGGCCTGCCTGATGGTAAAGGAGTATACCCTGCGTGAGAGCACGAAAAAGACGATCATCATTGGGAACGGATCGCCAGATGCGGCAGGAGATTTTGAGAAGGCGGTTTCTATCACTGCCGCACTAGCCCGCAGATTCATCGACAGCGGAGATTTTGTCAGATTGGTCTCTGTTCATGATGTAGTCCCTTTCGGTTCAGGATATGAGCATCTCCTTCGAATTCTTGATATGCTTGCCCTTGTCGGGGAAGAACTTGTGGGCGATGACACTATCCTTCCCGATGACGACGGCAGCTTTGTCCTGGTACTGAAATCATCAGAGGTGAACGCGCAGGTGCTTCTTCCCGAGGACAGTCATATAATCCATGCCGATACTATATAAAATCCTGACAGCCCTTCTTGCTCTGACCGGGTGCGCAAGCCTTGCGATTACCGGAGAGGTCAGTCCCATCATGTCTTTGAGTGCAGTTGCCCTAGTTCCCGGGTACTACCGTTTTTTCAAGGGGGAAAAGCATGCGCCCACGGCGGTCATCGGAATCCTGGCGATTCTCGAACTGTTTATCTTTTTGTTTGACGCCGTTACAGTTAGCGGTGATGTGTTTATCGCAGTAGCACATCTGACCATAGCTTTTCAGGCACTAAAGAGTTTTGACCTGAAAGAACCATGGGACCATCTCCAGGTATATTTTGTATCGTTGCTCCAGTTGATCATTGCCTCTGAATTGACAACCTCGCTCGCATTTGGTATTGTGTTTGTTGTTTTTATGGTGATGCTGGTCACTGCTATGGTCTTTTCGCATTTTTTGAAGGAAGGTCATATCGATAAGGCACTTGTCAGCAGGCCGGTCTATGTGATATCTGTATTGACGCTCTGCATGACCACTGTATTCTTTATAGCATTGCCCCGTTTGACACACCGCTTTATCGGGAAGAGCCACACCCGTGGCATTCGCACATCGGGGTTTTCAGAGCAGATGGAGTTTGGGGATCTCGGTAGCATCAAACTCGATCCCACAGTTATCCTGAGAGTGGAGATGGATGCCGGGGCCAGCGGGCCGCTATACTGGAGGGGGCGCACCCTTGAAGTGTTTGACGGAATACGTTGGAAGAATGAACTTGGAGCGAAGAACCGCATTCAAAAAACCGGTGACGAATTTCTCCTCGGGTCTTATAACAGGGGGCAGGTTGTTGAGCAGCAAATCGATCTGGAGCCTCTGGACTCTGACGTGATTTTTGGCCTGTCAATGATCAGAAGCATAAAGACAGACGCTTATTTTCTGACGGTTGATACGGCAGGTAATCTTGCACAGCCCGGCAAGGTTTCGAGACGCAGCAGGTACACCGTATACAGTGACATCTCGAAAGAGGAGGAGGGGACGCCTCAGCCTATCTATCTGCAGGTTCCTTTCGGCATCGAAAGGATCTCTGAACTTGCCAGGGATATCACGCGACCTTATCAGACCTCTAAGCGCACCTCTAATAAGAATGACGCCAGGAGTGATGATCAAAGTGGTGATCAGAGCGATGAGCAGAAGGCGCAGGCTATTGCGGAGTATCTGAGAAGCAACTATGCATATACCTTGACTGTATCTCCGGCGCCAAAGGGTATCAGTCCGCTCGAAGACTTTCTCTTCCGCTCGAAGAGGGGATACTGTGAGCATTATTCAAGCGCCATGGTGCTCATGCTCAGGAGTGTCGGCATACCCGCCAGGATCGTCACTGGCTTTCTCGGAGGAGACCGCAATGCCTATGGCGGCTATCTGATTGTGCGGCAGAGAGACGCACATTCCTGGGTTGAGGCCCTGATCAATGGGAAATGGAAGCGTTATGATCCGACTCCTTCGGTTGCTCCGGCACCCGTGGAATCGTACTCCCTTTTCTGGGATTCGGTTAAGACGCAGTGGGCGAGGTATGTAGTCGGTTTCAGGTCTTCCGACCAGCGGGCCATATTCGTCCATCTGACCCGACAATTCATAACCGGATTTGGACTCTTTAGACCTGATGATCTTTCCGTCAACGGTTCATATACTGTCCGGTATTCAGTCCTGTTGGTGATTGTTGCGTTAATTCTCCTGCTGACAATGCTCTTCATAGCCTGGCAGAAAAGACAGAGGAAAAGATCCGGAGCAAGACCCTGGGCAATAACAGCCTCATATCTGAAGGTGCGAAAAGCACTGAAGAGAAGTGGGCTTAGTATGACTCCGTCAACCACCTCTGCCGGGATTATGGAGCAGGCCGGGCACTTTTCGTTTAATATCCTGCTCTCCGACTATTTGTCGGACTATAACCGGATAAGATTCGGGAAGAAGAGCGTGGATGAAGCTTTTCTGAACCAGGAGCATGAGTTGATCAGGGAAATAGGAAGAAAACAGAAAAAAGATGCCGGGAAATGATGAAGGCAATAAGTTATACTATCAGCCGGAAAACAATCGGAAAGCAGGTTTTCACCCTATGGTTAAGAATGATGTCTGGATAAGAACAAAGGCCGCACAGGGAATGATTGAACCATTTAACCAGGACCAGGTGCGGAAGGGTGTGATTTCGTCAGGCGTGGGCTCCTATGGCTATGATATGAGGATTGCCGATGAGTTCAGGATTCTCAGGCCGGCCTCGGGCATAGTCATCGACCCTAAGAATTTCGATGCAGTCTGCATGGAGGATTTCAAGGGAGACATCTGTGAAGTACCTGCAAACTCGTATGTCATCTGCCGATCACTCGAATATTTTAGAATACCGCGCGAAACGCTTGCAATCTGCTTCGGAAAGTCGACCTATGCCAGAAGCGGGGTGATTGTGAACGTGACACCGCTTGAACCTGAATGGGAAGGATATATAACGATCTCTGTTTCGAATACTGCGCCGGTACCTGTCCGCCTGTATGCAAATGAAGGCATCGGCCAGGTTGTCTTCCTCGGCACAGATGAGATCTGCCAGACTTCGTATGCCGATAAAAAGGGAAAATATCAGGCCCAGAAGGGAATAGTGCTTTCAAAGGTCGACAGCAGGTGATAGATGCAGGATAATAAATTGATAATTGCCCTTGATGTTCCTGAAAAGGAATATGCTCTAAATATTGTAGATAAATTAGGTTGTTGCATTGATATATTTAAAGTAGGACTTGAACTATTTACTGTTGCTGGTCCATTGATACTTGAAGAAATCCATAAACGCGGCAAGAAGATATTCCTTGATCTGAAGTTCCACGACATACCAACAACTGTCGCCCGGGCAGGAGTGGCAGCAGCACGAAACGGTGTTTTTATGTTTAATGTCCATGCGTCCGGCGGTTTTGACATGATGAACAGATGCAGGGACGAGGTGGTCAATGTATGCCTCAGGGAAAATATCAACAGACCCAAGATAATCGCCGTCACCGTCCTGACGAGCATGACGCAGGAGGTCCTGAAGTCTGAGCTTGGTCTCCAGCACAGCCTGAATACACACGTGCGCCATCTCTCCGGCATGGTGTTGAAGGCAGGGTTGGACGGCGTTGTCGCCTCGGGATATGAGGCTGCGATGATCAAGGGGCACTGTGGAGACAGGTTCCTGATCGTCACTCCGGGGATCAGGCCGTCCTGGGCAGTTGCCGATGACCAAGCCAGAATTATGACCCCGAAGAAGGCGATAGCTGCCGGAGCAGACTATCTGGTCATGGGCCGCTCGATCATGAACCAGGCTGATCCGGTAAAAGCAGTAGAACGCATACAGCAGGAGATTTCCGGGTCATGATCCGCGAGCAGTTCAGACAATCACAATTCTCATCTATAGCTGTTCTCTCACGGTGAAGAAATCATTTGCTGATGGTCCCAGACGGTGTGACCCCATGACCAGCCTCTCTTCCCCGGTTGTAAAAGAAATCCCGTATCAGGACCCATGTTCTGTTTATGAGGCTGTCAGGGCCTCCAGGAGTCTGCTCTTTGAGAGCGTGAAGGGCTCCGAGCGGATTGCCCGCTACTCGTTTATCGGCGTCGACCCCTATCTCGAATTTACGGTCAAGGAGGGAAGTGTTGAAATAGATATCTGCGGCCGCAAAGCACTTTCCTCCCGCAGGCCACTCGAGTGCCTGAGGGAATTGGTGACCTGCTACAGGCAGAAACCGTTTGACGGTCTTCCCCCGTTCCAAGGCGGAGCAGCAGGTCTTCTCTGCTATGACTTTGTCAGGTATCTTGAGCGGATTCCGAGTACCACCTTTGATGACCTGAATCTGCCGGACGCTCATTTCTTTATGTTCGACCGGCTTATCTCCTTTGATCATAAGGAGGGCAGGGCGTGGATAATCGTATGCCCTGGCGCACGGGAGACGGTCCCGGGATACGCCGGGAGCCTCAGTCCGAGAGAAGAGCAAGTGGCAGGAGCAGAAGAGGAAGTTCAGGTGCTATTTAATAAAATAGCTCAAAAAAGGGAACCAACAGTCTTTTCACCTCGGCCGGAGAAGCACATTGAGAAGTGTATTGATGTGCGGTCTGATATTACGAAAGAAGAATATATCTCAATGGTTCAGAGGGCCAAGGAATACATTGCCTCCGGCGATATATTCCAGACGAATCTGTCCCTCCGTGTGTCGGCAGACCTTACCGGATATGACTCATGGAATATCTACAAGATCCTACGTGAAATCAATCCGTCGCCTTTTGCTGCATATGCCGATTTCGGGGAATATCAGATCGTCAGCTCGTCACCTGAGCGGTTGGTGAGGCTCAGCCATGGTGTTATTGATACCAGACCGATTGCAGGGACGAGGCCGCGGGGGAGGGACTTGGGCGAAGACGACCGCCTGCGTGCTGAGCTCCTGCTGAATGAGAAGGAGAGAGCTGAGCATATCATGCTGATCGACCTCGAACGCAATGACATCGGGCGAATTGCAGATTACGGGACTGTCCGGGTCGATGAGTTGATGGTGACAGAGGATTATTCTCACGTCATGCATATTGTTTCTAATCTGGAGGGCTATCTTGCCGCAGGGAAGGACTGCTTTGATGTTATTGCAGCGGTTTATCCCGGGGGCACTATTACCGGTGTCCCGAAGGTGCGCTGCATGGAGATCATTGACGAGCTTGAGACGTTCAGAAGAGGAGTGTATACCGGATCACTCGGTTATATCGGGTTCAACGGCTGCATGGACCTCAATATTATTATCAGAACATTTCTTATTAAGAATAATCGGGCGTATATTCAGACAGGTGCTGGTATTGTTGCAGATTCTGATCCTGATCAGGAATATATCGAATGCCTCAAAAAAGCTGAGGCGTTGCTGCGGACCCTGGATAAGCTTAACCCAGATTAATTAATCAGGTACAAAATCACCTACGACATCTTCGTGGTATGTGCATCATTCGATACTATTCTGTCGCCTGTTTCTGAATGTGATACAATAAGATCACGCTTAAGGCTCAAGCGCCGTCGAAGCAATTAATGAAGGAAGACCATTGATCAGGTCATGAAGGACCTCTCTATACATGAGCAGGATAGAGTCCTTGTCCTAGCGGCAATGTCTGATTAATTTCAAAACTGCAGGGCAGACCTACGATATAGGAGGTCCGGAGATACTTACGTATAAAGAAATGATGGAGCAATATGCGGCTGCACGCGGGCTATTCCCAAGATTTATTATTCGCATCCCTTTTTTACGCCGCTGCTGTCGGCCTATTGGGTGGATCTCGTAACTCCGGTGCCCTCCGGCGTGGCACATCCTCTCATCGAAGGGTTGAAAAACGAGGTCTTATGCGGTGACAACCGTATCGCTCCTAAAGAAAAAGTGTGGAGGACATTTATCAATCTCACCTGCTGGGCTGACTGGAACAGCGTGCTCACAATCATACCGCCTGGACATGAACGCTTGAGCCAGGGCGAAAGTTTTATGTGCAGTGTAAGACCCTACGCATTTCCTATCTATTCGAGCCTAAAGTCGAACAGATGACACCTCTGCAGCAGATCATCTGGACAAGCAGAAAATTCGGAATTACCTCACATCATCTCTTCAAAACTTCAGGCAGGAGGGAGCAGGAGTGAGAGTGCACAGTGATGAGGTACTAACCGGCCTGATAATGCTGTTGGCAGGATGATGGGCAATTCCGAAGAGTAAGCTCAGAGTGATGAACCAGACTTTTCTGAGGGACCTTAAGCGGCAGGCGGAAAGACCTTAAATCTGTGCCGACGAAAAATAGGAGGCAAATGAAACAGGGTGATCGGGAACGCGAAATGACGGTATCTGCCCTGAATAAGATAAGACTTGGCATTAGCTCATGTCTTCTTGGCGAAAACGTACGTTATGACGGAGGACATAAGCTCGATCATTACATAAGGGATACCCTTGGCCAATTTGTCGAGTGGACTCCTGTTTGTCCTGAAGTGGAGTGCGGCCTTTCTATACCAAGAGAAGCAATGCATCTCACAGGTACTCCTGATACACCGCGTCTTGTGACAAGAAAAACAGGAATAGATTACACCGACCAGATGCAGCAATGGGCAATGGTCCGGATAGTCGAGCTCGAAAAGGATGATCTGAGCGGTTTCATCTTTAAGAGCAGATCTCCGAGTTCAGGCATGCGGGGAGTAAAGGTCTACAATCCTGCCGGTATTCCGTGCAATTCCGGAGTCGGCATCTTCGCCCGTGCATATATGGAATATTTCCCGCTTATGCCTGTTGAGGATGACGGCAGACTCAATGACCCTGACTTCCGTGAGAATTTCATAGAGAGGGTCTTTGTTTTCAAACGGTGGAAGAAAATGGTGAACAGGAGAGGTCGAATAAGAGATCTGGTAGGCTTTCACTCAGACCATAAACTTTTATTACTTTCGCATAGTCCGCGGCATTACTCCGCTCTCGGCCATCTTGTTGCGAATGCGAAAGAACATAAGATTGAGAGTCTTCAGGACGATTATCTGAAAATGCTTATGGAAGGGTTAAAGCTCCGGGCAACGGTCAAAAAGAATACGAATGTTCTACACCACATGATGGGTTATTTCAAAAAGCAACTGCATTCAGAGGAGAAAAAGGAGTTGGGGGAGGTCATCGAGGAGTATCACAGGGGACTTGTTCCCCTCGCAGTTCCCCTCGTTCTCCTGAGACATTACGTGCGAAAATATGACGAGTCGTATCTGAAGAGACAGTATTTTTTGAATCCGCACTCAACAGAACTTATGCTCAGGAATCATGTCTGATTCAGCAGCCCTTCCTCCGGGCTTACTCCGCCTCAAGTCCGAACTAGTTTCGATTCGTTAGATCTGCTGGTATGCCCCTCTCAAAGTTGACTGCACAACGCCTGCCTGATTATTATAAGGGTTGACAAAATGATTCAGATTAGCGGGTTATCAAAGGCCTACGGCCGGCAGATTATTTTTAACGACATTGACGTTACCGTCAATTCCGGAGAGCGGGTTGGGCTCGTCGGAAGAAACGGGCACGGAAAGACCACGCTTTTTCGCATGATCCTCGGGCAGGAATACCCTGACGAGGGAGTGATCACCGTACCCAACGGCTATCGTATAGGCCATCTGTCCCAACATATCGCCTTTACAGAAAAAACAGTCCTGGAAGAGGGGTGTCTACTGCTGCCAAAGGCAGACGATGGCAGGGATGAAAGTTACAAAGTGGGGGCCGTCCTTCACGGACTCGGATTTTCGACTGAAGATTTTGACACAAAACCGTCTTCGCTCTCAGGAGGATACCAGATAAGGCTGAATCTCGCGAAAGTACTTGTTTCCGAACCAAACCTCCTTCTGCTCGATGAGCCGACAAACTATCTCGATATCGTTTCGATTAGGTGGCTGGTCAAATTTCTCAGGTCCTGGCAGAACGAAATGATCATTATCACCCACGACCGGGAGTTTATGGACAGTGTGACTACGCATACCCTTGGAATCCATCGCCAGAAGGTGAGAAAGATTGAAGGCCCGACGGACAAACTCTATCAACAGATACTGATTGACGAAGAAGTATATGAAAAGACGCGTCTGAACGATGAACGGAAGAGGAAAGACGTCGAACAGTTCATCAACCGTTTTCGTGCCCAGGCGAACAAGGCAAAGGCGGTCCAGTCGCGCATCAAGGCGCTTGCCCGGCATGAGCAGCGCGAGAAGCTGACCGACGTGAAGAATCTTGATTTTGCCTTTAATGATGCCGTATTTACCGGGAAACAGCTCATGGCAGCCGAGGGTTTGTCTTTCTCCTTTGACCCGGCAGTTGAATCACTGATTGACAATCTGGATCTCTTTGTCGGGAAAGATGACCGCATTGCGATTATCGGGAAAAACGGGAGGGGCAAGACGACCCTGCTTAATCTTCTTGCCGGTGAACTGGAACCCGTAAACGGGACGATAACAGGGCATCCGCAACTGAAGACGGCCTTTTTCGGCCAGACTAACATCAACCGCCTGGACCTTTCAAAAACAGTCGAGGCCGAGATTATGGATGTTCATCCTGATCATAGCAGGGGTGCGGCCAGAAAGATATGCGGCGCCATGATGTTTGAGGGCGACATGGCACTCAAGAAAATAAGCGTCCTCTCCGGTGGTGAGAGGAGCAGGGTCCTTATGGGAAAACTGCTGGTGAGTCCGGCCAACCTGCTCCTACTCGACGAACCGACGAACCATCTTGATATGGAATCAATTGATTCGCTGATCGAGGCGATCGATGCGTTCCGGGGGGCAGCAGTTATTGTGACGCACAGTGAACTGGTCCTCCATGCTGTTGCAACGCGGCTTATTATTTTTGACCGCGGTGAGATCAGGGTCTTTGAGGGGACGTACGAAGACTTTTTGCAGTGTGTCGGATGGAGCGACGAGGGTGCAGTGACTCCGGAGAGCAGCCTGGGCCAGCTGGGCCAGATTGATAAGGCCAAGGGACTTAGTAAAAAGGACCTCAGGCGACTCCGGGCCGAGATAATAACCAACCGCTCAAAAACACTGACGCCTCTTCAGAAGCGTATCACGGCGATTGAGGAGATGATCAACGGGTTTGAGAAGCGTATTGATATCGATACGCAGTCGCTTCTGATTGCATCAACAAAGGGAGACGGCCATGCGATCAAGGACCTGACAAAGGCGATCCATGAGACGAAGGAACATATCGAAAATCTCTTCAGTGAGCTTGAAGATGTTACCGCCGAACACGATGCAAAGATGAAGAAATTTGAGGATCAGATGAATGATCTTCAGGAGGTGGGATAGGGCAATCTATTGTGATAAGCTCGAGAACATCATGTGCGCGCATTCTCGGCCCGATAATGATGGGCCTCCGAGGCATAGGCGCAACACGCCGCTGAATCCGCTTACACGTCGCTGTTACACTTTTCATGAGATGTATTATTGATTTGATGGTGGATTTTGGCAGCATGGCGATATTGACAGGGTTCTTTTCGTTATAATAAATATATATTCTAGTTAAGAAGAGGTGACAACAATGACGACGCAACATATGGAATTCAAAACTGAGGTAAAACAGCTCTTGGATCTGATGATCCATTCATTGTATTCCCATAAGGAGATTTTCCTGCGGGAGCTGATTTCGAACGCTTCGGATGCAATCGATAAGTCCCGGTATGAGGCTCTCACAAATAAAGAGATGTCGGAGGGAGCCGGTGAATGGAAAATCCGGCTGACACCGGACAGGACTGCCGGGACCCTGACGGTAAGCGACAACGGGATTGGCATGACTAGAGATGAGATCGTTGAGTCGCTCGGGACTATTGCTCACTCCGGCACCAAAGAGTTTCTCAGGACACTTCAGGAGCGGGACAAACAGGCAAATCCTGAATTGATCGGGCAATTCGGTGTTGGTTTTTATTCCGTCTTCATGGTGTCTGACAGAGTGACGGTACTGACGAAAAAGGCGGGGCTTCAGAGCAGTATGGCGGTGAGGTGGGAGTCGACTGCCGACGGGTCTTTTACGGTTGACGACGCGGAGAAAGAAGATCAGGGAACCGATATTGTCCTGCATCTGAAGGACGACGAGAAAAAATATCTCGAAGAGTGGGAACTCCGGAATGTCGTCACCAAATATTCTGACTACATTGATCACCCGATCGTTATGGAGGTGGAGCGGAAGAAGCCTGATGCGTATGACAAGGACAAGACGATCAGCGTGAAAGAAGATGAAACGCTGAACTCCCGCAAGGCCCTCTGGCTCAAAGATAAGGCTGAGATCAGCGAAACTGAATATAATGATTTCTACAAGCATATTTCTCACGACTTCAATAATCCATCAAAGATCGTCCACTATAAGGCAGAAGGCACGTCTGAATTCACTGCTCTGCTCTTCATTCCCTCAAAGGTGCCACACGGTATTTTTTTCAAGGAGTTTAAGATAGGCCCGACCCTCTATGTCAGAAGGGTCCAGATTATGGACCACTGTGAAGAGCTGATTCCGCCTTACCTGCGTTTTATTACGGGGGTTGTCGACTCCTCTGATCTGCCGCTGAATGTGTCCCGCGAGATATTGCAGTCGAACCGTCAGATAGAGACGATACGTAAAAGCCTGACAAAAAAAGTACTGGACACACTGGCCGAAATGAAAAAAGACGATCCTGATAAGTACCGTGCGTTTCATAACGAGTTCGGCCGTATCCTGAAGGAAGGCATCCACTATGATTTTGCGCGCAAGGAGCAGATAGCGGACCTGCTACTTTTTTCCTCGACAAAAACAGAGGGCAACACGGTTACAACGCTCGATACGTACCTCACTAATATGCCTATTGCTCAGGAGGAGATCTATTACATAACCGGCACTGACCGCAACGAGATCATGAAGTCGCCATATCTCGAGGCCTTCGTGGAGAAGGGCTATGAGGTCCTGATCATGCTTGATGAGATCGATGATATCATTATGGGGAGCCTGCATGAATATAAAGGCAAGAAGCTGAAGTCGGTCATCCGCGGGGATATACACCTTGATAAGGAAAAGGCCCCCGAAACCAAAAAGGCAGAGGGCGCGATGGAGAAACTTCGCGCTTCGATGAAGGAGATTCTGAAAGATGAAGTCAAAGAAGTGCGGCTTTCAGAAAGACTCCGGGATTCAGCCTGCTGCTTGGTGACCGACGAAGGCGGCATGGACCCGAATATGGAGAAGCTGCTGAAGGCTATGGGCCAGGAGGTCCCAGAGACCAAAAAGATATTTGAGATTAATCCGACCCATCCGGTTTTCGACGCGATGAATGCACTGCTGGGTGATGAGTCGAAGCTGAACCTGCTGAAGGAGTACACCGAAATGCTCTATAACCAGGCCCTGATTCTTGAAGGCTCAAAGCCGCGTGATCCTGCTGCCTTTGCCAAGACCGTCTCGAAGCTCATGGTTGAGCGTCTGAAGCAGGGCTGAAAAGATCGTAGTTTATTTAAAAGGTTGTCAGGGACCAACAATTTTGTTGTCTGAGAGATCCTGCGGCTGAGACCGACTATTTGCCTGTATGCCATAGAGGGCATACCCTGCAGAGCCGAGTACGCATATGGTCCACCAGTAAGGCACCGTTATGCCTGTTGTCGTCAGCACGGCACTGATCAACAGTGCCGGCGTGAGAGCCATGACCGAAATTCTCATAACAGCGGAGTTACTCAGGGAAAGAGAAAGCCGGCGTGCATACAAACTGCAGACAAGGGTATTCACGCATGCCAGGACGCTCCAGAGAACTGATGAAAGAATGAGAACAAAGGGATATATCACGATCGGAAATGCATCGGTGAATGAGTCCAACAGGTCATAGGCACTCGCCCGGTCAATGATTATTGTCTCTCCTCCAAGGTCAGAAAGATTGAACGTTCGCGACTCTTGTTCGCTCTTTTTTATTACCAGCGTAGATTTTGTGAAAAGGGCAAATGCCTTTGAACCGTCGAGCGAGGTGGTCCCTCCAGTAGTGTCGATAATCACAACGGGTTCTCCCGTTTTTTCATTCATTATGCGGTAAGGCTCTGCCGCATCAACAGACAACTGTCCTTTTGTTATCGTCACACGCGGCACTTGCCTGATGTACGACGGGGCCTGATCAACCTGCCAGGCGTTCAGCTCGGCCTGCATTCTGAGCACACCGGGAATTGTGCAGAGTGCGAGTACCGCTATCAGATAGACAAGACCGAACCCTTTCCATTGCGTTGCTACATCGCGGTACAAGTCCCGCGAAAAAAAAGAGAGATAAAGAGCGTCGACAATGCCATGCTTCTTCACGGTGCGTCCTTCCGGTGCAACCAGGCGTTTATCAGCATTAGCCCCATGCCGATAGTCAGCGCCGAGTCTGCAATATTAAATGCAGGCCAGAAATGATTGCCGGCGTGGACTTCAAGAAAATCGATTACATAGTTGCGGACAATTCTGTCCGTAAGATTTCCGGCTGCGCCACCAAGGATAAAAGACAAACCCGGCCTGTTCACCTCGTCCTTCAGCATCAGAATGATTACGACGAGAATAGCCGTGGCCGAGACGACGATAAAAAAAGTGTTACCGAGGTTCTTGAACATGCCGAAGGCAGAGCCTGTGTTCCGGTAATAAACAAGGTTGAAAAACGAGTTGAGCGGAATGACCTCTAGAAGGTTCAGACTCCGCTGTATCAGAATTTTTGTCGCCTGATCGGCTATATAAACGATGAGCGACAGGAGCAGAAAAAATGTCCGGTTCATGGGTATGGCGTTGAAACGCTTCACAGGTTTATGATCAGTGCATGCTCATCGCACTCGGGAAACTTCGGGCAGCGGATGCAGTCCCCCCAGATCTTTTGAGGAAGACCGGCCTTATCAATTTCAGTGAAGCCTATCCTGCAGAAGAAGGCCGGCCGGTAGGTGAGTGCAAATACCCGGCTGATCCCAAGGCTTTTCGCGTCCGCAATGCAGCGCTTTACCAGACGGCTTCCNNTCCTCGGCAATAAAGAAGTCCCGGATATTTTCATACAGTTCATTAATGGAACGCGGTATCATCTCTTCTTTACGGGCGAACTCATTGACCAGCTTCTGAATATCTTTAACGTCGGCTATCGTGGCTCTTCTGATCTTCAATGTATTTCATTCCTTCCTGTATCGTTCTTATGTTAATGTTTGACGAGGCCTGCGGTGCCGTCCTGCCACTTCGGTCAAATACTTTTCTGAGAGACTTCAGTCCGAGTATCCCTGTCTTGGCAATAATTGCTCCGAGCATGACCATATTAGCTGACTTCGTGGTTGCTGCCGTACGTGCTATTTCTGTTGCCGGAACAGGCACCAGAATGGTATGGCCCTTCACCTTTGGCATGGGTATCAGAGAAGAATCATAAAACAGGTGACCATTCCGTGCAAGCTTCGGAAGAAATTTATCGAGAGAGATACTGTTCATGATAACAAGGATATCCGGGGTAAGTACCACCGGCGATCCGATCATCTCATCGGCAACGACCACAGTGCAATTCGCTGTGCCTCCGCGCATCTCAGCACCATATGACGGAAACCAGGTCACCTCTTTGCCTTCAAACATACAGGCAAAGGCAAGGGCCTTTCCGAGGAAGAGTATTCCCTGGCCCCCGGAACCCGCAATGATGATTTTAGATATCATGCTCCTGTTTCCTCCGTGCGATCTCTGAATATCCCTACAGGAAACGTTTTCATCATCTTTGTCTGCATCCAACGCAGCGATTCGGCCGGCGTCATCCCCCAGTCCGTTGGGCAGGGCGACAATATTTCAATCATGCTGAATCCGAAACCGCTGATTTGATATTGCAACGATTTTTCTATTGCCTGACGTGCGGTACGAATCTCTGCATACGATGTGAGAGAGACTCTTTCTATATACGATACCCCATCTATGGTGGCAAGCAGTTCCGACATCCGCAGCGGAAAGCCATGCAGTGCGGAGTCTCTCCCATTCGGGGTGGTCGCCGTGCGCTGGCCGGCGATGGTCGTCGGGGCCATCTGTCCTCCGGTCATCCCGTAGGTTGCATTATTAACAAAAAAGACCGATATATTTTCTCCCCGTGCAGCGGCGTGAATAATCTCGCCCGTCCCTATTGCCGCGAGGTCGCCGTCCCCTTGATAGGTGAAGACGATCGTATCCGGTCTGGCCCTCTTCAACCCTGTGGCAACAGCGGGGGGTCTTCCGTGAGCTGCTTCGATCATATCAAAATTAAAATAATCATAGGCAAAAACTGCACAGCCGACCGGCGCAATCCCGATAACTCTGTCCCTGATGCCGAGACTGTCGATACTTTCAGCAACAAGGCGGTGCGCAATGCTGTGACCGCAGCCCGGGCAATACCTAAATGGTTCCTGTTTGAGACTGCGGGGCCTTTCAAAGACTTTGCACATATTTTCGGTCTTATGAGTTTTATTCATTAATTCTCCCTTGAAAGCAGACAACCGTGTTCTTTCCTGCTGTCTTTGCTGCGTACAGGGCTACATCCGCTGCATTGAGTAGGGTTTTTACTCCTGAGGCGTGGAGGGGAAAAGACGCGATTCCTCCGCTCAGGGTGATCGTGATACCTGGGGCAAGATTTGGCAAAAAGACACTTTGTTCGACCGATGAACGAATACGCTCGGCAAGACTTAACGTGTCCGATTCCGATGTATTGGGGAGGACAATAATAAATTCCTCTCCGCCATAACGCACGACGATGTCCGTCACCCTCGACGCTTCCTGAAGTATCCTGGCAAGTTCCAGGAGCACATCGTCACCGGCCTGATGACCATACGTGTCGTTAATTATCTTGAAATTGTCGATGTCGAACAGAATCAGTGAAAATGAATAGCCATAGCGGTTCGAACGTGCGATCTCGGCATCGAGCTGTCTATAAAAGTATCTGCTGTTAAAGAGACCGGTCAGGCCGTCGGTAATCGATAATCTCTTCGTTTCCTGAAACAGTCGTATCTTCTCTAGGATCATCGAGACATGGTTTCCAATCAGTGGAAACAGGGAGGCGAAGTCAAAATTAAAAGCATACCCTTTTTCGTCACGGCGTGCCAGAAAGAGAACACCTAATATTTTCTGATGCGAGATGAGACGTACGGCTGTTAGAAATGCGATCCCTTCCTTCCTGAGGTAATCATTCCGTGCTATTTCAGAGGTATCCGGCACATGCAGTGGCTCCTTGCTCCTGACAATGGTACGACAGAGCGTTTCCAGTTGGCCATTACCCAGAGCTTCGGCAAATTCAGTCGAGAGGTTTTTATGGGCTTTCAGCGCAAACGACCGTCCGCTGACGGTCATCAGCCATCCAGTGTCGAAGTCGGTCACGAGCAGGACATTGCTCAGAAGGTCTTGGATAGCCAGATCCATATTGTCTGATGATATAAAGGCGCTGGACAGGGTATTAATGATGGTCAGCTCCCTGTCCCGTCGTAACACTGTCTTTTCAAGATTAATATAGTCTGATAAGTCCTTCAACATTATCCGCAACAGACAAGTCCCGTCCTCTGTCTTGAAAGGTAGTATCGAGACCTCGATATGCATGCCCTGATAGGGCAGTACGGCGAAAATTACGGCGGTATTTTTGATGGAGTTAAGTGACTGTCCGCATATGATATTCAGTGCTTCAACCTCGCTGACGCGCCGGTCGATCAGCTCAGACTTTGGGGTCTTTATAAAGTCTGCGAGTCTCTCGTTTAGATCGAGAATTGTCCCGTCGCTTTTTAGAACCATAAACGGGTCAGGGATGAGCTCCAGAGTAAAATAATCAAGTCTGTTACCCCTGCTCATCGTATTTATGCCCGAACTATCCGCATCTTCAGATTTCTTCACACTATATATTACTAATATTTATAGGAAAAGAGAAGGCATTCAGTATAATCCACCACCAAGAATCGCTGCAGGCGCGTGCTCACCATTCTCTCTCATTAAGTTGATGGTGGATTATGGGCAAGCAACAGAGATATGTAAAAAAAACGGTGGTCGTGAGATTACAACTTACTTCCGATTCTCCGGCCAGCCGAATGCTCCCATCAGTGGAACAAAAACACAAGGGGTATGGAATGTTGTTTCCATGCCGTCACGGGTCTTCCTGAGCCTGACAAGCCGCTGCGAAAATCTATCGCCCAAAGGAGCCACCAGAATGCCTTCCGGCCCAAACTGCTCCATGAGCGGAGGCGGTACCTCGCGAGAACCCGCTGTAATGATGATTCTGTTGAACGGTGCCCCTTCAGGCCATCCGAGTGTTCCGTCACCAGTCTTCACGTGAATATTGGTGTATGCGAGCATCCTGAAACGCTCTGCCGCGTTCTTCGCAAGATCTTCAAACCGCTCAATTGTATAGACTTCTCGAGCAAGGGAGGCGAGAATCGCTGCTTGGTAACCGGATCCAGTCCCGATCTCAAGTACCTTTTCATTGCCCTGCAATTCCAGAAGCTCGGTCATTATCGCGACCATATAAGGCTGCGAGATCGTTTGCCCGTCTGCCGTCGGCAGGGGTGAATCGTCATAGGCATGTTGCTCCAGTTGAGGCCCGGTAAAAAGATGACGGGGGATTTCTTCCATGGCCCGCAGAACGCGTGGATCAGTTATCCCGCGCGGAATCAGCTGGTCCCGCACCATCGCTTTTCTGAGTTCCTTATAGTCCATGGTTGCCATTACCTTCTGTCGAGTATTTCCCTGGCCGCTACAACACCTGAAGCCGAGGCCTGGATCAGACCTCTGCTGACACCAGGGCCGTCGCCAGCAGCAAAGACATTTTCTATCTCGGTCTCTAATTTATTGGTAAGCTTGAGCTGCATGGAATAGAATTTTACCTCAACACCATACAGCAGTGTATGACGGGAATTGACCCCGGGTGCTATCTGGTCGAGGGCCTCGAGCATTTCAAGTATATCAGAGAGATATCGGTAGGGAAGGGCGAAGCTCAAGTCACCCGGTGTTGCATCGTGAAGAGAAGGACGCACAATGTTTTTTTCTATCCGCTCGTGGGTAGAACGCCTGCCTGCCTGCAGGTCCCCCAATCTCTGGACAATCACTCCTTTGCCGATGAAATTGGCCAACTGGGCAATATACCGACCGTACGATATCGGCTCGTCAAAGGGTTCGGTGAAATAGGTGCTGACCAGAAGGGCGAAATTGGTGTTATTCGTCCTCCGGTCAGTATAACTGTGTCCATTGACTGTCCAAATACCCTTGAGGTACTCCTTGACAACCTCGCCATAGGGATTGACGCAAAACGTTCTGACCTTGTCATCGAACTTCTTTGAATAGAACACGAGCTTTGGTTCGTACGTGACATTTGTCAGCGGTTCCATGACTGCTGCCGGCAATTCAACTCTAACCCCTACATCGACCGGGTTCTTGAGCTGGGTCAGTCCGAGCCTCCGCGACTCTTCTTCAAGCCATTTTGAACCCTCTCTCCCCGGGGCAAGGATCAGGAAGTCAGAGGCGAACGACCTGCCGTCTTTCAGCTGAATGCCAGTGTATTGGTCATTCTCGACAAGCACGCGTTCTGCATCGGCGCTGAAGATGATATCGATTTTTTTGCCGATAGCATCCTTCATTTTTTTGAGTACCTTAAGGCAGCGGTCTGTCCCGATATGCCTGATCTGCGACGGGATGAGCATGAGGTTGTTTTTCAATGCAACCCGGGCGAGGTTCTGTATCTCCTCGGGGTTGTCCCCGAAAATTTCATCCGGCGCGCCGTATTGGATGTAAATCCGGTCAACGTAATCGATCATTGCCTGAACACTCTCCTTATCCATATAGCGGGAGAGGAACCCGCCGACCTCAGGAGAGAGGCTGAGCTTTCCATCGCTATAAGCCCCGGCGCCCCCCCAGCCGCTCAGCAGGTGGCACTCCGGGCAGGTGGTGCAGGATATTTTTCTTTCTTTTGACGGGCAGCGGCGCTGGACAATATCCAGCCCCTTTTCAAGGATCAGCACACGGGATTTTTTTTTCGCTTTGAGAAACTCCAGCGCCGCAAAGATGCCGCTAGGACCGGCCCCTAGGATAATCACATCATATTTGTTCATCGGTATTCCCCAGCATATCAGATACCTTCCAGCTGTCCCTCAGGTAGATCAGGGCGGCGTGGTTCGTCAGATCAAGGTGGATCGGCGTGATCGAGATATAATTCTGCTGTACCGCTTCCATATCAGCCTCGTCTCCGTGTTCCCAAAATGTCCTGCCGCCGCCGATCCAGTAATACTTCTCGCCCCAGGGATTAAATGTCTCCTGGATCGAATTTTCATAGATGCGCTTTCCCTGCCTCGTTATTTTTATGCCCTTGATCTCCTGCTTCGTGACATCAGGGAAGTTGACATTCAACAATGTGTCGTACGGGAGAGAATGCTTCAGGACATACGAAACGATCTTTCTTGCAAAGAAAGAGGCTGTTTCGTAGCGATCGTCCTTGTCCGAGAGGACTGATAAGGCAACAGAGGGAACACCAAAGATCGTGCCTTCGATGGCGGCAGATACCGTGCCGGAGTAGGTAATATCATCGCCCAGATTGGACCCGCGGTTGATACCGGAGACAACGAGATCGGGTTTTTGAGGAAGGAGTTTGTTAATCCCAAGGGTGACGCAGTCGGTCGGGGTGCCGTTGACGCTGAAGACCTGTTTTCTGATCTCCTCTGCCTTCAGCGGCCGGTGAAGCGTCAGCGAATGTCCCGCGGCACTCCGTTCGCGGTCTGGTGCCACAATGTATGCGTCGCCAAGGTCCTGCATTGCGCGGTAGAGAGCAACAATCCCCTGAGCATGAACGCCATCATCATTCGTGACCAGTATAATAGCCATTATGTCATATTGTAGCAGAAAGAGAAGCGCGGTCCATGTACTATTCTCCGGGATTCTTCCAACGAAGTACATTTCTTATATAATCTATAATTTACGAATCGAACTGAACTCTGGTAGACTTGAGGTATTTTATTAATAATGTGGAACACAGGAGAGAATATTTCACTTGAAATACCGGCGCGGTCTTTGTCTCCTGCTTCTTGGATGCGTGCTTATCACCTCGGCAGGGTGCTTCTCTGCGCGGCCACTCGGTACGAATCCTGACACGGCATTGCCGAACAGCCAGGTTTCCCTTGGCGCACTAGCAATAATCTTCGGCTCCTTCGGCCAAATCAACCTAATCCCAAGCTCCTGCTCATCTGGGGGTCGTCAGTTCTTTCTGGGCGCCGACTTCCGGGACAGTAAGACTGTAGCGGTTCTCAAGCTTGTAGTCGACCCATTCGAAGGACCGGCTATCCGCATCTTCAGCTCTTCTGAGCCGTTCGGTCAATCCATCGTCTTCAGGCGTGCGAACTGCCCCGTGTTTGACTTCACAATCGAATCCACTGTTTTGCTCATCAATGATATCGAGGACTTGCGCATCTCACTTCAGCTCGACTGCATAACCAAGGACGGTAACAGTCTGAAAGGGACAATTTCGGTTACCCACTGTCATTGACAACTTGCGTCTTACACCGTGATTAATGAATACTGAAAATACTACCAGCGCTGATTTCTACTTTTGGCCCCATGTCAGATTATTGGGGACGTCGCTCTCACTTTGACAACTAATCAATGCTTTGTTAGGGAATAAACAAAGGGGCCAGGTCTTGGTTATCTGCTCTGTGCCGGCACTGTCCCCTCGCCTAAGGTAAAGCATTTCAGTTTCTGTCCGACCATCGCCAACAATCTTCCGAGAATCTTCTTGCCCTTTCATGGTGCTTTATGCAAAATATATAGGCTTATGAAAAGCTTCTTGCCTGATTCACAGCAGACATGAAATCGAATAAAAGCATAACCTATAAAAAGTCGGGTGTAAATATTGATGAAGGTGATCGGTTTGTCGATCTGATCAAGCCTCTCGTCAGGAAAACGTTCCGGCCTGAAGTGATGACCGACATCGGATCGTTCGGCGCATTTTTCAGGCTTTCCACGAAGCACATAAACCCCATTCTTGTAAGCGGCACCGACGGCGTCGGGACCAAGCTGAAGATCGCTTTTATGGCCGACAAACACGACACCGTCGGGATTGATCTTGTTGCCATGTGTGTCAACGATATACTCACCTGCGGTGCTGAACCTCTCTTTTTCCTCGACTATTTTGCCACCGGAAAACTGAAACCTGAAAAGGCTGCTCAGGTGGTAAAGGGTATCGCGGCCGGATGTGCCGAAGCAGGGTGTGCGCTCGTCGGTGGGGAAACAGCGGAGATGCCTGGCTTTTATGAGCCAGGTGAGTACGATCTGGCCGGATTTGCAGTCGGCGTTGTTGACCGTAAGCAAGTTATAGACGGAAAGAAGATCAGTGACGGCGATGCCATTCTCGGCATTGCGTCAAGCGGCATTCACAGCAATGGTTACTCACTGGTCAGGAAGGTCCTGTTCGATGCCCAGAGGATGAAGATCAGGAAAGTCCTTCCGGAACTTGGCACGTCGCTCGCAGACGAACTGCTGCGGCCGACACGTATATACGTCAGGGCGTTTACCACCTTGCGTAAAAAAATCGGGATTAAGGGTATGGCCCATATAACCGGGGGCGGTATCCCCGGCAATCTCCCAAGGATCTTTCCCAGGGGTGTCGGCGCTGAAATTGTTGAGGGTTCGTGGCCGGTTCCTCCGATATTCGACCTCGTTCGGGAGCAGGGCAATGTGCCGAAAGAAGATATGCGCAGGACTTTCAACATGGGGTTGGGTTTTATGATTGTTGTCGAGCCTGATGACATCAGGAAGTCCCTCACGATTCTGCGTAAGAACGGGT
Organism: Nitrospiraceae bacterium; assembly: GCA_003153275.1. Classification (GTDB taxonomy): domain Bacteria; phylum Nitrospirota; class Thermodesulfovibrionia; order Thermodesulfovibrionales; family UBA6898; genus PALSA-1316. The sequence continues at coordinate 17,904 of PLXX01000149.1, read as the reverse complement.
ATGATTCCTTTCATGTCGGCACGATAAAAAAAGGTATCAAGGGGGTACGGTATGCGTAGAGCAAGAACACTTTTCAAGAAAGCGTTTACCCCGGTCACGATTATGCTCATACCTCACAGCAACCGCAGGGCGGTCAATCTGAAGGTGCCATCAATTGGCGTGCTGCTCTCGATAGCCCTCTGGTTTATCGGGACCGTGTTTGTGCTTTCCGTGGCTGTAGATGCGTTTGAATATAAAAGGATGAAAGACAAACTCAACTTTTATTCGGCACAGTTTTTTGAGTTGCGCTCGACGATCTCCTCTCTTCAAAAAGCTGAGACTGAGTTGACAAAACTCTTTTCGTTTAAAACCAAGGAGCAGGTTCTCCAGAATCTTGATACCTCTGACAGCGGTTCCCTGGATATGGATAATCTCAAGGAACAGATTAAGATAACCATGGAAAGTGTTGGAGAAATAAAGGATTTTATGAGTCAGCAGAAGGATATCTATCTCGCGACTCCCACGGGCTGGCCGGTACAGGGGCATGTGACATCCCCCTTCGGAGAACGGGAGCACCCGCAGTCAGGAGAGACCAAGTTTCATACTGGAATTGACATTGGGGCAAACCCGGGAAGTCCGGTAAGAGCTACTGCAGATGGCATAGTAAGCTTTTCCGGATGGTCGGGCGGAGGCGGCAACCTTGCTGTCCTGGAGCACGGGCTTGGCTTCTCGACCTATTACGCGCATAACCGGATGGTCGTGGTAAAGGTTGGCCAGAAGATTAAGAGGGGCGACATCATCGCTTATGTAGGGTCAACCGGAAATTCTACCGGTCCACATCTGCATTATGAAATCATACGTGAGGGAAAGGCGATTAACCCTCTCAAGTATCTCCAGGGGAGATCATAGCGTTATGTTCCATAAAAACACAGAAAAACTTGAATCTCTTATCGGCGCCAACTCAACGTTCAAGGGAGATGTCGAGACCAAGGGTACAATCAGGATAGACGGGACCATGGAGGGCAATGTAAGCGCGGACTGGGTCGTTGTCGGTGAAAAGGCACATGTCCGAGGCGATATAGTTTCGCGGGGTATTATCGTCGGCGGCAGGATAGATGGTAACCTCCGTGCCAAGGAGATTGTCGAAGTACGATCAAAAGGTCAGGTTTTTGGAGAAATCCATACCAGCAAGCTGACCGTTGTAGAGGGAGCGGTCTTTGATGGTCGTTCCTCGATGCATAGGGAAGAATCGAATGTTGTTGAACTGATGACAAAAGAGAAGATCAAGTAGCATCTGTGTATCAATTGATAATATTGATTTTTTCCGGACTCTAGGTTAGCATACAAGGCATTTTTGTCGTATACAACTAGTATATAATTTCTATTCTTATTGGGAGGGAGTTTTCATGGCTAAGACTTCTGCAAAAAAGTATGTTTATTTTTTCGGCGCCGGGAAGGCTGACGGCAAGTCGGAGATGAAAAATCTCCTCGGGGGAAAGGGTGCAAATCTTGCCGAGATGACAAACCTCGGTATTCCGGTGCCTGCCGGTTTTACGATAACGACCGAGGTCTGTACCCGCTATTACGAAAACAGGCGCAAATATCCGGCAGAGCTCGTTGGGCAGGTGGACACCGCCATGGCAAGGGTAGAAAAAATCATGTGCAAGAAGTTCGGTGATCCGGCAAACCCCCTTTTAGTGTCCGTCCGCTCGGGTGCCCGGAGTTCGATGCCGGGGATGATGGAAACAGTCCTGAATGTAGGGCTCACGACGAAGACCATTCCCGGACTGATCAAGAAAACAAACAATGAACGTTTTGTTTACGATGCCTACCGCCGGTTGATGATGATGTATTCTGACGTCGTGATGGAGAAGGCTGCAGGCATAGAACCTCAGGAGGGCCACGGGATTCGCCATAAGCTTGAGACTGCCCTTGAGGCGATCAAGAGCAGAAAGAAATACAAGACCGATACTGAACTGACCGTTGACGATCTGAAACTTCTCTGTGAAGAATTCAAGGTTATTATAAAACAGACTCTCAAAAAAGAATTTCCTGACAATCCCAAGGAACAGCTCTGGGGAGGGGTTGGTGCGGTATTCCAGTCCTGGATGGGGAAGAGGGCAATTTCGTACAGGAGAATCGAGAAGATCCCTGAGGATTGGGGAACCGCGGTCAATGTCCAGGCAATGGTATTCGGCAATACAGGAGAGAAGTCGGCAACTGGCGTTGCCTTTACCCGTAACCCTGCTACCGGCGAAAATATGTTCTTTGGCGAATGGCTCACCAATGCACAAGGCGAAGACGTTGTCGCAGGAATAAGAACACCGAACCCAGTGAATAAGGCAGGCAAAACAGCCGATACCCGGCATCTACCATCTCTTGAAGAAAGCATGCCTAAACTCTATAAAGAGTTGTACGCTATACAGAACAGACTCGAGAAGCATTACAGTGATATGCAGGATATCGAGTTCACGATCGAAGACGGACGTCTCTGGATGCTTCAGACTAGAATTGGAAAACGGAACGGCCAGGCTGCCATACGCATGGCGGTTGAAATGGCAAAAGAGAAGCTTATCAGCAGGGAGACCGCACTGCTGAGGGTCAAGGCTGAACAGATGGACGAACTCCTCCATCCAAGCGTGGCCCCCGCTGCCGAGAAAGAGGCAGTGGAGCTTGCGAAGGGTCTGCCCGCTGGGCCTGGAGGCGCAGTCGGCAGAATAGTGCTTACAGCGGATGAAGCAGCGGCCTGGGCAAAGAAGGGTGAAAAGGTGGTCCTTGTCAGGACGGAGACCTCGCCCGAGGATGTTCACGGCATGCATGCAGCCGAGGCAATACTTACGGCAAAGGGTGGCATGACCAGCCACGCGGCCCTTGTTGCGCGCGGTTGGGGAAAATGCTGCATAGTCGGCTGCTCGGCGCTTGATATCAATGTTGCCAGCAAAGAGGTGAAGGTCAACGGTCATGTGTTGAAAGAAGGCGACTGGATAACCCTCGACGGCACCAAAGGGAGGGTGTATGCGGGCAAACTTGATCTGCTGCCTGCTGACCCTGCTCATAATAACTGGTATAAAGAATTGATGAAGTGGGCTGACACATTCAGAACGCTTAAAGTCAGGACAAACGCCGACACGCCGAATGATGCAATGATTGCCCGGAACTTCGGTGCCGAGGGTATCGGACTCTGCAGGACCGAGCATATGTTTTTTGGCCCTGACAGGATCAAGGCTGTTCGTGAGATGATCCTCTCCGATACCCTCGAAGGCAGAAAAAAGGCTTTGGCCAAGCTTCTCCCCTATCAGAAGGCCGATTTCAAGGGCATCTTCAAGGCTATGGCCGGACATGCAGTGACTATCAGGTTGCTCGACCCTCCGCTCCACGAATTTTTGCCGCATACCGATGCCGAGCTGCGAGAGTTGGCGGGTGAGATGGGCGTGTCCTTTAATCAGCTGAATGCAAAAAACAAATCTCTCCACGAGTTCAACCCCATGCTCGGGCACCGCGGTTGCCGTCTGGGTGTGACATTTCCTGAAATCTATGAGATGCAGGCGCAGGCCATCATGGAGGCCGCCTGTGAGCTGGTGAGGCAGAAGATAAAGGTTGTCCCTGAGATTATGATACCGCTCGTTGGTCATGTAAACGAACTCATAGCAATGAAGAAAATCGTGGTCTCCACTGTAGACAATGTGCAGAAGGAGCTTAAGGTCAAAATAGCCTATACGGTCGGTACGATGATTGAACTTCCCCGTGCCTGTATCACGTCTGATGAGATAGCTGTTGTCGCTGATTTTTACTCCTTTGGTACAAACGATCTTACCCAGACGGTTTATGGTCTTTCAAGAGATGATGCAGGAAGATTTCTGCCATTTTATGTCGAGACAGGGATACTGGAGGAAGACCCTTTCATTTCGATCGATCAGCAGGGTGTTGGTGCCCTGATGAAGATCGCGGTAGAGAAGGGCAGGAAAGTGAAGAAGGACCTCAAGCTGGGCATCTGCGGCGAGCACGGTGGCGAACCGAAATCTGTCGAGTTCTGCCATTCTATTGGACTTGACTATGTGAGCTGCTCACCCTTCAGGATCCCGATTGCCCGGTTCGCTGCCGCACAAGCTGCGCTGAAACAAAAATTGCCAAAAAAGAAATAGCATCAGAACACCGTTGAGGTATTAAAAGAAAAGGGCAGTGAATCTGCCCTTTTCTTTTGCCCTCAGATGACCTAATAATGATAATTTCATGTTGACATCCCAGCTCTTTGTTCGGTAATAATGTATGTATGCATAATACTACCGGCAGCAAACGAAGGGTAAGAGATGAGCATTGCTGAGGCGAAAAAATATATACGGGATCTGCATAAAAAGCAGGAGAATCCCTATCTCTGGCCTGATTTTCTGACCGGACTTCCTGACAAGGCGTCGATAATAAAAAGGCTTGAGGATGTTTATCCAAAGCTTGGACAATACGCTGTCGTCTATGTCAGAATAGCCAATATCCATCCCTACCTGATCAAGTACGGGCCAGATAGGCATGCCGACATTATTCAGTGGGCTGCTGCAATACTGAAAACAACCTGCGACAGGTGCAAGGAATGCTTTGTGGGTACAGTGGGCACGCACGACTTTGTAGTCATGTGTGAAACCAGAAATATCGTGAAGCATATAAAAGAAGCACAGAAGGCCTTTAACCGGCAGGTTGAATCCTATTATGTCAAAGAAGACCTGAAGAGCAGAACAACACTCTCTTTCTCCAGAAACGGCGAGGTGGTGCATGTCGGGCTGATCAGGATGAAGGCAGTTGTCATCGACCATGCCACATCGATTGAACGAACGCTGCTGATCCGGGAAATGGGCAAGGCCAGCGATACGGTTGAATCAGGCGACCAGGATATTGTTGTTATGTGAATAGCCTCCCCAGACCGCGCATAGGCATAACCTGCGGACGTATTGGAAACCCTATTAACAAGCAGCACCTTTACGGAGAGTCGATCATCCGTGCCGGTGGAGATCCGCAATACCTGCATACTGATACCTGCCGTGAGTTCCCCATCAACAGTCTGAACGGCCTGTTGATCCCCGGTGGCATGGACATCGACCCGGAGCGCTATGGGGAACCCAGGCTATATTACTCTCATCCCGATATACATCCTGAAGTCGATGACCGGATAGTCTATGAACTGGAACTTCTTAACATCTTCCTGAGGTATAATAAACCCGTGTTCGGTATCTGTTACGGCATGCAGCTCATCAATATATATTTCGGGGGTAGTCTGCATGCGGACCTGCATTCGAACATTGTTGCGCGATTGTCTGGTGCACTTGATCACCGCTCAGGACAACACGACATAACAGTCTGCGCTAATCCTTATAACCCGTATTTGCCGGAGGGGACCTGGACAGTCAACAGCAGTCATCACCAGGCGATCGATAGCCTTGGTGATAGAATTGGCGATGGCCTGACAGCTGCCGCTTTTTCTTCTGATGGCATTATTGAGGCGGTTTATTCTGTTTACAACAGATTTCTTTTCGGTGTGCAATGGCATCCTGAGCGGCTTGCTAGCCCTCTGTCAGATCATCTCTTTGAGCGGTTTGTCTCTGCCTGTAAACCTGAGTGATGTTCCTACGGTTTGTTGCATATAGTGCCGTATTCCTGTTCTTCACACTCCTTCTGTCGTGCTCCACTGAAAGCAGGCCGGCAGGTCATGTCGTCTATCGACTGAATGCAGACCCGACGACTTTGGATCCCGCCTATATCGTGGATGTGACGGGAGGGTCGATTTCGGCAAAGCTCTTCAACGGATTGGTCCGGCTTGATCCGGAGTTGCGCGTCATACCTGACATTGCCCAGTCATGGGAGGTCCTCGACAGCGGCAGGACATATGTCTTCCATTTAAGGAGAGACGTCAGCTTCAGCAACGGGCGCGCCGTGACTGCCGAAGACTTCAGGTATACATTCGAACGTGTCCTCTCGCCAATGGGCCGGTCGCCCAATACCTGGGTGTTTGACAAGGTCCTTGGTGCAAAGGAGTATCTCACGGGCAATGCTGGTCGGATAAAGGGTATCGAGGTCCGGGACAGTCATACGCTTGGCATCAGACTGGAGCAGCCCTTTGCCCCATTTCTGCAACTGCTTACCATGAACGCAGGCTACGTTGTCCCCCAGGAGGAGGTGGAGAGGCGCGGAGCTGATTTCGCTGTTCATCCGGTCGGAACAGGTCCTTTTGTCTTGCAGGACTGGAAGCATAACACAGAATTAATACTACTTCGGAATCCTTCATATTTCGATGATAAAGCTCATGTCGACGGTATTCGTTACCGGATTATTCCGGAAGATCTGACTGCCGTTACTGAATTTGAACTCGGTAATATTGACCTTCTTGCAGTGCCGGCTTCTGAATACTCCCGGTTCAGGTCGTCGAAAAAGTGGAAAGAGTTGCTTTCCTCGGCCAGGGGTATCAATACCTACTACGTCGGCTTCAACTGTTCAAGACCGCCGTTTAATGACCCCGAGATGCGGAAGGCCGTGGCAGGCTCGCTGGACAGAGAAAAAATCTTGCGGACTTTTTATGAGGGAAGGGGGCGGCTTGCCTCCGGCCCTGTTCCGGATATCCTCCGGCATTGGCCCGCCCCGGTGCTGCCGGCCTATGTTCCAGTGACGGCCCGCGTGCTTACCTTCGCTCGAGGCTGCCGTAAATCCGTTAATACCGTCATAAACTTTTATATCAATGCCGACCAGGAAGTCGTCGATATTGCCGAGATCATACAGTCATATCTGAAGGCAGCCGGATTTCAGGTAGTGATACGGCAGCTGGAATGGAGTGCATACAAGGCTGCTATCAATAACGGGGAGGCTGATATGTTTTGGCTCAGTTGGTGGGCTGATTATCCTGATCCCGAAAATTTTCTCTTTCCGCTTTTTCATTCGTCAAATCACGGTGCAAGCGGCAACAGATCTAGGTATACGAACAAAGAGGTCGACCGCCTGATTGAGGCCGGACAGAGGTCATTTGATGAGAGGGAGAGGGACAAAGCATACATGAAGGCAGAACATATCATAACAGCTGAGTCGCCGTGGGTCTTCATGTGGCACAAGACAGACTTTACCCTTCGACAGCCGTATCTGCATAATTATAGAATATATCCGATCTATAGTATTGATAAAGGCACCGAGGTCTCTTTCTGAAAACATATATCCTAAAAAAAACGCTCCTGCTTATACCCCTTTTGCTGGGGATCACCTTTATCACCTTTTCCCTTGCCAAGGCGCTTCCGGGCGATCCGGTCTATAGTATGGTCGGTGAACGGTCAAGTCCTGAGATCATCGAAAAGATACGCAGGGAGATTGGGGCTGACAAGAGCATTTTGCGTCAGTATGGCGGATATCTTCTCCTTCTGTCGCAAGGTGAACTAGGGCGGTCCTATTACACCAACAGGAAGGTCGCCGATGATATACGCATCAAGGCCCCACAGACGTTCAGGCTTGCTTTTACCGCAATGCTGATTGCTGTGCCTGCGGGCCTGTTGCTTGGTCTCTTTGCTGCCCTGAGCAGAATGCCCTGGACCGACAGGGTCATATCAGGCATCTCGGTTTTGGGTCTAAGCTTGCCAGTCTTCTGGAGCGGACTTATGCTTATGCTGTTCTTCAGCCTCAGGATGAAATTGCTGCCGCCCTCAGGGACCGGGGGTCTCAAATATCTTCTGCTGCCGGCAATGACTCTGGCCCTGCCGGCATTGTCGACTCTGGCGAGGGTCACGAGGGTCTCTGTCCTGGATAGCAGGGATATGCCATACATCAGGACAGCCCGCGCCAAAGGCCTCCGGGAGATCCGGATAATAGTTGTGCATATCATGAGAACCGCGCTGATTCCAGTTGTTACCGTTATCGGCCTTGACTTCGGAAGCTATCTCAGCGGGGCGGTCCTTACAGAAACAATATTCGGTTGGGACGGCATCGGACGTTTTGCCATGGAAGGGATCATCAAAAGGGACTATCCTGTCATTATGGGTTGCATATTGATCAGTACACTCTCCTTCGTACTGATCAATATGCTGGTCGATCTGGTGTATCAATATCTTGACCCCAGATTAAGGGTAAACTGAGGGACCATGGGATTGACCGCGAAAATATCGCTCGGAGTTATTGCAGCTCTGTTTTTTTTGTCGCTGCTTTCGCCGTATCTTGTCCCGTATGATCCGGATGCCATAGATCTTGACAGCATCAAACAGCCGCCTACGCTGAAGCACCTGATGGGAACCGATACAAAGGGAAGGGACATTCTAGCGCGGGTACTCTCCGGCGGAAAAATATCGATCGGCATATCGGTCTTTGCCGCAGTGATCTCGATGGGCATCGGGCTGACGGTGGGACTGATCTCGGGATATTTCCGGGGCGTTATTGANNATAGCCGCGGTCAGCTGGGCCTCGTTCGCACGCCTCATTAGGGGGCATGTGCTTTCAATACGTGAAATGCCCTACATAGAGGCCGCCCGGGCGATCGGCTGCAGTAATTTGAGAATAGTGCTGCTGCACGTCCTCCCTCAGTGCATATCGCTTGCGCTGGTCATGGCCGGCATGAAACTCGGGGGATATATCCTGACCGAGGCTGCCCTCGGGTTTCTCGGTCTCGGCGTCCAGCCGCCGACCGCCACCTGGGGTTCAATGATAAGCTCGAGTAGGGCATATCTGAGTGCTGCACCCTGGATGGTCCTGCCTCCTGGCATACTGATCGCCGTTACGGCACTCTGTTTTAACTTGATGGGAGATTCATTGAGAGACGGCTTTGATGCCGAGAAGAATAAATTGCGCTTTTATTGATGGCTTCTTAAAAAGTCCTTATGCTGCGTTGCGTTTGTCTCCGAAACTTTTTACAAATCCGTCCATTTTGTATCTATTTTCTACTTTGCTAAAGTCCGGAAGGGCTAGGGGGTAACTTTTTTGAGATAAATAACTTTTGCGATCTCAGGGTCGATGGCAACGGTTGTCTCGTCTATCTGAATAATGCAGGAGGGTGTCTTCTGCAGATGACGGATGACACTCCCGGCTGCTATCCCCAGTGCATTTAAACGGTTTATCCGCGAAGGATCAGTGGACACAATAAACGTGATCCTTCCGGTCGCACCAACCTCAAAGTCAGAGAGCCTGGTAACAACGGGGGCCACATCCACCCTAAATTTTTTGCAGCATTCTCCCCTTGGAATGGGTTTCCCGTGGGGGCAGGTGGGCGGATGACCGAGAAAGGTACAGACGCTTTCAGTCAGCTCCTCGCTCAATATATGCTCCATCCTGCAGGCATCGTCAAGCACTTTGTCGTCCGACAGCTCGAAAACATCGGTAAACAGTCGCTCTGCCAATCGCTGCCGCCTCACCAAGCCGCGGGCCATGCCATGTCCCTTCTCCGTCAGTGTAACCACGTTTTCTGTAACCGTGACCAGACCCTCACGAATGAGCACCTCCATCAGCTGGGCATTGTCTGCATCATCCGAGCTTTTCATGAAGCGGTCGCATTCAGTGCGTTCTTCTTCATTGAGCACCCAGATAAGCTCCAACGCCTCCTCGATACGTTCCTTGTCCGTAATTTCGCTCACGAAGATATTGTAATCAATTTTCCCGGCACACTCAAGAGATTAATGAAGCTGGCGTTTCTCCAATTTTTCATTGCTCATATATTCACCACCTCTCTTACCTTGTTCAGCGGGTCTTTCGGGACAATTGGTTTAAGAAGCACCCCCCAGTCCATTCTCGAGGTCCATTTTTGTGAGCGTATCCATGGGTATAGCTGCTCATTAAGAGTGTTTTGTCCCCCGGGGTGACTCTGATGATCTCCTACACCTCTTTCATCTGAGGAAGAAACTTGCCTGGATCCTGCAATTGATTTAAAACAAATGATATCGCCTTCGTATCGTCTTTTGATTCCATGATCTCATCCGGCATCCGCATACAGCCCGTCTGTCGTCGAGTCAAACGCCGCTTTTATAAGAGAATACGATGTCTCTAATTTGTTGTCAGACCACCGTCGGTCCTCCAGGAGGCTGAGTATTGCCCGACGGGAGTGCTCGGACCATTCAAGCGGCGCCTTTGCTTCAGTCTGGGCTGCTAGCGCTTTTCTCTCCGTATCTCTACGCTCGGTGATGACCATCATAGTCTAGCCCGCAAAGACCTGTCGGAGGAATGCATTGAACGCTAGCAAATCGGCCACTGATACAAAGCTGCTGAAGGGCTTGCCCGTTAGCCGGGTTCGCTCGGGGCACAGCAGGAGCGCACCGGCTAGGTTTGTTAGGGTAATCATGCCATTGCTTTCCAGCGTAAAGTAGCCTATAGGTGCAAAGTCGTACAGTTCGGTGTAGCGAGCAACCGTTGTTTCCACCTCTGTCCTGGTTTGCCGCAGTTCCTCGTTCTGCATCTCCAGTTCGATCTAGTGGATCTGTAATTCCTGGTGTATTCGTTGAATTTCGTCCCCTGTCAGCGGAGCATCGGCGAGGGGCGTCCGATTTAGCTGGTGTTTTTTTTCATGGTGGCGCAGGTCAGCGGCATTGGTCGGTTTGTCAGGTTTTATGCCTTTTTCCCCTTCTCCTGCTGCATATTGGCCCGCGTCTGCCGCAGTTTCACTGTCTGGTCTGTGAGGAGTATTTCCAGAATGGCTTGGGCCTTCTGTAGTAAGCCTTCCAGCGCCCTCGTAGTATCCAGTTCCGTGGACTGGTCTGTGAAGCGGCTTTGCAACAATGACAGGGCCTCGCGCAACGAACTTTCCATCGCCTTAGACGTGCTGATGTCCACAAAAGTGATCACCACGCCATCAATACGGTTGTCCTGTGTGCGGTATGGCATGATGCGCAGCGTGAACCATCGCCCGTCACGGGCAGAGACCTGTTGTTCGTGGAAGACCAGCGACCGCAGCACCTCCCGCGCATCCTCGGCCAGTCCGGGATAATCCAACTCGGTGACGAGGTCAGTGATGGGCCGGCCGGCGTCGTCGGGGATCAGCTTGAAGATGCTTGTGGTTTGCGTGGTGAAACGTTGCACTTTGAGGTCGGCGTCAAGGAACAGGGTAGCGATGTCGGTGCTGTTGAGCAGGTTTTTCATGTCATCGCTGGCCAGCGAAAGCTCATCCACCTTGGCCTGTAGTTCGTGGTTAACGGTTTGCAGCTCCTCGTTCATGGACTGCATCTCTTCTTTGGAGGTGGTCAGCTCCTCATTGGTGCTCTGGAGCTCCTCGTTGGTAGACTGGAGTTCTTCCTGCGAGGTCTGCATCTCCTCCCGGGTAATCTGCAATCCTTCGCGTGCCTGCTGGAGCTCTTCTCTCAGCGCGGCTAGACGGGCATTGTGGGCAATGCCCCGTTCGGTTTTGCCCGACTCTTTCGTGACAAGGGGCGCGGCCACGTCCGTAAAGACTATCAGCACCATCCCCTGTAACGCCACAGGCTCTGTCAGAGAATGGAGAATGATATCCACAATCTGCGTTCCTCCGTTGGTTCCAACCGGAACTGCTTTGAGGGAGACAACTGCTTTTTGCCGGATGGCCTTAGTGAAGGCCTGATTCAATACGTTGCTCAGTCCTTTCCGGGCCATGGCGAAGATATTCAGGTTGGCTTTACCTGCAGCAGGTTCCAGGTATTTGCCGGTTTTCCCGCTGATATAAACGAGGTCGCCTCTTTCGGTTGTCAGCACTGCAGCCGGTGAATAATGCTGGAGCAACAGAGAATCTGTCAGTGTTTTTAGATTCTGAGCTGACGGCAACTCCGGAGTCAAAACTGCAGATGCATGGCCTCGTGGGCGGGTAAATGCGGCCGGAAATTCAACCAAGTCCGCACGCAGAGCGACATCCCGGCGCCTGTAAAGTCGCATTTTTTCGGACAGCGGGGCAAAGAGATCAGTGGCTTGGCCGATTGTCTCTGAGCTGCCCAGCAGCAGGATGCCGCCGGGATTCAGGCTGTAGTGAAACAGTGGCAGAAGTTTCTTCTGCAAGTCCGCATCGAGATAAATGAGCAGGTTCCGGCACGTCAGCAGATCGAGCTTGGTGAAGGGCGGGTCAATGATCAGGCTCTGCGGGGCGAAGATTACCATCTGACGTATTTCGTTGCTTACCCGGTAGCCGCGCTCCTCCTTTACAAAAAACCGGAGCATTCGTGCCTCCGAGATGTCTGCGGCAATATTGGCGGGATAAACGCCGGCTCGGGCCTTGTCGATGGCGTCCTTGTCCAGATCGGTGGCAAAGACCTGGAGCGAATAACTGGCGACAGGTTTCACTTGTTCCAGTGCCTCGCGGAAGACTATGGCGAGAGAATAGGCCTCCTCCCCTGTCGAACAGCCAGGCGACCAGGCCCGAAGTATCCCGCCGTTCGGGCGGGAGGCCAGCAGTGCAGGGATGCCCAGAGTTTTCAATTTTTCCCACACCGCCTGGTCACGGAAGAAGCTTGTAACTCCGATGAGCAGTTCCTTGAAGAGCAGGTCTGTTTCCTGGGGATTTTCCCGCAGGTAACGGACATAATCCGCGATCCTGGCCAGTTGGTGCAGGCCCATGCGCCGCTCTATCCGGCGATAGATGGTGCTCTTCTTGTATAACGAAAAATCGTGGCCTGTTTGCGTACGCAGGAGGAGTACGACCTTCTCCAAGCCACTCTGTTCCGTGTCTGCCAAATCGAGATTCGGCAGACACGGCCGGGCAACCAGGAGCGGGATGTGCTGGAGATAGGTGATGATCTTGGCCGCCAGTTCCTCTGCTGGTGCAACCACGTCGGCCAGCCCGGCGTCAATAGCACTGCGGGGCATGCCGTCGAACTTGGCCGAGTCCGGGGTCTGCACAAAGACCACGCCGGCTTTCTCCTTGATGGCGCGCAGCCCCAGCGTGCCATCGGAGCCCATACCCGAGAGAATGACGCCGATGCTGTGCTCCTGCCGGTCATCGGCCAGGGAGCGAAAAAAATAATCAATCGGAAGACGCAGGCCGCGGGGCGCGGCCGGTTCAAGCAGATGCAGCACGCCTCGCAGCATGGACAGATCCCTGTCGGGCGGGATCACGTAGACATGACCCGGCTCTACCTTCATTCGGTCCTTGATCTGGACAACCGTCAGGGAGGTAGCGCGCTGGAGCAGCTCCACCAAGATGCCTTTGTGCGTCGGGTGCAGATGTTGTACAACAACGAAAGCCAGGCCGCAGGTTGGCGGCACATGCCCCAGAAACTGTTCCAGAGCCTCAAGTCCTCCGGCCGAAGCGCCAATGCCGACGATGGGAAAGGGATGATCAACAAACGGTGCGTTACATGGGGAGGGCGTGAGTGTGGGCCTTTTTTTGGGGTGTTCTGCCGCAGGTTCCGTCCGACGACGGGATGGAGGAGGTGTTTTCTTCATGGTCTAATTTTTCCCATGGTTTCTGGTTTACCGCCTTCTCCTGTTTCCTGACTGCGATACCGGATCGGTTGGCCCAAACCGAGACAGAGTTCATTAACCTCATGTTTGAGCTCCAGAACTCGGTCTTCTCGGTCCACCATGATATCCTGCCAGCGGTGCAACTCGTCGAGCTGCTCGATTCTCTTCATCTCCGCCCGCTTGTGTTCTCTTTTTTCTTCCGCTTTCTCTAAGGCCCTTTTCACTGCCGGTACCAACCGCGATAGATTGTCTTTCAGAACATAATCGGTGGCCCCATGCTTGAGCGCCTCAATCGCAATGTCTTCCCCAATAATACCCGTGAAAAAAATAAGCGGAAAATCTGGACATTTTTCCAATTCAATTTTTAGGGCCGTCAACCCGTTAAAGGCAGGAAGTTTATAGTCAACCAAAAGCAGGTCATAGCCGTCTTGGTCTGTCGCAGCAACGAAAGCCTTCTCTTGATCAACGCGAATCATCTCGCGCGTCAGCCCCTCCCTTTTAAATGCAATCTGTATCAGTTTTGTGTTATTTTGGTCATTTTCGAGGTTCAATATTCGCAATGGTTATCCTCCACTTTTGTCGTATGCGCTGATTCAACAGTCAAGCCATCTCTTGTTTTTTTCAACAAGTCTTTCGGCAAGACGGGTTCAAGGATGAAATCCATTCCTTCCTCGATCAGCTCTTTCGTTTGATACCAGATTTTATCATGTTATTTCCTCATGAACTCCTATGTGGGATCCTTCCGCTCATTGTCTTGAATTAATCTCCCCAATTCCTCATATGCCTTCTTTTCGCAATCAGGACACATCCCATGGCTGAATAGAACTTCGGAATGCTTGTTGATATACGATGCAACGTCGTCCCAGTAGACCTTGAGGAGAGCTCGTTCAGATGGAAGGCGGACAATCTGACGATCCATTCCGATGCGTCTGAATGATTCTTTTGCAATCATGCCGCATATTCCATCAAGATTGTCAGGTGAATTAGGCGATTCATTGGCAGTTTTGAGGACTATCCTGTCCTGGGCATCAGAAAACGAAACAGCAAAAAGCAAACTGACAATCAAAAACTCCCATATCTTTATAGTAAGCTTATAACGTATTGAATTCAGTTTGCAATGAAATACCACTTTTCTCTCCTTCCGTTTCCCTAAGCTTATCAAGTTCGTGACACGCCTTTTTCTTAAACAAAGTAAATGGTTTAAATACGATGAAAAAAAAGACTTCACAGGATGGTATAAAAATGAGTGCATGTATTTCTTGAGCCGGCCTGTCAGCAAACATATTTGAGAGGGCCTGCCGCGGAGGTCTGGTTTTTCGCGGCAAATGATTGATGTATAATCGTAAGAAGTGAGCCATTATCAAATGCTAACACCAGAGGTAGTGAATGTCAAAGAAATCGTTGCAGATAGTCGTTGCAGATAGCCACCTCCTATAGGAGGCGCGGCGGGTTGTAGTCTACTCTTGGTACCTTCTCAAGCAACTCACGAACCGGGGCGTAAGTTTTGCGATGGATTGGGCAGGGGCCATGTGTGGCAAGTGCCTCCAGATGCACTCTGGTCAGATATCCCTTATGTAGGTCAAATCCGTACATCGGGTACAGCAGATGATATTCCATCATTGCCGTGTCCCGGGCAACTTTTGCAAGAATCGACGCAGCGCTGATCGACTGCACTTTATCGTCTCCATTTATAATTGCCTCAACAGGGATGGGCAGTTTCGGTACATGGTTTCCGTCCACATATGCCCTGTCAGGCCTGATTGACAAACCTTCAACCGCACGTTTCATTGCAAGCAATGATGCCCGGAGCACGTTTAGTGTATCGATTTCTTCAGCGCTGGCAGTAGCAATACACCAGCTTAGGGCATGTTGCTGAATCTCTTCGCTGAGCATGGCACGTCTTTTTGCCGATAGTTTTTTTGAATCGGCGATTCCCGGAATAGGGCGGTCCGGGTTGAGAATCACGGCAGCGGCAAAGACTTCTGCCGCACCGGCTCCCCGGCCTGCCTCATCACAGCCGCATTCAATGATAAACGGTAATGTTTTCATATGCATGAGGATACGATAATGCAGCTGAATAGTCAATGCAATGTTGTGGAAACCCGTTAGCCCGCGGCAACAAAAAGAGGCAACGTCCTACAGGACATTGCCTCTTTTTGTTGCCGATTATCTGAACAGCTATCGTGCCGTTATATCTTTCTCCTTGATTTTGGCAGCCTTACCCTTTTTGTCCCGGATGTAATAGAGTTTTGCCCTGCGTACATCCCCTCTCTTGATGACCTCGACCCGGTCGACATTCGGAGAACAGACAGGGAATATCCTCTCGACGCCGATGCCGAAAGAGACTTTCCGTACCATAAAAGTTTCGCGCGTTCCACCACCCTTTCTGGCTATGACCAGGCCCTGGAACGGCTGGATCCTTTCCTTGTCGCCCTCGACAACCTTGACATATACCTTTACCGTATCGCCAACATTAAATTTTCCAAGATCTCTTTTGTAACCCTCTTCGACAGCATGCAGTAGGTTCATAAATCTTCCTCCTTTATTTCCCGTAATATTTTTTTGTCATCTGTTGACAGACGGTATGCCTCAAGCAGGTCCGGTCGCCGCGTACCCGTGGCCTTCAGAGCCTGCTTTTTTCTCCAACGGTCAATCTCCCGGTGGTTGCCCGAAAGCAGCACGTCCGGGACTGATCTGCCGTCAATGACTTCCGGTCTCGTATAATGCGGGTAATCCAGAAGCCCGCATGAAAATGAGTCTTCTTCTGCCGAACGACTATCACCAAGTACACCAGGAAGAAGCCTGGCAACGGCATCTATTATAACTAAAGATGGCAGTTCTCCGCCAGTTATTACAAAATCTCCAATAGATATTTCATCGTCCGCCAGGTAGTCATGGATCCGCTCATCGATCGCCTCATATCTACCACAGAAAAAAACTAGCTCCCGATCGTCCTGAAGTAGTTCAACGGCAACATGCTGGGTAAACAGCCGGCCTTTCGGAGAAAGCAGAATGATTCTTCTTCTGTCGCGATCCGGCCACAACTGTTCCGCAATGCGAAAAAAAGGCTCAGGCTTCATGACCATGCCAACACCGCCTCCGTAAGGATAGTCATCTACCGTCCGATGTTTGTCCTGTGTATAATCGCGGAGATCATGAACGGAAACGCCGATCAGGCCTTTGGCTATCGCACGCCTCATGATACTTGCACCGAGATATACGCGGACAACGTCGGGGAAGATGGTTACAACGCTAAATTTCCTGGCTGAGGATATATTGCTTGTTACTGCCATATCTTTCATGGCAGATCAAGAAGACCTTCCATCGGGCTGATTATCATGGTCCTATCTTCGAGATCGATCTTCGTTATAACGTCTTTTACTGCAGGAATCAGATATTCGCGTGGTCCGTCCCTGACAATATAAATATCACTGCTTCCTGTCGTAAATACCTCAACGAGAACACCGATAACCCGCCCGGCAATCGTTTTAACGGTCAGCCCCTGAAGATCAGTGACGAAATATTCGCCGTCAGGAAGAGGGGGGAGCAGTTTTCTTTCAACAGAGATAATTGCATTCCGGAAAACCGCGGTTTTGTCTATGTCGTCAATACCTGCAAGAGAAATAACAAGGTCCTTCGGCATTTTCTTAATCGTTCGGATGGTTTGAGCGGTATGTCGGTCGTCAGCGGTCACAACAACATCACGTCCGGGGGTGAGGCTCTCAACAAGTTTCGAGAGGGGCAAGGCCTTCATTTCGCCTTTCACCCCCCACGGACGAAGAATCTGTGCTAAAGAAATAAGTTCTGAATGTATCGGGGAACCTGGCTGAATTAAAGACCAGCCCGCAGCATCAGCCTTTTTGCAGTATCAGACGGCTGAGCGCCATGTTCCATCCAGTGTCTGGCTTTATCAAGGTCTATCTTGATCTCAGACGGCTCTTTTAAGGGGTCATAGGTACCGAGGATCTCAATAAACGGCCCATCTCTCCGGGTACGTGAATCAGTGACAATCATCCGGTAGAATGGCCTTTTGTGCGTACCCATCCTCGTTAATCGAATCTTAACCAAACAAACACCTCCTGAAAAATGTAATCTGTAATTTTAATATATACGAGCCTATTAAGTAAAGGGCTGTCGGAAACAACTATCCAAAGATATTCGGCATCTTCATCTTCCCCTTGCTTCCCTTAAACATCTTGAGCATCTTCCTGAGCTCGACATATTGCTTGATTACCCGGTTGACGTCGGCGACGGTCGTGCCGCTTCCCTGTGCAATTCTCTTGCGTCTGCTTCCGTTCAGAATGTTGTGGTTTGCCCGCTCATGCCGTGTCATCGAATTGATTATCGCCTCGGTCCTAACAAACTCCTTCTCATCAACTTTAAGGTTTTTTACTTTGCTGAATCCGGGGATCATGCCGAGGAGGCTTTCAATCGATCCCATGCTCCGGATTTTCTTGAGCTGTTCGCGAAGGTCATCAAACGTGAACGAGTCTCCGAGGATCTTCTTCTGGAGGCTTTCGGCCTCCTTCTCATCAAATGATTTCTGAGCATGCTCAATGAGAGAAAGAACAT
>PLXX01000087.1 GCA_003153275.1 Nitrospiraceae bacterium | reverse complement strand
GACGGAGAACTCGGTACTCTCAAGTGGATTAGTATCTTGTGTGATATAATTTTACCAGGAGGCAGAACCTATGAACAATATTTGGCTGATTATTATCGCTGTCGCTCTCGGGGCTATTGCTGCGTATCTCATCCCGTTGCTGCTTGAGTTGAGACGCACTGTTGAGGCACTCAGGTGTACGATCGAAAGGAATCTGAATCCGGCGTTGGATGAACTTCAGAAGAACCTTCGGACATTGAACGGCGTTACCGTGAATGTTGAGCAGGTGACTGAGGACGCTAAGCTTCTTTCGCGGGCGATAGGCGATATCGGTAGATCGTTGAGCGCCGTGAATACTATCGTCACCAGCGCCGGTGCATCGGCGCTGATCAGTGTCATGAGTCTGAGGACCGGGGTTGCGGCCGCACTAGGCTTTGTACTAACAAATTTACTCAGGAGAGGAGACAGAAGATGAAAGAAGAAGAAGGTTTCAGTTCAGGGTCAGTGCTTATGTCATTTCTGCTCGGCGGCATTGTCGGCGCGGGGCTTGCCCTGTTGCTTGCGCCTCAGTCAGGTGAGGAGACCAGGAAGAAGATCAAGGAACTCGCCGGGGAAGTCAAGGACAAGACCGCAGTCATGGCAGACGAGGTAAAGGAAAAGGCAACAGGTTTTGTTGACCAGGCAAAGCATACGGTTTCTGATTTTGTTGACGAAGGCAAAGGGATGTACGAGTCAAAGAAGTCAATATTCAAGGCCGCTGTTGACGCAGGGAAAGAGGCGTTTGAGAAGGAAAAAGAACGTCTTTCAAAGGCATAGCCGGGTCTAGATGCATGAAGTCTCGATAGCCCTGAATCTGCTCGAGATTATTACTACGCAGTGCAGGAAAGAGGGCTATTCCCGTATAGATGCCGTCCGGATAAAAATAGGCAGGGCGTCAGGTATCATGCCGGACGCCCTTGCTTTTGCGTTCGGTGCGATCAAAGGTGATTCGATTGCAGAAACTGCCCTGCTCGAAATCGAAGAAGTTCCCCTGACCGGGAGTTGCCGCGATTGCAGCGCGGTGTTTACCACGGAAGCAGAATATATCCTTGAATGCCCGTCCTGCAATAGTGCATCGTTTTCGATAACTGCCGGCCGCGAGCTTGATATAATCGACATGGAGGTTTCCTGAATGAAGGTAAAGGTTGTAACCAAAATACTTGAGGCGAATGACAGGATTGCAGTCGAAAACAGGCGGCTTTTTGACCACGCCGGGGTCTTTGTTATCAATCTTATGAGCGGACCGGGGGCAGGGAAAACGTCATTGCTGGAGCAGACGCTGACGCAAACGATTTCTCAGAAGACTGACCTGAAGATCGGCGTTGTCGAGGGCGACATTGCTGGGACAGATGACGCCGAACGTATCGAGCGGTTTGGGGCACCGGTGGTCCAGATCAATACCGGCGGAGCCTGTCATCTCGATGCCAATATGATCTATGAGGTTCTCGGAGATCTGCCGCTTGTCTCACTCGATATCCTGTTTATCGAGAATGTCGGGAACCTTGTCTGCCCGGCAGAGTTCAAGGTCGGAGAGAACATGAAGGTGATGCTTTTGAGTGTTACCGAAGGGCATGACAAGCCGTTGAAGTATCCACTGATGTTCCAGGAGTCTTCCGCACTGGTCATCAACAAAGTCGATCTTGCACCCTACACCAATGTCGATATGACGAAAATAAAGAAAGACGCACTGTCTCTCAACCCCAAGCTGAAAATATTCGAGGTCTCCTGTCGGACGGGCGAAGGCATCGCCGACTGGATCGCCTGGCTGACAGAGATCTCAAAAAAGGCATGAATATATATTTTGATAAGCAAATCCATTGTTAAAGGATCAGATATGGCTGCAATTAAAATAGGTATCATCGGCGGGTCGGGACTGGATGACCCGAATCTGATGAAAAACAAAAAAGAGAAAAAGGTGAGGACCCCCTATGGCAGTCCGTCGTCGGGCCTCACCATTGGGAAGATTGATAGTGTTGACGTTGTCATACTCTCGCGCCACGGTAAGAAGCACTCGATCTATCCGACGGGTGTCAACTTCCGGGCAAACATTCATGCCCTGAAGAAAGAAGGCTGCACGCATATTCTGGCGACAACGGCGGTCGGCTCGCTCAGAGAGAAGATAAAGCCGGGAGACCTGGTTTTTGTCGACCAGTTTATTGATTTCACCAGACACCGCCCCCTCACGTTTCATGACAAAAAAGTGGTTCATACGCCGATGGCCGAGCCATTCTGCAAAGACCTCCGGTCGTTGCTTGCCAAATCCGCGAAGGAACTCAGGCTCAGGCATCATGCCAGCGGGACGGTGATTACGATAGAGGGTCCACGTTTTTCCACAAAAGCGGAATCGTACATGTTCAGGATGTTCGGCGCAGATGTGGTTAATATGTCGACGGTCCCCGAGGTGGTGCTCGCCCGTGAGGCCGGGATCTGTTACCAGTCGATCGCAATGTCCACCGACTACGACTGCTGGAAAGAGGGTGAGAAGCCTGTGACCTGGGAGATGATCCTCGATATAATGCATAAGAATGCCGAGAATGTGAAAAAGCTGCTTGTGGCCTCTATCTCAAAGATAACGAATACCGAATGCACGTGCTGCGGTTAAGGGAGGGTTATTATGACGATTAAATCACGAATCAGGACAATACCCGACCACCCGAAGAAGGGGATCATGTTCAGGGACATCACTACGCTTATTAAAGACCCGGTCGGCTTCAGGCTGGTTATTGATAATTTTACGCAGCGATATATTAAGGGTGACATCGATTTCGATACGATCGTCGGGATAGAGTCACGCGGCTTCATTATCGGCGGTGCGCTCTCCTATACACTCGGGAAAGGGTTTGTCCCGGTCAGGAAGAAGGGGAAGCTTCCAGCAGAGACGATCAGTCATGAATACGCACTTGAATACGGAACAGACACCATCGAGATCCATAAGGATGCGATCTTCAAAGGTATGAAAGTGCTGCTGGTAGATGACCTGCTTGCAACAGGTGGAACGGCGTTGGCTGCAGCTGCGCTCATAGAAAAGCTTGGCGGCGTCATATCCGAGATGGCCTTTATCGTGAACCTGCCGGATGTCGGCGGTGCGAAGAAACTGGCTGATAAGGGTTATAAGGCGTATTTTCAGGCTGAGTTCGAGGGAGATTGAAATAGAGAATGGGGATGGCAAGCCATCCCCATTCTGTTATCCTATAAGCTCGTCAACTTCCTTTTTCCCTTTAGCAAGTTCCTTCTCCTGCTCCTTATCGAGCTTCAGCAGCATTGCCTGGAATTCTCCAACGTGGGTTTTTTCTTCTTTTGAGATGTCGAGCAGAACTGCCTTGATGCTGCTGTTTGAGGTCATCGCTGCAAGTTGCTCATAGAGATTGACCGCATCGAGTTCAGCGATCATCCCAAGTCGTAGTATTTCTTTGTCCAGTTCCTTCTTGCTCAGCTTTGCCAAATTAACCGGTATCTCTGAAAGCATGTTCCCACCTCCGTGAATTACATAATTCAATTGTATCACGGATCCTGATGTTTGACCCTTCAATTTCATTATTTACCCGGAACGCGCCATAACACCCCGTTGTTCAGGGCGGGGAAATCAGGCGTTAGTCCGGAGTGTCTTGTTGTTCTATGAATTGGCGGATGATGGAGACCGGGGCACGACCACAAGATCCGGCGAAATAGCTGGGTGACCAGAGCATTCCTTTCCAGTAGTATTGGTGGAGTTCGGGATGGTGCTTTCTGAGCAACCTTGACGATACACCTTTGAGGCTATTGACCAATTTCGAGACGCAGACTTTTGGAGGATAATTAAACAATAGATGCACGTGGTCCTTCTCACCATCAAATTCGACAAGCTCTACTTCAAAGTCTCTACAGACGCTCTGAAAGATCTCTTCCATATCTTTTAGCATCCGATCACTTAAAGCACACCGTCTATATTTTGTGACGAACCCCAGGTGCACGTGCAGGGCAAATACACAGCGTCTGCCGGTCCTTGTTGGCGTTGATATTCCCATAATCCAAGCATAAGATAAAACCCATGCTGATACGCAAGGCATACAAATACCGCCTAAAGACCAAGCCCAGCCACGAGCTAAAGTTACGGCAGGCAGCAGGCTGCAGCCGGTATGTCTGGAACAAAGCCCTTGCCCTGCAGAAAGACAGACTCGATTAGAAGCAGACTTGCCTGTCGTAGTTGTCCCTCCGCACTATACGTTTCAGGCATGTCCGCAGTGTGGGTATGTCCACAAAACAATCGGAAAACACAATCAGGTTTCAAGTGTATCAGATGCCACTATATGGCCAATGCTGATCATGTGGGGGCACGGTATATCTTAGCGGCAGGATATGCGGTGTTAGCCTGTGGAGAGGTGGGTGCAGTAAACCCCCTCGATGAAGCAGGAACCCGTGAGGACGCGGCGTGAGCTTCTTCCCGGTGAATCCTTGCCCTTCAGGACGGGGAGAATGTCAATGAAAAGAACGATCCGGATTATGGGGTCAGGACTCTCAAGAGGAAAGGGCGGTCAACCTTCTTGCTCCGATCTTCATCGGCAGATAAAAGGCGGCAGTGTTTATAAGCAGGATGGATGCTGTCCCTGCGAGAACTGTTATTACCCGTGCCATTGCTGTTGCCTGTCCGATATACAGGATGTAATACACCCATGCCTCCAGTGCGAGAGTTGCAGTCACAAGGCCGAAGGCAATGATCATAAAAAACAGGCTTCCTCCGCTGACAGAAACGGAGGCAATATTTTCGTATTTGAATCTGGGATATATTGCGCCCATGCCTATCCCGAGACCGTTGGTGGAAATGCAGAGCATGACGATAGTGGCAGTTGATATCAGCATCATCTGCCAGAGCAGGCAGAGGTGCGCATCAGCCCAATAAACAAGCAATGTAATAACAATAGTTACTGGGATGGAGCCGTAGAGCAGCTTGGTTCTAAGAAATTTCTCCATCTGCACCGGGGCTGTTCGTATGGTCCAGAATGCCTCCCCTTCAAGGCTCACCATCGGGAACAAAAAACGCGCGGATACTGCCGTAAGCACAAGCCCTGCCATAAGCATATTCAGCAGAAGCATGATCTCGGTAATATTCGGGGAAATTCCCTGGAGCGCCCCTATGGGAATTGTCCTGAAGCTGTTGAGGTATATCCATACCAGGGCAGCTATGATGAAGAGCTGGGACCACTGACCCGCGTCGCGAAAAAAAATGTTCATATCCTTATAAAGAAGGGCGGCAGCTCGTCCCGGATACCAGCGGCTCAGTATGGATCTCCCTGTGGCGGCGGAGGCAGGGTGAAGTCTTTCGAGATTGCCCAGATACAGTCCTGATCCGATTCTTGATGCCAGCAAAAGGAAAAAGGCGCTGTTGCTCAAGAGCAGCAGGAAATAAAACATGTCAGAATGGGCCCCTTTCAGGACCGGGAATATTGCTGACTTCAACCAAAAGCCGGGAAGTAGGGGGGAGTCGGCCCTGAATTTCAGGAAAGAGTCCAATATTTCCTCCGGAGTCCCTGGGGCAGCTGGGATGACGGATTTGAGTAAAAAATAGAGAACGATAAAAAGTATGAGGCCAATACCGAGGAACATGTGCCGTGATCGTTTAGCCGGGAAGATGCTGGTTAGCAGGTGAGAGACGGAGATTCCGATGCCTGCCGCGATAAAGATGAACAACAGCATTCCGGACATAAGCAATACATAGAAGAACATTGATGCGTCATAACTTATACCATACGCAATAAATACCGGGGGAACGAACGAAATGACCATCCATGAGGAGTTGAGTATGGTATCGATCATCTTCAGCCATTGAAGATCCATAATTTCTACAGGCCTGGAAAGAAAAAAGGGGATGTCTTTTGCAAGGTAATAAGACGACAGTGCTGTGATTACAGAACTGAGCAGCAGGAAGCCAAACAGGCCGGAAAAGATCACTGAAAACAGTTTTTCGGATAAGATCTCCCCGGGAATACCCATATTCCTGACAAAAGTCAGAAGATGGATTGTTCCCAGGTACAACAGCCACCAGAACGAAGCTCCTATCACGAGGATGGGCAGTTTCCGCAGCGCAGTTCCAGCGGTAACAGAGTTCCGGAGCGAAAGTACTCTGGGCAAAATGAGCAGGCGAAGATACATTGCTTATTTCATCCCGAAAAAGAAGCCTTCGAGCCCGCCCTCTATCCCCTGTAGTTCGTCCCTGTCCTTGATCGTAAGCAATGCACCTTTTTTTATGAGACCTACCCTGTGGCAGACTTCCTCGGCAATACGAAGGCTGTGGGTTGCGAGGAATATCCCGGTCCCCTTTTCGCTCAATCCCTTCAGAACGTTGATCAGCGTCCTCACACCGAAGGGGTCCAGGCCGATAAAAGGCTCGTCGATGATCAGCGCCTCCGGGTCGTGAACAAGGGCAGAGGCGAAGAGGAGCCGCTGCCTCATGCCCTGCGAAAAGCCTTCGATCAGCTCATCCGCTGCATCGCTTATCCCGAACAGATCGAGCAGGTTTTCGCCTCTCTCTGCAGCCTCTTTTTTCTTCATTCCATATAGTGAAGCGACAAAGTACAGAAATTCCCTGGCAGTCAGTTTTTCATAGAGAAACGACCTGTCAGGCACATAACCGAACGAGGCTTTTGCCCTAATCGGGTCCCGGACGATGTCATATTCTCCGAAACATATACGTCCGCTGTCAGGTCT
This sequence comes from Nitrospiraceae bacterium, assembly GCA_003153275.1. Lineage (GTDB taxonomy): Bacteria > Nitrospirota > Thermodesulfovibrionia > Thermodesulfovibrionales > UBA6898 > PALSA-1316. Next base: position 4,788 of record PLXX01000087.1, on the reverse strand, counting down.
GATAAGCCCGGTCATCATGCGTATCGTGGTCGTCTTGCCGGCGCCATTTGGACCGACCAGTCCGAATATCTCGCCGCTTGCAACAGTGAGGGAGATATTCCTTGCGGCGTCCATATTTCCGAAGGACTTGCTCACATTTTCGAGGATGATCATAGTGTATGTATATTAATATCAGGTTGAGGGCATTGCAAAAAAGTATTCAGTGCGAGTCTCACTGGTACTCAATCCCTTCCAGCTTGATCTTTCCGAGCAGAGCCATCAACCTGCCCTGTTTGTCTATATCTCCTGTTATCAGCCTAATATGCGACGCATCCGCGGGAAACTGCCCGAGTGTAGGGTCGACCGCTATCCATCGCCCGGCATAAATCTCGGGCCACGCGTGATAGTAGAAGCTGCCGGAAGCGTAAACAAGCCCGAGCGCCATCCTTGCCGGTACGCCTGCCGCACGTGCAAGTGCAGTAAAAAGTGTCGTATGCTCGTTGCAATCGCCTCTTCTTTTATCCAGAACCTCATCCGCCACAGGCAAGGTGACGGCCGGAACTTTTTCGATATTCCTGAATACCCATTCATTTATAAGCCTTGCTTTCTTCAGAGGGTCTTTTTTATCCTTCACGATATCCTTCGCCAGGGCAATGATTTTAGCGCTGCGGGAGGCTATGAAAAAAGTATCCTTCAGATATTCATCGGATACCATACCCTCCTGTTTCCTGCTGACTGAAGAAATGTCCTCCCTCCTGACTTCAAGTATATCTCCTGTAAAATGCTGTCTCCCTCCATCGAGATCGAGCTGCCTGATATCCGTGCCTGAGATGCGCACCTTGAGATACGAGACCACGTCGGGAAGTTTCATATGAAATGGCACAGCTGACTGTACAGCCATATCACGGGAGGATTGTATCTTTCTTGAGTCGTCTGCCGTCTCCTTTATCAGCACGAAGCCGAGGGGGCTCTCCTCCCTGAGGACCTCACCGCTGTCAGAGATCCAAACGAAAAAGTCAGAGGACATGAGTGACCCTTTAATCTTATGTGCTTTACGTGATTGTCCCATTGCCTCGATTATTTCATCGCCGATTACCTCAAGTTCGATCCTCTGCTGTTTCATCGAGGAGGGGTCAAAGATAGTCGCAGTTCTTTTCAGCCCAGGCCTGATATTGTTACTCAGCAGTTTTGCTGCCATGGGTATATTAAAAGAGGGCCGTTCAGCCAGAGTAAGTGAGGATTCGGATTTCCTGCCGAGTGCCTCAATGGTTACGGTAAGCTTGCTTCCGTCTACCTTTCCGCTGACATGAAAGGGGGCATCCGCCCTGAGTGTAAAGTTAAATGACTTAAGTCCGAGATTACTGTTCATCTCTGCATTTGTTACCGTATCGACCTCTTTTTTATAATCCATGATGGTGAGCAACAAATGCATAGTTTCGGCCAGACGGTAACCACTTTCCTCCTTCTGAAGGACCCTGTGCAGCGAGCCTATTCGATCTCCTTTGAAGTAGACGCCCATCCAGTCCTCACCAGGAGTAATCGCGGATATGCTGAGTGGCGGAAACGTTGAATTGCTCCCACAGGACGAACGCCCCAGCGATGGAAGCCCAAACGATGGAAAATAGTGTCTGTCGAGGAGAAGAAACATCATAACCAGCCAGACTGCTGTAATAAGGAAAGCCAAGGTATTTCGTAAGATAGCGCGGTTCACGATTATAATGTAGTTTAGCATATCGACTGAATCTGGCAGCGACGGCAATGCTCAGTTTCACTGTTCAGTCGATCTTCAGAACAGGGAACTATCTGCTTATCATCTCAGTGTTGCCACGGTTACCCCGGCTCCGCCCTCCGACTGTTCTCCCAGCCTGAACTTTTGTATAAGCGGGTGGCCTTTCAGATGTTCCCGGACTGCACGTCCGAGGACGCCTGTGCCGAAGCCGTGTATGATTGTCACTTCTCCGATCCCGCTCAGTGTGGCATGATTCAGAAAAGGTTCAAGCTTGATGAGTGCATCATCAACCCTCACTCCGACAAGGTTGATCCTGGAAACCGGGGAGTCCCCGGCCGAAGGCACTGTGACCGTACCCCCGGTCACTTTACCGGCAGGTCTTCCCGCAGGAGCCAGTGCCGATACCGGCAGCTCTATCTCTATGCCTCCTGCCTGTACCTTGATCCGTCCCTGCCCCCTGTTCACCTGAATGACGGTCGCGTCCCTGTCCATCGATTTGACATGCACTGTGTCGCCTTCTTTTATCTTCCCAATCAAGGGGACTCCGGTGCCCGACGTCGTGAACTCTTCCTGCATAGAGATCAACTCCTTCTGTCGTGCCTGGACATGCTTGAGACCCCTTTTGATCTCTTCTTTATCTTTCTTCTTCATCTCATCGAGCAGGTCGTGCATCTGCCTTTTTGTCTCTGATACGATATCGGATGCCTTTTGATAAGCCTCNNCTGAGTTCCTGCTGCTGCTTCAGGAGGCCTTCTGCCGCCTCTTCATGCATCTGCCGCTTGAGATTCAGATCAGCGACCATAGCGTCGAACTCGACCTTATTGCTGCCGAGCAATGATTTCGCAGAGGCGACGATGCGGTCGGGCAGTCCGTAGCGGCGGGCTGTATCAAGTGCGTGCGACTGGCCCGGTTCCCCCTTTCTGAGCCGGTAAAGCGGCATCAGCGTCTTTTGGTCGAACTCCATCGAGGCGTTCAGCATACCCTCTGTCCGATGTACGAATCCCTTTATGTCTGCAAGATGTGTGGTTGCAAAAACGAGTGCCCCGCCGGCGTGCAGCTCTTTCAATACGGCGCAGGCAAGCGCCCCGCCTTCTTCGGGATCAGTGCCGGTGCCGAGTTCATCGATCAGAACGAGTGAGTCGGGCCCTGCACTCTCAAGGATCCGCGAGATATTCTCTATATGTGCTGAAAAGGTTGAAAGGCTGTTTTCTATCGACTGATCATCCCCGATATCAACTAACAGGTTCCGGACAAGGGGAAATCGTGAGGATTCATCAGCAGGTACCGGCATGCCGGACAGGGCCATCAGCAGAAGAAGCCCGACCGTCTTGATCGCGATTGTCTTGCCTCCGGCGTTTGATCCGGTGACAACCATGACGGTATTGCCATTGCCCAGGCTGACGTCAAGGGGGACGAGGCTGTCTTCACGTCCGGCCTTTTTCAATGCGGCAAAGAGGAGAGGATGACGCGCCCTGACAATATGGATTTCACTTGGGCCACTGATGACCGGTATTGCCATCCTGTGCTGTTCAGCAAAGAACGCAATGCAGTGAAGCATGTCGAGCCGGACGATTGTAATAAACTCGGATGCAATAAGGTCAGCCGAGTGTCTGATACCAGAGGTCAGCGTCCTTAGGATGCGTATCTCTTCTGTCTTCTGTTCGGCAACCAGGTTTTCAAACTCATTGGTGCTATTGATGATCTCCAGTGGCTCGATGAAGGCAGTTTCGCCGGAGTTTGAGACATCATGCACCACCCCGGAAACCTGGCCCTTTGAATCCATCCTGACCGGGATGACCCACCTGCCGGACCGTTTTGTGATGAAATCGTCTTGGAGAAAGATCTCAATATTTTTGTCCCTCACCATCTCTTCAAGCCTTTTCCGGATCCGGGCTTCGAGCTTTCTGATCTTGTCCCTGATTTCAGCCAGAAGCAGAGAAGCAGTGTCGAGCATGTCGCCTTCGGTGTTGACCGATTTTCTGAGCACCTTTAGCAGCTCCGGGCATCCGGTCAGGTTGCCGGCAAGTTGAGTTAGTGCCGGGATGTTAGCTGTGGTGCTGATCTGTCCGGAAAGCACTTTTGCTATTGAGAGGACGGGAATGAAAGCGGCGAGCTCCTTGGCATCCAGCACCGAGTTATGGGGCCTCGTCTTTGCGATGAGAGGTGTTATATCCTGGAATGCCGACAGGCTCAGCGGTTTTCCGTCGGCAGACATCCGCATGATCTCATGGACCTGTTGCTGCCGTTGAAGTATTTCCTCCCTCTTCTGCAGGGGCGTGACCGATTGTACAGAAGTTCTCGATACGTCGCTGTTTGCTGCTGCAGCGATAATGCCGAGCAGGCGGTTGAACTCGAGAAGGTCAGAAGAGAATGCGGTCATATACGTGGTCTTGAGACTAAGGACCCGGTTCCGGGGCATGATGCCCAGGAGTTTGGGTCCCAAACGTTTGATGAAATGTGCGCCCGTTTTTTAATCTCCGGTTTATTGAGATCCAGAGGATCGCCCCGGTGACGGTGACAATATAGGTTAAAACATGTTTGGCGATCAGCCCGGAAATATGATTATTACTGACTGCAGGAGGCCATTCGATTCGTGTAAATGACAGAATACGCGGGATTGCGCTGATGCTGATCCAGATCAGGGAGAAAAAAACGATTTTTGATATGACTTGGCTGATGTCGAGCATAAATAACCTTGCAGAAGAGAAGCTGGAAATAGGGGAGATTTCAGAGACCCGCAGCTGCTTATTAATAAGCCAGAGTATGACCCCGCTTGCCATCACCATTGCAGTTGCAATGTCGTGTAAGTGGTTGTTCATCATGATAAAAACAACAAATTCCCTGCTCACGTTTCCTCCACCAGCAATTGAGGTATGGTCTGTGACGTATTGTAAACAAGTGCATTTGAGCTTTGCAACGCGAGGGCTTGGCTCTGGAATAATTCGGGTAATAATCAGACCATGCCCAGATCGCAGAAGACTGCCTGAATCGAATCATTTCATATCAGGCGAGGAAAATTATTTGTGTAACAGGCATCTGTTCGAACTTTTTATCGGTTTATTTCTTTATTTCATAAGGGG
>PLXX01000010.1 GCA_003153275.1 Nitrospiraceae bacterium | reverse complement strand
TCCTTCTCGGGCTGTTGTAATGAATTGCCCGCGCGACAAGCTCTTTGCCGGTCCCGCTTTCACCCCGGATCAGGACGGTGGCAGAGCTGGTCGAGACCTTCTTCAGTATTTCGACTGCTTCTTTCATGCCCGGCGATGTTCCGACGATGCCCTCGATTCTGAAACGATCGTACAGTTCCTTGTGGAGCTGGAGGTTTTCCCTGAGGAGTTCTGCGCGCTCCACCGCGCGCCTGACGGTCATCAGCATGGAATCCTTGTCCAGAGGCTTGGTGAGATAATCAAAGGCCCCTTTCTTGATCGCATCGACCGCCGAGGATATGGTGCCGTGGGCGGTCATGATGATCATCGACGGGTCGAACGGCTCCCTTGGAACCGCCTCGATAAGTTGGATCCCGTCCATTCCCTCCATCTTCAGGTCCGTCAGGATGACGTCGGGGTGGAATTTGGTTATGGTTGTCAGCGCCTCTTCGCCCGATGCAGCTGTGTGGGTCTCATATCCTTCGCCATCCAGAATTGTTTTCAGGATATCCCTCTGAAGGGGTTCATCATCAACAACGAGAATTACCGCCATTTAGTTCTCCTTATTCACAGGCAGGTGCAAAGTGACTGTGCTTCCTTTTCCCTGAAGGCTCGTGATTTCAACACTTCCGTTGTGCTCCTCGATAACTCTTTTTGTAATGGCAAGTCCCAGCCCAAGGCCCTTGACCTTGGTCGTGAAGAAAGGATCAAAGATTCTTCCTATGAAATCGCCGGATATGCCGGTGCCGGTATCCTCGACAGAAAAAGAGAAAAGGCTCTCGGACAAGCGCGTTCTGAGCGTCAGCGTTCCGCCGTCCGGCATTGCCTGGAACGCATTGAGGATGACGTTGTACAGACAGGTCTTGATGAATTCGGGGTCTATACTGAGTTCAGGGAGTGTCTCAAAATCCTTGACGATCTCGATCCCCTCCTTCCGCGCCTTAGCCATGACGAGACTCAGAATGTCTTCGATGAGTCCGCCGAAGTCGGTCATCACCAGGGTGAGTTCGAGCGGCTTGCTGTATTCGAGAAAGCTCTCGGCAAACTTGCTGACACGCTTGATCTCCTTCTTGATATTCAGAAAAAGGGAATCAAAGGTCTCGCTGCTTCCCTCACTGCATGGCTTATACTTCTCCTGTATGTGGTCAATCGACAGGCTGATGAAATTGAGCGGGTTCCTGATTTCGTGGGCTATACTGCGGGAAAATTGTCCGACTCCGGCAAGGTGTTCTGCTTTTCTAAGCCGCTCTTCAAGGTCGCGTTCTTCCCGAAGCTTCCGGACCATGAAATTAAAGCTCTGCGTCAACTCCCCGATCTCGTCCTTTCGTGCGGTCTTTAACTCCTGGTCTAGGTCTCCCCCGGCAACTTTTCTGGCAGCCTCAACCACCTGCTCAATCGGCTTGGTATACCTGCCGGCAAGGTAGATGATAAAGATCATCCCTATGCCAAAAACAAAAAGCGCTGCGATAACACGTTGGAGCAGGCGCTTCTGCATAAAGGTAGAAAAGTCCTCGGTATTGATGGTTAGATGAATGTAGCCGTAATGTTTTGCACCGGCAACGACCGGGATAATGACATTGTATGCGTGGCCTTCACCTGTCACGGGTTCGCCGAGTTCTGCCTTGAATATAAGCTCTTTCTTCTTGGTGCTGATCCATTTGCCTATGTTTTTGGGATTGCTGCTCGATATGATTTTGTCGGTATTGCTGATAATCGAGAGTTCCTTTACCCCTTTGGTGTTTAGCTTGTTGAGGTAGTTCTGGAGACGCTTTTCATCGGTGGCACCGCTGCTCGTCACCTCCTCAACCCCGACCTGGATAGCTTTTGAGAGATCAGCTGTCTGCTTTTCAAATTCGTCAAACATCGCTTTCTCAGTCTGGGTATAGAGGAATACGTAAGTCGACATTAGGGTCATGCTGAGGAAAAACATCATGAGCGTCAGCTTTTTGTTGAGTGAGAGCCTCAGAAAATAGTCTTTGATGATGGTGCGGTCAAAACGCATACGCTATTCTATCTTATCAGCAGGCAGGCAGGTCAACTAAAGACTACAATACCTCACCTGGACGGATTGCCCGTCCCGGTGAGGTATTGCAAGAAAGAAATTAGTAACCGGCTGATTTTTTGGCAGGGGCTGCTGCCGGTGCAGGTGCTGCCTCCTTCTTCACGGCTGCAGGAGCTGCCTCCTTCTTCTCAGCCTTCTTGGCGGCCGGCATGATCGTTACGCTCTTCGCGGTGTTCTTGCCTTCTGCCTCTGTGTATATTACCTTGACCTTGTCACCGACCTTAACGTCAGCGATCTTCTTGTCCGCAGGGAGAACCTTGGTCTTGTCGTCGGATGCAACGGTCACATCACCCTTCTTTGACTTCAGAGTTATGGTGTTTGCCGTTGCATCGATAGCGGTAACCTCACCAGTAGCCTGAACAGTCTTGGCCTTCTTTGCAGAAGTTGCTGCCTTCTCAGCTGCAAAGGTTACCGATGTAACGGCGAAAACAAAGATAAGTGAGAGTACAATAGCGATAAACTTTTTCATTTGATTCACCTCCTTTCAATGTTGATTATAATAGCTCAATTGTCATCAGCTGCTATTATAAGCAAGATAGCATTATTCATGCCAGGGAAAAACGAAGCATAGTCAGAAGCAGGGAGAGGGGGATTTCTTATTTGAGAAAATGAGTCCTTTTTTAGGGATTGAATATGCTTATCAGGGAATGGTCAGTCATGAATCAACCCCAGTTCTTCTGCGTAGCGACTGAAGAGTTCGAGCCCCTTCCGGTGCTCCTCTCCGAGATCGTACGAAATCCCCTCCCAGTAAGAAACGATTTCGGCAGGAGAGATGACCTGCTTGAGCCAGGAATGTTTGGCGATTTTCGCATAATTCCCCAATGCGGATTTCTTGCTCTGGTCCAGGTCCAGCATGAACTGTCTGAGCAGGTTCGGCTTATGTTCCAAGCTGCTGTTTCTCATAATCCATAACGCAAAAACCATTGGCATGCCAGTATGCCGGTACCAGAGGTCACCAAGGTCATACATGAGCAGCTCAGGCCGCCGGAGGGCCTCTTTGATGGCATCATCGCCTATTATTAGGCAGGCATCGTGCGACCTCAATACCTCATCCAGAGGCTCTCTGGTCGATTTGAGAAAGCAGGTGATTCCAAGGAATTTTCTCAGGATAATTGCAAGCAAAGCAACTGACGTTTCTGACTGTGAAGACGTAAGGATTGTCATTCCGTCAAGCGCTTCGATCGGTCTTTTACTGAAGAGCAGAACACTTCCCACTCTGCCGAATGAACTTATTGAGTGACCGGTTACAAGGGTGTACTGATCACGGTGTTTCAGATATTCGATAGACGATGAAGGGCTGATGTCAATGTCGCCGTTGTGCAGCCTGCGATTAAGATCAGAGGGGACCCCGTCAATAAATTCATAGGATGAGCAATCTGCCTCATTCTCGAGAGCATAAAATATCGGGAACAGGTTGGTGTAGGCTATGCGGCCGATCCTTAGTGTCATTCTCTCCTGCGCTATCCCTTGATGACGCCCATAGGCCTCAGCCGGGCAACCTTTGTTGAGATGCCTGCCCGGTGCACCACATCGACCACATGAGATACATCCTTATAAGCCTCACTCATTTCTTCTGCTAGGGTATCGCGACTTGCTGACCTGACGATAATCCCCCTGTCTTCAAGTTCACGCCAGACTGCCCTCCCTTTTGCCTTGCGTGTTGCCTGATGACGGGACATCACGCGGCCTGCGCCGTGACAGGTCGACCCGAATGTTTCCATCATAGCCTTTTCGGTTCCCAGCAGAATATAGGAGGCCCTTCCCATGTCCCCCGGGATTAGCACCGGCTGTCCGAGATGCCGGTAATCTGCAGGGAGTTCAGGGTG
>PLXX01000153.1 GCA_003153275.1 Nitrospiraceae bacterium | reverse complement strand
TCAATCCCTATCTGATGCAGATGGTTAATGTAAGGGAACAGGTAGCCTGGGTGACGGAAGACAGTGCTGAGGCAGCCGCAAAGGCCGCCAGACTTGTCATCGCAGCAATAAAAAGGGTTGCCCTTCATGTTCCGCTTGAAAAAAGGGAGATCGATATCTGCCCGGATGTCCTGATCATCGGTGCGGGACCGGCAGGCCTTAAAGCGGCCATAGGCATTGCTGCGGCAGGGAGAAAGGTCACTCTTGTAGAGAAGGCCCCTGTAATCGGCGGTCTGCCGGTGCGGTATGAAGAACTCTTTCCGGACATGGAGTGCGGACCGTGCATGCTCGAACCCCTTCTTGCGGGTGTGATGCATGGAGAACACTCGGGAAATATAGAAATCCTGACCCTTTCCGAGGTGGTTGGCGTTGTTGGTTCGTATGGGAATTTCACTGCGCGAATCAGACAGCAGCCGAGATATGTAGAGATGAATAAATGCATCGGATGTGCTGAATGCATTGCAGTGTGCCCTGTTTCAGCGGAAAACGAGTTCAACAGTGGAATGAGCAAAAGAAAGGCGATATTTTTCCCTTTTCCAGGGGCCCTGCCGAATGCCCCGTTAATAGATAATCTTACCTGCCTGAGGGCAACAAACGAAGACTGCACTCTCTGTAAAGACGCCTGTCCGGTGGACGACACCATAATTTTTGATGACTGCGAAAAGTTTTTCGAGAAAACGGCCGGCGCAGTTATTGTTGCGATCGGAAGCAGCGTCTATGATTGCGGCGATCTCCCGAACCTGGGATATGACAAGTTCAAGGATGTTTTTACGGGCCCTGAGTTTGAGAGAATACTTGCCTCAAACGGACCGACTGAAGGCGAGATAAGGATGTCCAATGGCGATTCCCCTGCCGCAGTGGCCATTATCCATTGTGTTGGAAGCCTCGATACAAACCACAAGGAATATTGCTCGGGCATCTGCTGTCAATATGCCTTTAAATTCAACCGTCTTATCACAAAGAAACTGCCCGGAACGAAGATATATCATTTCTATAAGGAATTTTCAGTCCCCGGCAAAGAGGCATTCACCCTGTACCAAAATGCAGCGCATAATCCCAATTCCACTTTCATACGGTACCGTGACATCAGTGAACTGGCAGTCGGGGCAGAGGACGGCAGGAAAATAATCAGTTACACGGATATATCCGGACACAAGGGCTGTTTCTCCGCTGACATGATTGTGCTGTGTCCGGCAGTCATTCCCTTGTCAGGCAATCCCGGGATCGGATCCCTCCTTGAGATCTCAATGGACAAGCTGGGATTTTTTGAAGAGATGCATGCAAGGATGGACTCGGTCCAGAGCAAGATACGGGGGGTTTTCATCGCAGGCACATGCCAGTCTCCTATGGACATTCAGAAGGCGATGAGCCAGGGCATGGCAGCGGCCGGCTACATCCTTTCAGGACTTGTTCCCGGAAGGAAGCTCGATATAAGCCCCGTCCACGCTGTTGTGGAGCCCAAGGCGTGCTCTGGTTGCAGAGTGTGCGTCCCGGGTTGTCCTTACAAGGCTATAACGTTTATTGCCGATGAAAAAGTCGCAAAGATCAATGATATTTTATGTCAGGGATGCGGGACATGCGCAGCAGCATGCCCGTCCGGAGCAATTAAGGCCAATCACTTTACGACAGAAGAAATCTTCGCTGAGATAGAGGGGATTTTGTCATGAACAAAAACAGGGACACCGCGTTTGAACCCAGGATAGTCGGATTCCTCTGCAACTGGTGTTCATATGCAGGGGCTGACAAGGCAGGTACAGCGCAGATGACCTATTCGCCGAATGTCGATATAATAAAAGTCATGTGCAGCGGCCGGATCGATCCCCAGTTTATAATGAAGGCGTTTGAAAAAGGGGCCGACGGTGTTATTATTCTTGCCTGCCATCCCGGAGACTGTCATTATAAAGAGGGCAATTACAGGGCGATGCAGCGGTATCAAATGCTTCTTGGACTTTTAACGCAGTTCGGCATTGAGGAAAAACGCTGCAGGTTCGATTGCGTATCTGCAGGCGAGGCTGACAAATTTGTCGAGGTAATAGAGGAAATGGTGAACAGGATCAGAGACCTTGGTCCTGTAATAAAGTATCGGGAGGCTTAATATGGCAACGCAGGTATTGGATTTCAAAGGTTTAAAATGCCCTCAACCCACGCTGAAACTGACAACGCTGGCCTATAAAATACCGAAGGGTGATGTGGTTGAGATTTCCGCAGACTGTCCCACATTCGAGAAGGACATGCGTGACTGGTGTGCCAGGAATAAAAAAGTCCTGGTTTGGATGAAAGATCAGGGAAACGGGGTCAAAAGCTGCCAGATACAGTTCTAAGCTGCGCGTTATGTATTGGTCATCATTTTTCCTTAGAATTAACAGCTGGAATATGCCTCTATTGCGATTGAACGGTAGGTGACAAAATGGCGAGTGAAACCGGCAACAACAAGAGTGCCTTAATATTCGATGAGTTAAAGAAGCATGGGAGAGCGGCCAGGATTATAGATGTCGAAGAAGAAAAAGTAAAGCTCGTGATCTTTTCGTTTTCCGGGGAATTCTATGCCTTTTACGGTTCAGATATAAAGGAGATTCTGCCCATGGTGAATATCTTTTTTGTACCGGGCACGCCTGACTTTATTCTCGGGTTGATAAATCTGAGGGGAGATATAGAGTCCGTCATCGACGTCAACTACTTCCTGTCGTTACCCGCGTGTCAAAGAACGCAGTGCGGCAGGATCGCGATAGCTGAAAAAGGGGGTATCCGGTCCGGTATAATTCTTGAATCCGTTACGGATGTTGCAGATGTGCCTGTCAGCTCCATAAAACCTTCTTCGTCAATGCTGGATTCGACCACAAAGGAATTTGTAACCGGAGAAACCATGTTCAAAGGCAAAAATGTGACAGTCCTCGCTATAGGACAGATACTTGAGAGGATCAGGGGATGATAGCTCCTGAAACGACAAATTGCCAGGAAGGACTGTCTGTACTCATTTTTTCATCCGAGGGCGTGAAAATGGCTGTCGGTACGGAACAGATAGTCGGGATAACTGATCTGGAACAAGCCATTGAGATACAGACACAACTCATGAATGTCTATGGCACTCCCTTTACTCATGAAGGCGGGACAAAAAATGGTATGGTCCTTCTTGTAAAAGATGACCGTGCTGCATCAGGTATCGTCGTTGACCGGCTTGACGAAATTGCGTTTGTAACTATCGACACGATACAACTCATTCCGCCCCTTATAGAAGCGACCGGGAGGCTGAAGATTATCCGGGGTGCATTTATAAAAAATGATGAAATGATCTTTCTTGCAGATCTCACGCTGCTTGAAAATAAACAACATCCGGAGGTAAATAATGCGCCAGTCACTTAAGAAACAGATATTGATCTTCACCATCATACCGGTTATCGCCGCCTTTTCCCTTGCCGTTTATATCGCGGCAAACTCGATCATATCAAGCGGGAGGGACAGCGTAAAGGTTTATCAGACAGCGCTTCTGGGCGAGAGACGGGCAGCAATAAAAAACTATGTGGAGCTGGCCATAAAGTCCATAGAAGATTTATCCCAGAAGCAGGCCATGCAGGACATCAAAAAAATGAGATACGGGAAAAGCGGCTACTTCTGGATAAACGATTTCAATAATTTTATGATATCGCATGTGGACCCCAACCTTGAAGGCAAAGACCAGAGCGACCTTAAGGACCCCAACGGCATATATATCCTGAAAGAAATCGTGAAAGCCTGCAGGGAAAACGGGGAGGGATATGTCTCCTATATGTGGAAAAAGCCTGATGAAGATAAGCTGCAGCCAAAACTTACCTATGCCAAAGTGATAA
>PLXX01000074.1 GCA_003153275.1 Nitrospiraceae bacterium | reverse complement strand
CGACCTCCTCTTTGCTTCTTTTGGTGCTCTGCGATTATGGCTTGTCACTAAAAACCTTTATCAGCCCTCTGTCCCTTGCCCTTCTTGTATGTTATTACGGAAGTGCTGGTGTGTGGCAAAGTATGTTGACCCAAAAGCGCAAGGGTGATAGTATGTAGCTATGAATGAGTCTTTAAAGTACAAGGTATGCCTGATAGCCGGAATCATGGGCATCGCAGTCATCAGCGGTATTATAGAATCACTTGCGACCTCCCGCACCGGAATGAAGGAAGAAACTCCGCAAGAGAAGCCCCGGGCTGACACTGTTTAATAGGAAATCCTGACGGAATCGGCTTTTCCGCGCAGACGCGGAAAGGTTACTCGTTTCATTGTCAATTAATCTATTGACTAATTAAAAATATGTCTGGTAATGTACATTACAGAATTAGCGTGATAGCATTTTATTAATATTAAACAGGGAGGAGTACTATGGCTAAGACCGAACTTAATTTCAGAGGAATGTCCTGCCCCATGCCGATTATGAAAACAGCTATGGCATTCAAGAAAGCAGCCTCCGGAGATGTTTTCGAGGCTGTGGCCGACGATCCTGCTTTTGAAGCAGATATCACNNCCAGGGGAGGAAACATGGAAGCAGTTGAACTTGAAAAGAAAGTTCAGGAACTCGAACAGCGCGTAGAAGCACTCAGCAGGAAGAATTCGAACCTCACCATGGTGCTGTTCAGCGGAGATTTTGATCGTGCCATGGCAGCATTCATTATAGCCAACGGAGCACTCGCCATGGGGAAAGAGGTCACCATGTTCGTTACATTCTGGGGACTAGATGTCATCAAGAAACCGGTCCTGAGCAATGCGGACAGGAGCTTCCTTGAGAAGATGGTCCTCTGGATGCGACATAACGGACCGGACAAACTTGCAACCTCGCAGATGAACTTCGGCGGAATCGGCCCTAAACTCTTCCGCTATATGATGGGCAAAAGGAATGTCGAGTCCCTTCCGTCGCTGATCAGCATGTCCGCTGAGTTCGGGCTCAGGATAATAGCTTGCCAGATGTCGATGGACCTTATGGGAATCAAAAAAGAAGATCTGATCGATAACGTCGAATTAGGCGGCGTTGCGGCCTTTCTGGGCAGCAGTTTCGATGCTAATACAACATTGTTTATCTGAAAATATTCTGAAGGAGGCAGTACCCAGTGAATAACTCATTAAATAAAGTCGTATATATTTTGACAGATGATCCTAAGGAAAGATGTGAACTCGTCTCAAGTGTCCTGGCCCAGGCGCTGACAGCATTAAGCTTCGACTATGAGTGCGATCTTTTCGTTATGGACAATGCAGCCAAACTTATCAAAAAAGGATACACCGAGGGGCTTAAGTCGAAGGAATTCGCCCCCATTGATGAGTTGATGAAAGACTACCAGGAGATGGGAGGGAAGCTTTATGCCTGTCATCCTGCAACAGATGCCCGGGGGCTGCACAAAGAGGACTGTATTGACGGGGTCGAATATGTCAATGCCTCAAGACTCCTCCTCTGTTCCAAGGAGGCCTTTGCAGTTTATACATTTTAAAGTGCTCTTATACATAACCTGCGGTTGCAGGGTGTTTATTTTTCCATTTTTCTCAACAGGGGGCAGACTATGAAGTCAGCTCGGGGGTAACCGACTTCTGTCGACGCAGTAAAAAATAACGAAAGGGAGAAAGAAAATGCAAAAGAAATTATCGGGAAGTTTGTTATGTTGTTTCATTGCCGCATTAGTAATGGTTGTCAGCAGTGCCGGCAGTTCATATGCAACAAATGGATATTTTTCGAGCGGATACGGAATCGAGAGCCAGGCCATGGGCGGCGCAGGTGTCGCACTGCCCCAGAGCGCCATGGATGCAGCCCTGAACCCGGCCTCAATGGTGTTTGTCGGAAAACGCTTTGATCTCGGGCTTTCTCTGTTCAATCCAAACAGGGAATATACGGTCACCGGCAATCCGTCTGGATTGCCCGGTACGTTCCCCCTTGCTCCCGGCACCGTTAAAAGCGACACGCAGCTCTTCCTAATCCCTTCTTTCGGCGCCAACTGGATGATCAATGACCAAAGCTCCTTCGGGATTTCCGCTTTTGGCAACGGCGGAATGAATACGAATTATCCTACAGCTACATTTCATGGTTCTTCTCCAACGGGAGTGGACCTGATGCAATTGTTCATAACCCCTACCTACGCCATCAAGATAGCGCCGAAACATGCTATAGGAATTTCAGCCATCCTTGCCTATCAGAGGTTCGAAGCACAGGGCCTCGAGGCATTTGCGGCTTCCGGCTTTTCGAGCGATCCAGCGAATATGACGAATAACGGTCACGATAATTCGTACGGTATAGGGGCCAGGATTGGTTACGTCGGGGAAATTCTTCCTAATCTGAACCTTGGAGCGTCGATTCAGTCCAAGACGTACATGACCAAGCTAGACAAGTATGCCGGACTCTTCGCCGAGCAGGGTAGTTTCGATATCCCTGTCAACTGGTCGGTCGGTCTTGCGTACAAGGCCACTCCGCAACTGACGTTCGCATTCGATATACAGGAGATCTATTATGGCGATATTAAATCCATTAATAATAATCTGCTGCCGAATATCATGACGAACCAACTCGGCAACGACAATGGCGCCGGCTTCGGCTGGAAGGACATGACCATCTACAAGGCCGGTGTCCAATGGCAGAGCAGCAAGGAAATGACTTGGAGGGCCGGGTACTCATACGCTACACAGGTGATACCTGAGAGTGAAGTCCTGTTTAACATTCTTGCCCCTGGCGTCATCCAGCAGCATGTGACGTTCGGTGGGACGAGGGAACTCAGCAACAATAACTCCGTCAGCTTTGCCCTGATTCATGCGTTTTCGAGCAAAGTCAGCGGACCGAATCCCCTGGAGGCCCCTGGTCAGCAGAATATTGAGTTGAAGATGAACCAGTGGGAGGCTACTGTCGGGTATACCTGGAAGTTCTGAATGTTATTTGCCCGCTTGAGTCGTTGTGAGGATTAACCGTTATGTGCAGTGCTTCGTTGAGGCACTGCACATAACGGTCAGTTTTACATAAGATATTACAGGCCTGCACCCATTGGTTCTTCCCGGTGGTCGACGGATAGCGGGAAGTGCTGTTTTATGGCACTGGCTATATACCCTTCATAGGCTATGACCAGCTCTACCTTCAGGGTGGTGAACACCTTCACCGCATCTTTGATATTCGGGTCCTGAGGCTGTGATGTCGCCACCACAATTATATCATCCCCTTTTTTAGCCACAGGGATCACCTCAAGCTTAACCACGACATTGGCAGGGAGACTGTTTGCAACCTCACTTGCTATCGTCTCCAGGGACAAGTCTATCCAGGGCAGATTGAACTGGGTGGCTAGCGCGATGCAGATATCATTCGGAGTCATATATTTGAGTTCCACAAGTATCTGGCCAAGCCTCTTTTTTCTATTTTCATGCTGGACTTGCAGGGCGTTGTCCAGTTGGTCAGACGTGATATATCCGGCCTCCAGCAGGATTTCTCCCAGCAATGCTGCTTTTTCTTCCTGTTTCTTCAAAGATTCGTGCAGTTGCTCTTCACTGATGACCGCAGCCTCTTTCAGGATAGTGCCTATTTTTTTTTCCCGGTGCTCCCTCTGATATTTCAGGGCTAAGGCCAGTTGATCGTCATTGATCCTCCTCTGATCAGTCAGGATCTTCCCGAGGAGTTTTCTGGTTTCGACCTTCTTCACCGCCCCGACATTAACATAAATCCGTTCGTTCCTGTCACCCGGATTCAGGGGAAGCAGGTAAAAGCCTTTGTCATTGGGGTTATATTTGAGCGTGGTGCCGTTGATAACCTCTCCATCATTGAATTCGACCAAAAGCTGGAAGGCGCTGGCACCGGCAACAACTGATTGTTCTATAGTCTCTGTTCTAATGAACGATCCGCCTGCTTCCGGCTTGGGAAAGAGTATCTGCCTGACTGCATCCATATTGACCGTTTGGGTCTCAGTCTTCCCCTGTGCATTTTCGCTGTGAAGGAAGAACGTCGGATTATTAAAGTTAATAGTCAGGACATTGCCTGCCTTTTTTTCTCCATTAATAAACTGAACGATAACTTTAGCCATAGTATCAGAAATTTATCACATACAGGGGAAAAAGACAACAGAAAACATTCTTTGCCCCCACGCCTGTGCGTGTAAAGCTGCTGTCCGACGCATCCTTCAATGCCTCTTTCATTGCGTTTTTCACTCTGCCATTAATCCAGCCATATGGCAACCGGCTTCCATCGGCTTGACCCATCGAACAGAAGCGTTCCTGCAGCCATTGGGGAGCTCAGTTTTAATCACAATGGATTGTTCTTCAATGAAAGGAGCATATGCCTTAAGACAAAATCCGTTGGCACTGTAATCAGTGACGATGCCCTTATAGATCTTCTCTGCGGTATTGTATGCAAACAAAGTATCGATAGTGGCAGGGTAACGGTCCTCTTTCCTTCTGACCGCTATCGGCGTTGAAAGATCAACGCGCTTTTCACAATCATCGAGCCAGGCAAAGAATGCAACTGAATCAATAGGCTTGCCGAATAATGTGCACCCTAACTCTTCAACTATCTCCTTCTTTATGCTGCCGGGGTCCGCAGTCATTACGGCCTTATTGCTTCTGTCAACCTTGCAGCCCCTTTGTCTCTGTTGAACCAGCATTTCTACTCCGGTCATGCGGGGCATATGATAATCGGTTATGATAATATCAAAGCAGGGTCTAAGGCACTCGTCCTGATGTGCATCATAGAGGGGACACACAACCGGTTTATCAAAGGTCATGACCTCGTAATCCCTCCGGGACAAGAATATTTTAAGCAGCTTCAGATTATGTATATCATCATCGAAGATGTTGACCCTGAGCTTTCTCACGGTCTTCTTTCCCTTACTGATGATGCCTTACTTCCGTCCACTGCAGCACAGACCTTCAGAAAGATATCTGAAACAGAGCCGGAACCGGTGACTGACTTCAAGATGCCTTTCTTGCGGTAATAGTCAATGAGCGGATTTTTTTCAGCTTCAAAGAGATCAAGCCTTTTTTTGACCGTCTCTTCCTTGTCGTCATTCCTCCGGAAAAAACCTCCACCGCATTTATCGCACACATCGTCTTTCTTCGGAGGCAACAGATAAATATTGTACAACTGCCCGCAGTCCGAGCATATTCTCCTGCCTGTCATTCTCTTTATGAGTTCGTTCCTGTCAACGTCAATGGTCACGACTACGGCAAGGGGGATATTCATGACAGAGAGCATCTTGTCCAATGCCACCGCCTGCGCAGCGTTCCGCGGGAATCCCTCAAAAATATATCCCTTTTTGCAGTCCTCTCTTTTTAATCGCGCATGTACCATCCCGAACACGATACTGTTGGGCACAAGCTCTCCCCTTTCCATAAAGGCTTTGGCATCACTGCCAAGCGGCGTACCGTCGGCAACAGCCTTCCTTAATATGTCTCCGGTAGATATCTCCGGTATCGAGTACTTATCTATAAGCTTTTTTGCCTGTGTTCCTTTGCCGGAACCGGGCGCACCAAGTAGTACGAGATTCATAAAGCCTCCTCAAATCAGATGTAGTAAGTAAATTATACTAATTTTGCAGAACCTTGGGGCTGATTATAGATAATGACTGCTAACGCCCAGGTTCAGAGTGTCCAAACTGATAACAATAACAACATCCATCACAAATACCATAACACCAAGCCCGTCGTCTTTTTATTAAGTCCTTTATTTTTCATTGATAATTTTGATCGTATATCCCAGTTTCCTGACAGAAAAGAAGACCTCTTTTCTGTCCAGCTTCCGGGATTGTACCTGACAGTGACAGTCTCTCCGGCATAGTCCACTGATGAGTTGATTATCCCCTCTTTCTCCTGAAGGATCTTCTCCATGTCGCTTCCGCATCTTAAGCATATAATGCCCCTTGCCTTAAATATCAGCTCCCTTGTATTTTCTTCCACACGTCCCCTATTATGCATGATTGTTCTGTGAACTACCCGCGACTGAGGTAAGACTTCAGTCGGGCTTCCTTGCTTCAACGACAGGG
>PLXX01000089.1:155-49269 GCA_003153275.1 Nitrospiraceae bacterium | reverse complement strand
TGTGCATGGCATTGCGTGCAGCGTCGCGCATTCAGGGAGCTAAATTCCTGTCTGGTTTTATATTTCGTCTGCGGATGCTTGTCGGCGGTGAAACCGTGGCAGGTGCTGCAGCCAATGATTCCGTGTACCGATTTTTCTACTTCCTGCTTATTGACCTTCAGCACATACTTGTCCCCGTTGCTGAAGGTTAATGTCTGATCAGTATCGTGGCAGGCAAAACAGGCCTGATCGTCTTCGGAAAGTGCTCCCGGGGAGGAAGAGGCCGTAAGTAACAGGGTGCTCAGTAAAGTCAAAAATGCCCAGAATACCACGTTGAATGCAGTTTGTCGGCGTTGCCGTATCATAGTTCCTCCGAACTGGTAATCGTTTCTTTTGTATGAATCGAATCTCTTATCATGCCTCTGCTATCATGCGCCAGCCTAAGGCGAGACCTCCTTGTCTTGATGTATATGCTAGCAGACGGGGAGCAAAGCGTAAATGGGAAAAGTTCTTATATTGGAGGGAAATATGTCTTAGTGCAGGAAAAAAGAGGTTTTATATCTCCGGGAGCATGCTGGCTGCAATTCTGATGATATCGCGGGCAGGTATTTTAGCGGTCAGCGTGATACGGGTACCCTCTTCGTTCCATGACAGTTGATTGCAGGGGATGTCCTGATCGCATACGGCTGAGACAAGGCTGGCCTTTCTGCTTTTAATGGAGATTGTGTGGGGTGCTTTCTTCTCCCTGATCCTGAGCATCGGCTCGAACTGGTAAGAGGCCCGGGTTTCGGCCTGCTGGATCACCATGGCGGTCTCCTTTTTGTCCCGAAACGTAAAGTGAGTCATGCATGCCATGAACGGGGTGTCCTGTCCGTATACCTCTGCGGGCGGCCAGGCCAGATTCAGATCCTCCGGGATATAGGTGGGAAGATAGATCTTGGGGATACGAAGTTCCTTGCGTGCCTGGTCGACGGAGGCGAACCTCTGGAGTCGTTGTTTTTGCATTATGGTGGGCAGCCAGTTCAGCACGGCGAGGACTGCCGCCATAACGAAAACGATTATTCCGAATTGTATAAGCTGACGGAGGCGGGAATATTTTTCTTTAGACATGTTAAACCACCAGGTATCCGGCCAGAACGATGACCGATGCAGTGAGCATAAACGGCAGCAGCCGGAATCCCCCTGTACGAGCGTTGGGCAACTCCTGTAGCCGGCTGATCCGTTCTTCCAGGATCAGGTTATGGCTGTGGATTTCGACGTGTTCTCTCATACGATCCAGACCGCCTTCCCGGGGGTCTTCATCATCAGAATGATAGTAGAACGCAGACAGGGCGTTGATGAGCGCTTCCGGATTCTGCGTGACTGATATGGCGATTGCATCGCATATGAATTCGTCGTCATGGACGATCCTCCTGAACTCAACAAGACTTACCGGATTATAGAACATAAGCATCCTCAGGAGATAGATGAACGGTGTTTTCAGGCTGCTGCTCCGCATCATATGAACAATTTCATGTGTCAGTGCGCCGCGGAGCTGCTCGTCGCCGAGAGTCTCTACCAGGTGTGCTGATATCACGATCGTATGACGTCTGAAGCCCTGAGTGAATAATATCGGAAAGGTCTCATCTATTACGATAAATGAGGGCTTTTCTATCCGGAGAGGTGTGCAGATAGCATCCAGGAGCCGATGCATCCGTTCGTCGTAATCATGGATTGTCTGGTAATCCCCTGATTGCGGGGAAACCCGGCGACCTCTGAAAATAGGAAGAATCTCCTGCATAACGAAGAAAGACGAAAAAACTATGAGCATGCCGGCAAAGACGATCGCTACAGGATAGATGCCCAGGATGCTCATATCAAGCCACCGCTGACTGTCGAACAGCGCCGTGGTCAGTCTGAAATACCAGAGGCCCCGCTCCGGCGAGATGACCTGGAAGAGAGGGAACATAATGATCGGCAGGGTCAGGGTAAGTATCCGGTATCTGAACTTCGAGAGGTGATCATCGATATTCCAAGCGTAAAAGGAGATCTCGACCAGGATAAGGGCAATGAAGGCATGGAGGACCGACTGCGCAGCGTATTCGCCGGCGATAGTATGGATAAAGGTCACCGGGCTGTCCTTTCTTCCTTAGAACGCATGCAAAATTGTATCATAAAACCAGGGGCTGATTATGGGAAAAGGATTATTATTTATTGGTGATTCACTGGTCGAATTCTTCGACTGGGCCGCGCGGTTTCCGAAACATACTGTCTATAACCTGGGTATTGCGGGTGAGACGGTAGATGGTCTTTACCGCCGTCTTGAACGAACTGTCAGCAATTTGAATGACGTTGATATGGTCTTCATTATGTCCGGCATCAATAACCTGGCGATGGAAGATAAAGGTTTTATCAGGACATACCGGAAGATAATACGGGAAATAGCAGGCAGATTCCCTTCTGCATGCATTGTTGTCCACAGTCTCCTTCCGGTGCTTTATCCGTTCATATCCAATGACGATGTGAGGACAGTAAACGTTCAGTTGAGGGCGCTGGCAGGAGATGAAGGGGTTTCCTATCTTGATATCCATTCCCATTTTCTTGATGACGGGGATAACCCGGATCCCGATTGCCTCTCTGATGACGGCGTGCACCTAAGCAACAAAGGCTACATGGTCTGGTCCGGTGAGATAGAAAAACTGCTGGAATGACGATTGCGGGAATATGGCAGGGGGCCTGCGAGCCCCTGCCGGGTGTGTTTATGGATGGAAGAGAATCAGGGACCAGTTTTTATGCGTGACAAAAAGCACCTAGTAATGCCGGCGATCATCATTATGCTTTTCATTGGCAATGTGCCGTTCCAGTCTATCAAGGTCGCGGTTGATTTTCTCCCGTTCTCTCGGGGTAAGGTGTCCATCTTCTTTCATGCGGTCGATTTTGTTGAGAATATCGGTCAACTCTTCCTTGAGTTCCCGTGCTTCGTGTTTTGTGAGTGTTCCCCGTTTAATCCCCCGTTCAATACTTTCTCTTGCGTCATGAATCCTGGTGCGAATTCCCCCACGCCAATCCTCTCGTTCTGCAGAGCCTATCGCCATCATACCAAACAGCATTACTGCACACATTACTGCAAATATCACTTTCTTCATGTCTGGCCTCCGTGATAATTTTTTCTAATTATACTTAAAATCAATAAAAAAGGGAAAACCAAAGTGCCTTTGAAGAAAAGTACTGCCCCATTCCGAACGTAAGTCCCGGCTAAAAGAGTGGCTAGGGCTAAGAGTCACCAGGGCTAATGTATAATAGAACCATGATTCATGACGAACGGCCGATCGAGAGTCTCAGGATATCAGTCCGGGGTATTGTCCAGGGCGTCGGGTTCAGGCCCTTTGTTTACAATCTTGCCAGGAGCATGGGACTGTTAGGGTTCATAACCAATACTGCTGAAGGGGTTGAGATTGCTGTCGAGGGAAATGACCTCAGTCTGTTTCTCGACAAGCTTCGCGCGGAAGCTCCTCCCTTGTCGAGAATTTTTGCGGTCGACATAGCCTTTGCGTCACCCTCGGGCTGCAGTGAGTTTTCGATCAGAGACAGCATTAATACCGGGCGATTCACGCTCGTCTCCCCCGACATATCTGTCTGTAATGACTGCAGAGAAGAGATGTTTGACACGCAGGACCGCAGATATTGTTATCCCTTTATCAACTGCACGAACTGCGGGCCGCGATATTCGATAACACGGTCTGTCCCTTATGATCGCTCGCATACGACTATGGACGGTTTCGCGATGTGCGGCCGCTGTCAGGAGGAATATGATAACCCCGGGGACAGACGCTTCCACGCGCAGCCTAATGCCTGCCCTGACTGCGGCCCCCAGGTCACGCTGGCTGATGCTGACGGCAGGATTATGGAGAGCAGGAATGCAGCAATAGCCGGTGCGATTGAGCTGCTCCATCAGGGGAAGATCCTGGCGATTAAAGGGCTTGGGGGTTTTCATCTTGCCTGCGATGCAGCCAACACTGAAGCGGTCGAAACGCTGCGACTGCGCAAGCGCAGAAACAATAAACCTTTTGCGCTCATGGCACCTGGCCTTGAAACTATCAGAAAAGTCTGCGAGGTGTCTGACGAAGAGGCAGCCCTGCTCACGTCTTCGGGCAGGCCAATTGTTCTATTGAAGAAGAGGGCGGACTGCTCGCTTCCCGAGGCAGTTGCACCCCGGAATGCATATATAGGGTTTATGCTTCCGTATACCCCGCTGCACTACCTGCTTTTTCATCAGTCCCTCTGCGATGCCCTTGTCATGACGAGCGGCAATCTCACAGAGGAGCCGCTCGTGATTGACAACCAGGAGGCACTGAAGAAACTCAGCGGTCTTGCCGATTCCTTTCTCCTGCATAATCGGGATATTTTCATGCGGGTCGACGATTCTGTTGTCAAGGTCAGGCGACAGCCTTCCGAAGTGGCCACCTGTTTTGTCCGCCGTTCCCGAGGATATGTTCCTGAACCGATTGTACTGAAAGACGAGGGCCCTGATGTCATGGGGTGTGGTGCTGACCTGAAAAATACCTTTGCTCTGACCAAGGGCCGCTACGCGATTGTCAGCCAGCATATAGGTGACATGGAAAATTATGAAACCCTTACCTTCTATGAAGAGACGCTGAAGAATCTGAAGTCGCTATACCGGGCTGAACCAACGGCGATCGCCCATGATCTGCATCCAGGCTATCTCTCCACACACTGGGCACTGCAGCAGCCGCTGAAGCAGTACGGTATACAGCACCACTATGCTCATATCGGCTCGGTGATGGCGGAATACGGGATCACGGAAAAGGTGATCGGCATCGCTTTTGACGGCAATGGTTTTGGAGAGGACGGCAACCTTTGGGGCGGTGAGTTTCTGATCGCTGACATTGCCGGGTTCACCAGGGCAGGGCATCTCAGTTATCTGCCGCTTCCCGGCGGCGAGAAGGCTATCACAGAACCCTGGCGGATTGCGGTGAGTCAGATCAGCAAGGCAGTGGGCGACGACGTATGGGACTATCTGGCGAAGACCGGACTCATCGGGAAATATGGGGGGAAAAATGTCGATATCCTCCTGAAGATCATTGGCAACAGAACATTTTCCCCGCTTTCGTCAGGGGCGGGGAGAATATTCGACGCGGTCGCGGCGCTGACCGGTATCTGTGACCGGAATACCTTTGAGGGTGAGACGGCGATCGCCCTTGAGGCTCTTGTACTCAAAGGGAACGACGAAACATATCCCATTGACATCGGGTTCAGGGACCTGATGGAGATCGACTTTTGTATGACCTTTCTGGCCATCATTAATGACATGGAGCGAAACGTCGACAGGCGTCTTATCGCTACTAAGTTCCATAACACGGTTGCAGCGGCGATCCTGAATGTTGCCGTGAAACTCTCCTCTGTCACCAATATCACCCGGGCGGTCCTGAGCGGTGGTGTTTTCCAGAACAACTATCTCCTCAACAGGGTACTCGAAGGACTGGCAGCTGAAAAAATAGTTGCGTATACAAATGAAAAGGTCCCCTGCAACGACGCTGGCATATCCCTGGGCCAGGCATATATAATTAGGCAACGAATGAAGGCAGGGCTTGAGTGAGGAATGAACGATATCGTCGGCACAATTAAAGAACTCATGCTCAGTATCAACAGACCGGTGAGGCTGATGGAGGTATGCGGCACGCATACCGTCGCGATCTTCAGACACGGTATACGTACCCTGCTGCCGGAGACTGTCTCTCTTCTGAGCGGCCCCGGATGTCCAGTCTGTGTGACCGCGATCAAAGATGTTGATACCGCGATAGCCATCGCCCGGACCGATGACGTTATCCTGACGACCTTTGGCGATATGATGCGCGTACCGGGAGACAAAAAAACGCTTCTTGATGCAAAGGCAGAAGGCGCGGATATCAGGATCGTCTATTCACCGCTTGACGCCCTGAATATTGCGGTGGACAACCCGAAGAAAAAGGTCGTTTTTTTTGCGACCGGGTTCGAGACGACCTCTCCATCAGTTGCCGGCACGGTGCTGGAGGCCGAACGCAGGGGCATTCCAAATTTTTATATTTATTCAGTACACAAGACAGTGCCGCCGGCCCTCAGAGCGCTGCTGGATTCAGGCGAGGTGAAGGTCGACGGGTTCATCCTGCCTGGACACGTCAGCACGGTGATCGGCAGCGCACCGTATGAATTCCTCGTTGCTGATTACGCCAAACCTTCGGTTATCACCGGATTCGACGGCCCGGATATCCTTACCGGCATCCTGATGATTCTGCATCAGATTGCGCAGGGCAGGGCAGAGGTCGCCATCCAGTATGCGAAGGTCGTCAGGCCGGCAGGCAACCCACGGGCAGTAGAAATCCTGAATGAGCTGTTTGAGCCTGAAGATGCGGAATGGCGGGGCATTGGCGTTCTTCCCGGCAGCGGACTCAGGCTTTGCGAAAAATACCAGCACCGCGAGATCAGGAATATTCTGAAACTCGACGTTCCTGTCGGGAGCGGGCCGAAGGCCTGTTCCTGCGGTGAGATCCTGAAGGGGATCAAGATGCCGTATGAATGCGCCCTGTTCGGAAAAGCTTGTACGCCGGAAAAGCCGGTTGGTGCCTGTATGGTCAGTTCAGAGGGGAGTTGCTCGGCATATTACAAATATAAGGCTGTCTTTAATCTGGATAATACGTTGGAAAAAATTGCTCCGGATAAGATGAAGGGCTGCTGAAGTGGCTGATTTGGAACTGATTCATCTGGGACACGGCAGCGGAGGCAGGATGATGCACCAGTTGGTCAGGGACGTTATAGCCCCTGCTTTTGAAATGACATCGCTGAATGACTCTGCTATTATCGATACGCTGCCGACCGGCCGGATTGCCATGACGACTGATTCGTATGTGATCTCNNGTCAACGACCTTTCGGTATCAGGCGCGCGCCCCCTGTATCTGACAGCGGGGTTTATCATTGAAGAAGGGTTTCCGGTGGCTGACCTGAAAAAGATTCTCGATTCGATGAGTGCCGCTGCGAAGAGGGCAGACGTGAAGATTATCGCCGGGGATACAAAGGTGGTTGATCGTGGAAAGGCGGACCGCATTTTTATTAATACCGCGGGTATAGGTGTTGTCGGAGAAGGGACTGATATTTCTCCCCTGAATATGAGACCGGGCGACAAGGTGATCCTCAGCGGTCCGGTCGGCAGGCATGGGATAGCGGTGATGGCGGAGAGGAACGGCATCAGCTTTGATCCACCGGTCCTCAGTGACGTCTGGCCCCTCAATACCCTGACCGGGCGCATGCTAACAGCATCCGGAAAAATACGGGTGATGCGTGATCCGACCCGTGGCGGCGTGGCGACGACGCTGAAGGAACTGGCGACCGAGTCCGGTCTCAGCATTACCATTCGGGAAAACCTGATCGAGGTCCCCAACGGTGTGCGGGGGGCCTGCGATTTGCTCGGACTTGACCCTCTCTATATTGCGAACGAGGGTATCCTGATAGCGGTCGTTGACCCCGCGGATGCAGAAGAGCTGGTTGCCGTGATGCGCCAGGATGAGGCCGGGATCTCTGCTGCGGTGATCGGCGAAGTGACTGCATCTCCTGCAAAGACTGTCCTCTTGCAAACCGATATGGGCGGTATTAGAATAATCGATATGCTTGCAGGAGACCAGTTGCCGAGGATATGTTAGAAATGAAAGGCCTCAGCACAAGAGTTGGGATTGTGCTTATGTGGGGTTGTTCCCTCTCAACGAATACCGATGGGGGTGCTTGATGAATGATGGGGAAAGGGTAGTCTGTCGTTTTAACAACGGCCATATTCTGAAGGGATATCTGCAGGACTTTAATCCGGAGATGCCTGAGGTGATGGTCAGAGACGAAACAAACGGAAATACGGCTGCTATACGTATGGATGACCTTAAGGCTGTTTTTTTTGTCAGGTCTTTTGAAGGTGACGATTGTCACCGGGAAAAAAAGGCCTTCGGGACAGTACGGGCGAAAGGCAACCGAGTTTATATCAAGTTTAACGACGGGGAATCTCTTGTTGGATTTCTCGAAGGTGAGGTGCCCTGGGAAAGGGGTTTTTTCCTGTCACGCAAAAATGCGGCCCTGCAGGGTTTCTTTCTGCTCCCTGTCGATGACAACGCGAATAACCTTAAAGTGTTTGTGGTTGCGTCAGCGATCGATGATGTGACGGTAGTCCCCTTATAAAATTTCAATAATTGGAGATGGCAATGATCCTTGGAGTCAATATAGATCATATAGCAACACTTCGTCAGGCACGCATGGGTGCGGACCCGGACCCGGTGATGGCGGCGACGCTCGCGATCCTCGGAGGTGCGGACGGCATTACCCTGCACCTGCGGGAAGACCGGCGGCATGTTAATGACCGGGACCTTGAGATGCTCAGGAACTTCGTCCCGGTCGAGCTGAATCTCGAGATGGCGGCGACTGACGAGATGGTGAGGATAGCATCAAAAAAACTCCCGGACATGGTTACGCTGGTGCCGGAGAAGAGAATGGAACTTACGACCGAGGGCGGCCTTGATGTCCGCACGAACATGAAGTCAGTGAAAAAGGCGGTCAGTGCGCTTCATGACAAGGGCATCCTGGTCAGTCTTTTCATAAACCCCGAGACGGTGGATATTGAGGCCTCGAAGGAAACCGGTGCTGATATGGTCGAGATACATACCGGCTGTTATGCGAACGAAAAAGGGAAGAAGCAGGAGAAGGAACTGGTACGCGNNAGCATTATAGCGCGGGCCGTGCTTGTCGGCATGGAACGGGCTGTCAGGGAAATGCAGGGGTTGATCGCCCGTGCAAGAGGGTGATACAGGCGGTGATCTTCGGCATCGGCACTGATATAGTCCGGACCGGGAGAATCAGGTCAGCTGTTGAGCGCTGGGGCGAGAAGTTCCTCCACAGGGTTTTTACGAAAGATGAGATAGCCTATGCATATCAGAGGAAAAATCCTTTTCTGTCGCTGTCTGTGCGTTTTGCTGCCAAAGAGGCCATGATCAAGGCGATTGGCAAGAGGATACCGGTCGACCTGACTGATATCGAGATTGTGAACAACGAAGAAGGCAGTCCGTCAATAAACCCCAGAGGTAAGCTCAAACAGTATTTTGATCATCAGAACATACAGCAGACGCATGTCAGCCTCAGCCACGAAGATGACTATAGTATTGCGTTTGTGGTTATAGAAAAATGATAATCTTATTTGTCAAGTACGGCTGCGAAATATATACCACGTTGTTTCAGAGCCCGCACTCAACTGCAGGATTCAGGATAAAAGGACGTGACATGCTATGAAAGTCGTTAATGCCGAACAGATGAGAGACATAGACCTCAGGACTATCGACAGATACGGGATCCCCGGACAGGTTCTGATGGAGCGGGCAGGCCTTTGCGTAGCTGCGCGAGTAGCAGAGTTGTACGGGCAGAGGAAGGTGGTTGTCCTTGCCGGAGGTGGCAATAACGGCGGCGACGGGCTTGTTGCTGCGCGTCAGCTTTTCAACGAAGGAGCGCACGTGCGGGTCTTCCTGCTCGTTAAAGAACCGAAGCTCAGCCCTGCATGTCTCCTGCAGCTCAGGGCGATCAAAAAACTCGGAATTCCTGTCGAATACCGGGACCGGATTGAAGCGAAGGAGCTCCACAGTGCTGTGGTGATCGATGCGATTTTTGGCACGGGCTTATGCAAGTCGGTTATTGCTCCGTTTGCTGAAATTATCCGGTTTGTCAACAGCTCGGATGTTCCGGTCATCTCTGTCGACCTGCCCTCCGGCATATCTTCCGACGATGGGCGCATTATGGGCGAAGCGATAAAAGCTGATGCGACCGTCACCTTTGGACTCCCGAAGACAGGTCACTATCTGCATCCGGGCGCTGAATATACCGGCAGGCTTTTTGTTGAAGATATCGGCTTTCCTCGCGAGCTTACTGGTTCAGAAAAAATTATGATCGAGGTCGTTGACC
Source organism: Nitrospiraceae bacterium (assembly GCA_003153275.1). Lineage (GTDB taxonomy): Bacteria > Nitrospirota > Thermodesulfovibrionia > Thermodesulfovibrionales > UBA6898 > PALSA-1316. The sequence continues at coordinate 39,335 of PLXX01000089.1, read as the reverse complement.
GCCGGGATGCTGCGCTGATGATACCTGAACGACCGGCCTTTTCTCATAAGGGGGTCTATGGCCATGTTCTGGTCCTTGCTGGGTCCCGTGGAAAGCCCGGTGCGGCTCTCATGTCTGCCAGGGCCTGTATGAGGGCGGGCGCCGGCATGGTGACGATCGGCGTGCCCGAAGGAATTGCCCATATTCTGCAATCAATGGTTGTTGAAGAAATGGTGCTTCCCCTGCCGGACGATGGAGAGGGAGCATTCTCGACCGACGCCCTCGAAAAAGTATTGTCTTTTATCGCCGGAAACGTTGACGTCTGTGCAGTCGGCCCGGGTATCCGTGTGACCGCAGGGACGAGGCACTTGGTCTCAGGTCTTATCAGTGTTTCGACTGTGCCCCTGGTGATTGATGCCGACGGGATCAATGCTCTCCAGGGCAATGCCGGGATATTGAAAACGGCAAAGTCGCCGGTTATACTCACTCCCCATATCGGCGAGATGGCCCGGCTGATCGACATGAGAAGAACGGACCTGCTTGCTGGTCTGGTCCAGACCGCGAATAGTTTTTCCCCGGATTTTGCTTCGTATCTGGTGCTCAAGGGGGCGCCGACACTGGTTGCGTCACCCGAGGGCAGGCTCTTTATCAATACCACGGGCAACCCGGGGATGGCCACGGCAGGCGCCGGAGATGTCCTGACCGGTATGATCGCCGGCCTGCTCGGACAAGGCATGAACCCGCTTGACGCATCTGTGCTCGGTGTGTATCTGCACGGATTATCCGGGGACATTGCGGCAGAAGAAAAAGGCATGCATTCAATGATTGCCGGGGATATTATAGAATCGATTCCTGCTGCCTTTCTTTCTCTTCTTCGGCCGGAATGACCATACGCCACTATCAAATCAATCATACAATCGAAAGACCGGCGTGACAACAGCATGTTCACTCATTATCGGTCCGACACTGCCCGGACCTTCGGGGCACCGGCGCAACAGACCCCTGAATCAGCTTGCCTGCTATTGTCACGCCGTTCACAATAAATTTGATGATGGACTACGCTGAATGAAACGACTCATCAGGCCTGATAATTTCGGGAGTGGGGTGACTGTTTTTTTTACGGGCAAAGATCCCGGTGCAGACCTTAGTGAAATCGCCGGGATTGTGGGTATTGGTGAAGACCATATCTTCCTGCCGGTCCAGAAACATACGGATATTGTGGTCGTCCCGGATGCCGGACTTGTCCCGATGATTGCAGACGCGGTGGTGACCAACAGAAAAGGCCTGCTCATTGGGATTCAGGTCGCGGATTGCGTACCGCTTTTACTCTATGACCCTGTCCGCAGTGTGATTGGTGCAGTGCATGCCGGCTGGCGCGGGACTGCGGCCGGCATTGTAAAAAATACCATCAGAAGGTTCGTCAGCAGATTCAAAAGCAATCCCCGGGAAATCGTGGTGGCAATAGGCCCGAGCATTAGGCAGTGTTGCTACGAAGTCGATCCCGACGTAGCCTATTCCGTAGAAAAGGCAACGGGCCGATGTGATGATATCCAGGGCGATGACCGGCGATGTGGTTATGTCCGGAAGAAGGGTGCGAAGTATCACGTTGATCTTCCGCTGGCAAATAGATATCAGGCCTTGTCAGAAGGCATTGTCGCAAAGAACATCTGGACAAGCCAAGACTGCACGTTCTGCAATCCTGAAAAGTATTGTTCATTCCGGTATTCTAAGGGCACGACCTGCAGACAGGGCGGCTTCATAGGGATGATATAATCTCCGCGGCAGTCTGCCAAACAAAAATGTATTCCTGTTGAGAAAAGGCAGCGCTACAAGATAAACTTATTCATGCAATACGAAGGATCTGCGTTTTTTTGCTGTGTTGGTGGACAGGGTGTCATTGAGGCATTCTATGCGTAAAGGAACCCATCCGGGAAGCCGTCATCTGCCAAAGGGGATGAGCATACTTCATGAAGACGACGATATCCTGGTGGTGGTGAAGCCATTCGGGCTCTTGACCATGGGCACGGACAGCGACAAAGTCAGAACGGCCTTCGCTATGCTGACCGATTATGTCCGGAAGGGTTGTGCAAAGTCTCAAAAGCGCATTTTCATTGTGCATAGACTGGACCGCGAGACCTCCGGCATACTCATTTTTGCCAAAACCATGCAGGCGAAGACCCGGCTGCAGGGCCGCTGGGAAGAAACAGAGAAGAAGTATCTTGCCGTTGTTCACGGCAGATGTGAAAAAAAGGAAGATACCATCAGCAGCTATCTTGCTGAGAATAAGGCCCATGTCGTCTATGCAACTGCTGATCCTGCAAAGGGGAGGCTCGCCAGAACAGCATACCGGGTCCTCAGGAATACCCCCGAGTATTCCCTGCTGGAGGTGGACCTTTTGACCGGCAGGAAGCATCAGATACGTGTTCATCTAGCGGGAATCCGCCACCCGGTGGTCGGCGACGAGAAGTATGGCGGAGGAAAAAAGACAGGCAGTCGTTTGGCGCTTCATGCCCAATCCATCGTCTTTACTCATCCCGGCAGTGGTAAGCGTATGGCGTTCGAAACGGAATTTCCAGAATATTTCAATAAACTGCTCGGATCTGCCGGCCGGCAAAACACGGATAACGATAAGACATAAGGAGATTGCCTTGGACAAGTTCGTTGAGAATCGTTCAATTGAATTTCAGGAAGGTCAGCGCGTGGAACTGTTGATCTGCGAACGGACAGAGATCGGGTATAAGACAATTATCGATGGGGCACGATATGGAATGCTCTATAGAAATGAGGTGTTTCAGACAGTAAGGAAGGGAGACACCATACCGGGGTATATCAAGAAGCTGAGGGAGGATGGCAAGATCGATGTCTGTCTCCAGAAGGCTGGTCCTGAAAAGGTTGATGAGCTATCGCAAAAGATTCTTGACGTGCTCAAGGCGCAGGGCGGGTCTATATCCGTCACCGATACGAGTTCTCCTGAAGTTATTTATCGCCTGTTCGGGGTGAGCAAAAAAACATACAAAAAGGCGTTAGGCGCCCTGTACAAAAAACGGCTGATCTTTATTGAGTCCAACGGTATAAAACTCAGTTCTGAAGGGGCGCAGGAGAATATCCCACCTGCACCCCTCTAGTATTAATATTATTTCTTGAAGATCATCTCCAAAAAATTTTTCAGTTCATCCCATGATTTTTTGTCTGCATCGGCATTATAGCCAAGGGGGAGCTTGAACTTCTTTGCATACATGTCTGCATCGGGATTCGTAAAGCTGTGGATGGCGCCGGGATAGGCAATAAACTTCATATCGGCTCCGGCGTCTTTCATCTCTTTTTTAAAGGCCTCGATCTGCTCAGCGGTTGTAAACTTGTCATCAGCACCATGGAGCACAAGGATCTTTGCCCTGACTGATCCCGGCACTGCCGGCTGCACTGCTGCAAGACTTCCATGGAAACTGGCGACTCCCTTAAGGTCGACGCCCTGCCGGGCCATATTCAGGACAATTCCGCCGCCGAAGCAATAGCCGATTGCAGCGATATTCTTTGTATCGACCGTGCGCTGCTTTTTCAGAAAGTTCATTGCTGCGACAAACCTCTTGCTGGCCACATCAAAGTTTTTCATCAGTTCTGATGAAAACTTTCCGGCATCCGCCGGGTGGTCCGCCTGTTTGCCATCACCGTACATGTCGACGGCGAGAGCGGTATAGCCCATCTCTGCAAGCATGATCGCCCGTTTGCGGGCGTATTCATTGTGGCCCCACCATTCGTGGACAACCAGCACTCCCGGTCTTTTTCCCTTGACGGCCTTGTCGTACGCGAGATATCCCTTCATTACGACGCCGTCTGCACTGTACTCAACGGTCTTAGCCATGATCTTCGGTTCTGCCGAGGCACTGCCGGCGATCAAAAGCACTACTGCAACAACTGTTCAGTACGGAAACCAACTTAATCATAACAACCTCCTTCAGGTGATAGGTTACTGATATGTTATCTTAAATTCGGCAGTTGTGATAGATGTCTTGAACAGGTGAGGTTTTTCAGGGATCTTAATCTAGGCAGTTATTGCATCAATCAACCCCTGCGGGGTGGCCACAACGCGAAGCACGCTGAGCTCGGTCGCCTCTGCTACATCCCTCAGGGTGACGTCATCCAGAAAGATATCCTCATCCTCTTTCAACGCCGTGTCAGGGACCAGCAATGTGTCGTAGTCGTCCATATTGTCATGCAATGTCCGGATAATATCGCGTCCGGTCAGAAGGCCGGTGACGGTAACGCTCGTACCGAAAAAATTATTGTCGACAGGCATGACGTCGATAGGAAACGCCTCTTTCTCCTTCAGTTTCCCAACGAACTTTTTCAGAAACGGGTAAAACGACTGGCCGGTGATCGTGACAAAGCTGCCGGCTGCTTTCTGGTCTTTGGGGATTTTTATCTTCTTTGCCTGACTGAGAAAAAGCGGCACCATGCCGACGCCGTTTTCGATCTGGGGAAGTGTTCCATATTCCCTGAGAGGCGGAAAGGCCATATCTGCCTTGATGAACATTTCATCAGAGCAGAAGACGACCGGATCTCCATGCTTCTTCATAAACCGCTTCTGAAAGGCGGAGACCGTCTGAATCGCCTTTACTGCGTCATCCGCACCAACCGCAGTCAGGGGCTGACGCCGGTGCGCTGTCAGACCGACCGGGACAACGGCGATCGAGGTGACATACGGAAAAAAACGGTAAAGGTCCCTGATCGTGTTATGCAGTTCCTTCCCGTCGTTGTATCCCGGGCAGAGGACGATCTGCGCATGCATCCTGATCTTGTGTGAGGCAAAGAATTCGAGTTCTTTGAGGATATCGCATCCCTTCGGCGTACCGAGCATCCGGTTGCGGAGTTCGGTATTGGTGGTATGGACCGAAAGATAAAGCGGGCTCAGATGCTGCTCTACAATCCTCGTTCTTTCTTTTTTGTCGAGGTTCGAGAGGGTCATGTAGTTGCCGTGCAGAAAGGAGAGCCGATAGTCCTCATCCTTGAGATACAGCGATTTCCTGAGTCCTTTCGGAAGCTGCTTCACAAAGCAGAAGATGCAGTTGTTCTTGCAGGTCTTTACCTTAAACGGTCTGATCGTAATCCCGAGGTCCTCATCTTCAGGCGCGGGAATATGCAGGTCCTGCCGCGCGCCGTCCCGCTCGTAGATGAAGTCAATGGCGTCATCCCCTTTATAAAACATCAGATCGATAGCATCCCGGAGCTTGTACCCGTTGACCGCTATCAGCATATCTCCTGGCTTCAGTCCCGCGCGGTCTGCCGGACTGTCCGGCAGCAGCTCTTCTATTTCAATGCCGTTTTTCGTTGCCATGGGTGAGTTTTAATCCTCTGTAGAGATACTGAACTCCTGAAATCGCGGTCAGGGCCGCAGTGAAATATACAAAATAACTATAGACCGGAGGAACTGATGAGACGGTAACACTCAGGAGCACGTATGCCAGCAGTATCATCTGCGATGCTATGGCCATTTTGCCTGTCAGGACAGGTTCGATCTTTGATGTATGGAAAATAACGGTCAGAAGAAGCCATCCGATCACCACGATCAGGTCTCTGCTGATAACGGCGATGGTGAGCCACTTTGGGACCCAACCATAGATTGAGAAGAGGATGAATGAGGTAACGAGCAGAATCTTGTCCGCAAGCGGATCGAGAAACGTTCCAAGCTCAGTCCTCTGGTTTGTGAGTCTGGCCAGGAGCCCATCCAGAAGGTCGGTCACCGAGGCACCGATGAAGAGATACAGTGCAATCCTGAATTCCCCGTAGATGATCGCCGTCACAAAGACCGGGATAATCACGATTCTCGCAATCGTCAACGTGTTTGGTATATTCAGAACGTGCACCGGCTATCCTCTGGCATGACAGTCACCACGGTCAGGGGATGTTGAACGGCGGCTCTGTGAAATCAAGTTCCAGGCCGAGCTTTTGGTAACAGCCGGTTTTTATCTTTCCCGCCAGAAAGGACTGCAGCACCTCCGCGTGGCACCGCTCGACGCTGAAACCATAGCGACGGGCTGCGGATACCGCCACTTCGGCAAGTTTGACAGCTGTCTTCTTTTTGCCTTGAAGCAGGGCTACTTCGGCCATGCCGAGCTGTGTATATATGATGCCGCGCGGATCTTTCGTCTGCTTAAAAAACTCCTCGGCCTGTTTGAAAGCCGAGACTGCTTCATCGTGATTGCCGAGCATTTTATGCGTTGTCCCGATGCTCCAGACGGTATACGCGTAGCTGACGCGATCGCCGATTTTATTATAGATGGTCGAGGCTTTTTTGAAACAGGCAAGCGCTTTTTTATAGTCGCCAAGCATACGAAAGGCATTGCCGGTGCCGCAAAATGAGTATGCCAAACCGAAGCGGTCTTTTATGCCGGTAAAGAGTTTGTTTGCTGTCTCATAGTACGTTAGTGATTCCCTGAACAGGCCTGCAATTCGGTGCGTGCCTCCCAGCCCGCAGAGGCAATAACCAGTGGATGCTTTTGATTTCAATTTAAGAAAAAGCTGGAGAGATTCCTTGTAGGTGCTGATAGCCGAAGGGATATCGCCCTTGATTCTGAGTGTGCCGGCAATGGCCCAGAGTGCAAATGCCGCGGCAGGTGCGTCGTTTTTCGTCACATAAAAGCTGAGCGCTTTTTTTGCGACGGTCAATGCGTTTTTCCAGTCGCCTCTGCCGCGGAATGAGAGGCTGATATTGATCCGGGCATCTGCAACCGAGACAGGATCTTTCAGACGGCGCGCGATCTCTATCGCCTCGTGATACTGCTGCTGGGCCAGGTCAAAATCGCCGGTCATCCTCGAGACGTCCCCGATCGCCATCTGGCAGTCGAGCATTCCCTGCAGGTCTTCTATCGACTCAAATCCCTTCAGGGCCTTATGAAACAGCACCCGTGCTTTTACATACTCACTCTTCTGCCTGAGATCCTCTGCCTGAGAAAATGTTTTACGCATTGCCCAGTGCCCTCCGTATTTTTTCCATGGTTGCTTTGTAGTCCCCTGACCTGAAGAAAGCGGACCCCATGACGAGTATTCCGGCCCCGGCATCAGCCACTTCCCTGGCATTGTCCGGCTTTACCCCGCCGTCAACTTCTATCTCAACAGACAGCCCGCGGACGGCGATCATCTCCCTGAGCTGCCGTATCTTGTCCAGTGTATGGGGAATGAACGCCTGTCCGCCGAATCCGGGATTGACCGACATGACCAAAACCATGTCAAGATCAAGAAGGATATCCTCAAGCAGAGAGACGGGCGTTGCCGGATTTATCGAGACCCCCGCTCGCACCCCCTTTTCCCTGATGCTCTGGACCGACCGGTGGAGGTGGGTTGCAGCCTCGATATGGACGGTTAATATGTCAGCGCCGGCGCTGATAAAATCAGGTAGGTACCGGTCAGGGTTTTCGATCATCAGATGGACATCGAGCGGCAGTTTTGTCACTTTTCTGAGCGATTCGACAACCGCCGGACCGATGGTGATATTCGGGACGAAGTGGCCGTCCATTACATCGATATGGAGCATATGCGCTCCTGCATCCTCTGCGGCCCTGACCTCTTCAGCAAGCCGCGAAAAATCTGCCGAAAGAATTGATGGGGATATCCTGATCATAGGGTGCTCACCTCTTTCATATCAAAATAAATCGTGTCGCCGCTCCTGACTGCTGCTCCCGGCTTCGGTTTCTGGCCTGCAACAACAGTCCCCGGGCCTTTTGTTTCCACGACAAGCCCCATCTTTCTTGCCAGTTCCTTAGCCTCTTCCAGCGGATTGTTTATAAAATCGGGACAGGTGTAGCTCATCTCATGAGGACCTGCGCTTACCAGTACCGTGATCATATCGGTCAGCTGTTCATCAGGCTCAGGCCGCTGGGCTACTATCTTGCCTTTCTCTATGCTGTCAGAGTGGACTGTGATCACTTTCCCGATCCGCAACCCTTTTTGTATGAGGATGGACTCGGCATCGGCGAGTATTTCACCGACGAGCACCGGTACAGACAGGACCCGTGGTCCTTTGCTGACGAATACCTTGATAGATCGGCGCTCTTTTACCTTGTTGCCTGCCGGGACATCCTGCCGTACAATCTTTCCGACCTGGACAACGGAATCGTAGTCTTCCCCCTCGATATTCAGGTGGAGTCCGGCCTTGTTCAGTGCCTCGTTGGCTTCCACGAGCGACATGTTCACCAGAGACGGCACCTCAACGGTACGGCTGAAGCTCAGGATGTTGAACGTGATATAGCCGAAGACCAGCCCGAGGAGTATAAAAGCGGCAAGGGCAAGGGGAATGCGGATGAGACTGCTCAGTCTCTTCTGCATAGCGCTGCTCCGAAAAAACCATCCATGTTGTGTCTGTGAGGAAAAGTCCTCATTCTGCCCCCTGAGAGAAATTCCTTTAATAACGGCGTATCAGCATCTATAATACGGAATTCACTGTCCGTCTTCAAGAATTCCTCGATCACCTGTTCGCCTTCCTCAGGTTCCGTCGAGCAAACGGCATAGACCAGTCTCCCTTCTTTTTTCAGGAGACGTGAGACGGTCTTCAATAGATGCAGCTGTTTGTCCTTGAACTGTAGCATATCGGCCGCCTTATACCGATATTTGACATCCGGATTTCTCCGTATGACCCCGGTGGCAGAGCACGGTGCGTCGAGCAGAATCCGGTCAAAGGTCTCGGCATCTCCCAGTTCGTTGGCATCGGCATTCATCGGGCTTATGCTCGTGAGACCCAATGTGTTTATATTTTCAATGAGACGGGCCATCCTGGTGAAGTCTCGTTCGACAGCCACGATTTCCCCCTCGTTACGCATCATCTGGGCGATATGGGTTGTCTTGCCGCCCGGCGCTGCGCAGGCGTCAAGTATCCTCTCTCCCGGCAGGGGATTGAGCAGACAGGTGATCAGCTGCGAGGCTTCGTCCTGGACGGCAAACAGGCCGGCCGCACCAGAGAGGTCTTCGTATGACACCTGCTCGTCCAAAGTGATACCTTCCGGGGCATAGCGGGTCGGGGCTGCAGAAATTCCTTCCCGAAGGAGATGGTCTATCAGCGCATCCCTCGTGATGCGGAGGGTATTGGTTCTGATGGTGAAGGGCGGTCTTTTATTGTTCGCTTCTGCCAGAAGTCTGGTTTCTTCTTCTCCAAAACGTTTTAACCAGTGCCGTATCAGCCAGCGCGGATGGGAGGTGTTAAGGGCTATGTCAGATGCTGGCGAGTCTTGATGTTCGCCGATGAACGGCATCAGAAACCTATCTTTCTGCCGGACAACGTTCCGCAATACTGCATTGACGAGTGAGGGCTGCCCATTGCGGTCTTTTCGTCCAAAAGACTTCTCCACCTCGACTGCTTCGTTAACGACCGCCCGCTCGGGGACCCTCATGAAATAAAGCTGATACAGAGCGGTCCTCAGATTGTTGATCGTCATCATCCCCAGAGAAGATTGCTTCTTCAGAAAGTGGCCGAGTATCCAGTCGAGCGCGTCGCGGTATCGCAGGACCCCGTAGACTATTTCCATCAGAAAGGCGCGGTCACGCCGGTCGAGCGCTGCCGCGGTCGCTTCTATTGCGGGCTTGGGCCTGGTGTCGCCGTTGAATATGCGAACAAGGACCTCTGTTGCCTGAAGACGGGTGCTCGTCGGCATGAAGAGCGGTTAACGCTCATCCTCTTCAGGCGTTTTTCTTCCTGAAACAGGGAATTTGTTTTTTAAGGCCCGTGCCTTCATGTCCGGAATTACACACGAGATCAGGGCTGATAGGGCTATCAGGGAAAGAGTAATGCGTGGCAGTTGTCTGGTAGCGAGTCCGTGAATATACATTGTTTTAGTACTAAATAATGCCACTGTCTCCGATAAAATGCAACAGACCGCTTCCGATGTCAGCGATAGCAGCATGCCTAAATTATACAATGAAACATAACGTGCAAATTGGACGTTGCCCGTGACCTGCTGCGACAACCCAATTTATAAAACAAATGTTTTATAATAAAAAATGGCGATTTTGGACATAAAAAAATATCCCGCACGGGTGCTGAAGCATAAAGCAGCGCACGTGGCGGTGATCGATGATGAGCTTCAGCAGCTCATAGACGATATGATCGAGACGATGTATGCCGCGCCCGGAGTGGGTCTTGCTGCGCCACAGGTCGGCATCTCAAAGCGTCTTGCGGTGATTGATATCAGCGCACGGGAGGAATCGGTCCCGCTCCTTGTCCTTATAAACCCGGTCATCCTGAAACAGGAGGGAGAGATCGAGTTTGAAGAGGGGTGTCTGAGCGTCCCTGATTATACGGCGAAGGTAAAACGCGCTGAAAATCTCGTACTTACGGCGATTGACCGCTCGGGAAACCAGGTCGAGATTGAGACCGGCGGGCTCCTCTCTATTGCGGTCCAGCATGAGATTGATCATCTCGACGGTATACTCTTTATCGACCGGCTCAGTCCGATCAAACGGGAATTTATCAAGAAGAAATTCAAGAAAAAGCAGAAGACTGCCGTCTGAGGCCGCATGCGCATTATCTTTTTCGGGACCCCTGCCTTTGCTGTTCCGTCACTGAAGGCCCTTATTGACGCCGGCAAAGAGGTGGTTTCTGTCGTAACCCAGCCCGACAGGCTCAAGGGACGGGGTCACGTCCTCTCCCCGCCTCCGGTCAAGGAGTATGCGCTTGCACGGGGTATTCCGGTTTTGCAGCCTCAAAACATTCGGACGTCAGAATTTTTCGAGGAACTGAAGGCTCTAAGGCCGGACCTTATTGCGGTCGTTGCCTATGGCAGAATTCTTCCGGCCGGAATTCTACATCTTCCGGCTCTCGGCTGTATCAATGTGCATGGATCGCTCCTTCCGAAATACCGTGGTGCTGCCCCGATCCAGCGGGCGATTATCAACGGGGACTCGGAGACGGGCATAACAACGATGCTGATGGACGAAGGGCTCGATACCGGTGATATCCTGCTCCGGGAAGAAACGCTGATAGGCAACGACGATACAACCCTGTCCCTGAGCATCAGACTCGCGGAGATCGGGGCATCACTTTTGGTGAAAACAATTGACCGGCTTAGCGAAGTGACGGTTAGTCCGGCCCCTCAGACCGGTGAGCCTACGTTCGCCCCACCGCTTAAAAAGGAAGATGGCAGGATAGACTGGAGCTGGCCTGCGCAAAGGATATTCAACCTCATCAGGGGGACCTTTCCCTGGCCCGGGGCATACTGCTTATTGAATAACGAACGGATTGCTGTCCTCCGGGCGGCGGTGGGTGATTCTATGGGACAGGGACCTCCAGGTGTTATTACCGAATTGGTGGCCGGGGGAATTCAGGTGCAGGCTGGTGATGGTATCCTGTCGATCCTCGAGCTTAAGCCGGAAGGAAAGAAGGCGATGTTGTCTGCAGATTTTGTAAACGGCAGACGCATTCGGGAGGGAATGCAGTTCGATGCCCTATAACCTTATCAGAGGGCTTGTCCTTAAAGTCTTCTACCCGATGCTGATGCTCCTCAGCGCGTTTATGAAAGGCAATAAAGAGCGTTTTCAGCGGCTGACGATTGAGCTGAATAACCGCCTGGTGAAGAAAAACAGGTACAACACGAAAAATATACTTCTCCTGCTCCCGCACTGTATACAGGTCGATGACTGCCAGATCCGTCTCACGCACAATATCTTCAATTGCAAGCGGTGTGGCCGGTGCGAGGTGAAGGACCTGATTGGCCTTGCTGAGGAATATCAGCTGAACCTCTTTGTTGCAACCGGCGGGACGCTTGCCCGGAAGATTGTGATGGAGGCCAAGCCGGAAGCGATTATTGCGGTTGCCTGCGAACGCGATCTGTCGAGCGGGGTCGTCGATACCTATCCGATGCCGGTTCTCGGCATCCCGAACGAGCGTCCCTTTGGCCCCTGCCTCAATACCCGCGTGGACCTGAATAAGGTGAGGGCTGCTATTGATTTTTTTGTGAAGGCATAGGGGAGAGAATTTTTCACCGGCCCCGGTGTATACTGCAATACTAACAGGGAGGATAATATGGAAAACGAAACACTACAGACTATTTATTCCCGAAGAAGCGTAAGGTCCTTTACCGGAGAATTAATCAGCCGCGATGCGCTGATCAAAATCTTGCGGGCAGGAATGTCGGCCCCTTCAGCCGTCAATGTGCAGCCGTGGTCATTTATCGCTGTGACAAAAAGGGAAGTCCTGGATGCACTGTGTGAGAAGCTTCCGTATGCAAAGATGCTCGGCAAAGCCGGGGCCGCTATTATTGTTTGCGGTATTCCGGATAAAGATGAAGTCTTCAGCCGGGATTATTGGGTCATGGATTGCTCAGCTGCTACAGAAAATATTCTGCTGGCTTGTCATGCCCTAGGCTTTGGTGCCGTCTGGACAGCGGTGTATGTTGACGAAGAAAGAATAAAAGATGTAAGAGAGATATTGAATATCCCCCCGAATATTATTCCGCTGAATGTTGTCCCGATTGGGATTCCAAAGGACAAAGGAAAGGTGGTTGATAAATTCAAGGAAGAAAATATTCATTGGGAAGCATGGTAAAAGGAGTTAAAAAGGGCGAGGGGGACATATTATGTCAACAATCACCATATCTATTATCTTATTTGTCACTATCCTGAAGTGTCCGCTTTGAAGCGCCATGCTGTTACCTTTCCGGTGATATGCAAACCAGGAGACGTTGCTCTGGAATTTCCTTTAGTTTCAATATCTTTTACCGTGCCGTATCGCGGGATGCAACAGTAGTCGTCGGTATCCGGAGAAAGGCAAATAAATTCTCATTTCAAATCACGAAGGCATGAATATTGCTATATTAATTATACTTAATTTAAATATTTATGGGCTTACTCGTCATAACATTTGAGTCGAAAAGATTGCATCCAGTTATGGAAGGCCTCGGTGCAGTTAATCAATACAGAAGCAAATAGCAGTAATATGGTATAATTAAAGATTATTAATATTAATAAATTAATAATAATAATGGAAGTAAGGCAGCATCTTCACATGTTTTGTCATTGCGGCTCGTCTGTGCCGATATCTGGGTATCGGGGTTTTGGTATCTAGAATCTTTCCTTGTTTTCAGAAGGATTGCCGACGCCCTGCGTTTTCGGAATAACAAGCTATGCGGCTTTATTTTAGTAGTGATATGTATTTAAATAGTACCAAAGGGGGCATTACATTTTGAAAAAATCAGGTCTATCAATAAAAAGAATGGATTGCCTGCGTCATAAATCCGGTACAGTCGACAAGAATATAAATCATGCAAGCCGCATGTCGAGGGTCAGTATGGTCCTGATCTTCGCCATGCTGTTGAGTGTTTTCATGCTCGGGGGATGGTTCGGGCCACAGGAGGCCCAGGCAGCAACTATAACCAGCACGGCAGCTGGTGGTGATTGGGCAACAAATGGAACATGGGTTGGCAATATTCCGCCAGTTGCGGGTGACACCGTAATCATTGCAACAACTGGCGCTGGCGCAGTTACGACCAGCGGCACAATAACGTGCGCAGCTCTCACTATCAACAGTGGAGCTACGCTTACAATGTGGCGTGTATTTACCGTTACTGGTGCCACAAATATAACCGGCACGATAAACTTCGGCTCTACCAACGGAACCTCGCGTCTCATGACGTTCACCGGTAACGTTACGCTCAATAGTGGCGCCGTATGGAATGAAACTGCTACTGGGGCTGTTGCTAGTTTCAGTTTTGGCGGTAACTTAACAAACAATGCGACAACTTTCACTGCCCAAAATAACGCGACGGCAGTGCATACCTTTACTGGTGCAGCCAAGACACTCAGCGGGACAACTGTAACATCGATTTCATACGTAACGATTAACGGGACTTACACAAACACCGGGACATTAACGGTTGGAACTGCTCTGGCGGGCGCAGGGACTTTAACTAATAGTGCAACTCTCAATATTGGCGGGACTTCCTCTATTACCACTCTTGCCAATTCAGGAACAGCAACCATCACCGGCGTGGGCGCAATTTCCACTGCCCTTGCCAATTTTACCAACACCGGCACACTTAATCTCCAAGGGTCAGGCGCAATTACCGGCATTACCAACGGCACCGGCGGCATAGTTAACCTTACCAATTCAGGCACAATCACCAATTTTAATAACTCTACCGCCGCAAGCACGCTTAATATCATCGATCTTACCCCTACTATTACCACTCTTACTGTAGGCGCTGTCGGAAACACGGTCAATTACACCGGCGCAGGCGGTCAGACAGTAATAGACGTTGCCTATTCTTATTTAGGCACTTCCGGTTCGGGAACAAAGACATGGACTGAGGGGGCAGCCAGGGTCATGTCGGGCAATCTACTTATTCATGATGGAACGACATTGAGCGTTGGTGGGGCCTATGCATTTACCGTAACAGGCACGACGATCGTTGGGGATGGAGCGAGCGGGACGTTGCAAATAACTAACGTCACGGGGACCAAGACCTTTACAGGCGACGTAACAATCAATACCGGCGGCGCTATAACAGAGACTGCTGCTGCCCAGCTTGTGTTTGGTTCGAATCTTACGAATAATGGAACTTACACTGCCAGCACAGGTGTGCATACTTTTTCGGGAGCAGCAAAGACCATAAGCGGAATAAACCCTATTTTGATACAAAGCGTCACAGTTAGTGGAACGTACACAAACACCGGGACATTAACGGTTGGAACTGCGCTGGCGGGCGCAGGGACTTTAACTAATAGTGCAACTCTCAATATCGGCGGCACTTCCGGGATTACCACTTTGACCGCAAACGCTGCCGGAAACACAGTCAACTATAACGGTACAATCGCCCAAACAGCGCTCGGTACGGCTTACGCAACACTTAAAATTAATAATGCAGCGGGAGTAACACTTGGCGCCGCTGTGCCTGCGGTAACAACTCTCACAATCGGCGATGTGACGGCAAACAGCGTTTTCAGCGATGGCGGCCTTCAGGTAACCTCAGCAGGGACGCTCAATCTGACCTCGGGCACATTCAAGCTTGGGTCGGTCGGTGCGGCGACTACTTTTCCTGCTTTTGGCACAATGAATATTTCCGCAGGCACAACGGTTGAGTATGCGTCGGGCGTTGCGCAGACAGTCTCTCAAACACCCCCATATCAAAATCTTACTATTTCAGGGGTCGGAATAAAGACCCTGGGCGGAGCAACAACAGTCAACGGCAATCTGAATATTTCCGCAGGAACGCTGCTGGATGTCAGCGCAAGCAACTATGCCCTGAACGTCAAGGGCAATTGGACCAATACGCCGGGGGGCGCCACAGGTTTTAACGCACGCGCCGGCACGGTGACATTCAACGGTGCAGGCGTCCAAACCATAAACAGCGTAAACGTGTGGTATGGATTGGCAATCACCGGGGGCGGAAGAACGGTTTCCTTGGCGAGCGGCGCGCTTCAGACAGTCTCAAATTCTTTAACCTTAACAGGCGCTTTAGGAAATCTTTTGACTTTGCAGCCCACTGCAGGCACTGCATGGCTCCTTCACGCACCGGCAACCCAATCGATATCCTATGTTTCACCGTCTTTTTCCGATGCGACCGGCGGCACGGCGGTTAACGCAAACAACGGCACGAATAATAATGGCGGCAATAATGTCAACTGGGTCTTTTTAAAAGTGACATCAACAAGTCCGAGCAGTCTGGGTCAGGGAGCAACAAACCTGAATGTCACGATCAACGGCAATAACTTCGTAAGTGGAGCGGCCGTGACTTTCAGCGGCACAGGCATAAACGTTATCAGTACAACCTATGTCGACGCAACACATCTTACTGCAAAGATTACGATTTCGGCCAGCGCAGCCATAGGAGCGAGAGATGTCATAGTAAATAACAATGACGGTAGTCTTGCAGGAACGGGCACCGGAATCTTTTCGGTCACCCTCGCTCCTTCCGTAAGCACCACCATGCCGACAAGCGGTTCAACGGGCGTTGCGCTCAATTCAAGTGTAACGATCAACTGGAATGAAAATATCAACTGCGCAACGGTCAACACAACGAACATAACGATAAACGCAGACGGCTGGACAATGTTATCATGTTCGGGCAGCCAGGCCGTATTCGGCACAAGCGCGCAGCACAACAATACGCCGTACACCGTGACTGTATCCACAGGCGTAAGCGATGTGTCCGGAAACACTATGGCGAGCCCCTACCAGTTCTCTTACACGACTGTTAATCCTGTGGTGGTAAGATCTATTGTCCAGACGTATTATGTGCCGATAATAGAACCGCAGTTCAGACTCTACGCGAGGGCGCAGTCCGATCCGAGCAGTGAATCCGACACGGTACGTTCCGTCATATCGATCACCGCCACCTTCGACGGCACACTAATATATTACGACCAATGGGAAGACGGATACGAGGCTGACATTGCCAACCCTGTGCAGAGCACGACACAGATATGGGGAGACGGCGATATCACCAATGGCGCTCCTCCCGGATGCTCTGTCGGCATGACCGGACCACCGACTTGCGTTTCAGCCACGAACTGCGATTGTGACAGGATAAATGCCGGAAGGGTTATCACTCTTCAATCCGATATCCCAGTTCCGGGTGGCGTAAGGGACCAGGGGACAATGTTCTTCGATGGTGGCGACAAGATCAGCGCGACCCAGCAGCTTGTGGTGACAAGGGCCTTCTGGCCTGTCGGAGCACCTTACCTTGTGGGGGCTCAGCTTGCAGGCGCCGTCGAAGTCTGGGAAACGAGCAAATGGGGCGGCAGTTTCCAGGTTCCTGTGGGTATAGACTTCGGCCAGGTTTCATTCAATTATACTGCGCTCTCAATTATGGCCCACCAGGATGGTACCTCGGTGACTGTGACGAACCCTGATCTTTCGGTCAACGTTACACAAACATTGAATGAAGGACAGACCCTTTATGTAGAAGGGATAAAGGTCGGGGCAAACGTTACTGCTACTGGCGGCACTGTTCAGGTTGATATGTTGACGGCTACACCGGGTTCTGCCTATGACGGGCGTCTTTACAGCCTGCTTCCCATAGATAAAATTGGAAACACATACTATTGTCCTGTCTCCACCAATATGGAACAAGTGAATGGCACTCGCTCGGGTTATCAGGTCAACAACAACATATTCCTCTATAATCCTAATCCCGGTACGATAACGGTCAATGTGGCCTGTATGACCGGAACTGTGGGATGTCCCGGTTCTCAGACGGTGAATTCCAAACAGACCGTGATGATTCTGCTCCCCTTGTCTCCTACGACAACAGACCCACTCACGGGTGTAAAAGTCTGGAGCGCGGGAGGCGAAAACTTTTATGGGTTTGCCGCGATAGATATTAATGCCACGGTCCACAACTGGGGCTTTAATCTTATCCCTGAGAATATGCTTACACCGTCGGTAATCGTCGGCTGGTCTCCTGGCGCGACAGACAAGGGGCATGACGCCAATCCCGTATGGGTGACGCCTGTTGCCAGTACAACGATCTACGTCAACTATAGCGGTGACCCGACGAAAGGCCCCAATACAGATCCGAAGGGAAACAAATATGATGTCTCTTACTCTATTGCAGCCCTTCAGTCCCAGAGGATATTTTCACCTGGGCCTGCCGGTTCCTACGATCATACCGGATACAGAATTTATACCGTTGACAATACGAGGATAGCGGCCGCATGGGGACAGGATGGCGCTTCCTCCTCCCCAAATCAGCCTACGGAACTCGACCTTGGTACGGCCGTTCTTCCGTATCCTTCGCTTGTGGCTTATAAGACAGCCGCGCTGATAGGAGATTATAATAACAACGGGGGACTAGACCCCGGGGAACTGCTGCAATATACGATCAGGGTGCATAATAGCGGCATAATGGCGATAACGACTGTAAATCTGCTTGACACAATGGATGCTAATTTGACCTATGTTGCCAACACGACAACCGTCAACGGTAACCCTGTCTCGGACAATACCTCTCCTGCCACGCGGTTTCCTCTTGATGAGGGCGGGTTCAACCTTGTACCCGGTGTCGTCTCAACGCTTGTGCCCGGGCAGGATATTTACGTCGTTTACCAGGCTACTGTAAATACTCGCCTTTCTCTTGGCACCAGCTTTGTGACTAACAATGCCCAGGTCTCTTCTGTATCGGAAATCTTCTTAAATACTGTAACGAACCTTGTGCAGGCTGGTGTCCTTCAAACAACCAAGACTTCAAGCAAGAACGGTCGCGGCGTGCAGCCTGGGGATACGATCACCTATACCGTAACGGTCACCAATACGTCATCCACACCGCAGACGGGGATACAGTTGACCGACCCTCTGCCTGCCGGCACTACGTATGTGCCAAACAGTACTACCGTTACAGGCCCGATGCTGACTTCCGTGATGGACAAGTTCAATGCTCTTTTATACAGTAACAACGATGGGCCGTCTAGTTGGGCAGGCAATTGGATTACCGCCGGTACAGTCCAGGTAACAAATGGAACGTTGGCCCTCACTGCCGCCGGATCAACTGCGGCGAGGACTGTAAACCTCACGACCGGAGTTACCGGCAAGAACTATGCATCTGCAACTTTGAGCTTCAATTATCGCACCAGCCCCACAGTCGTTGCCACGGACGCAATAGTGGTTGAGATGTCGAGCAACGGCGGCACGTCCTGGACCACTATCGATAGCACTTCCTTCACAAATGTCGTCGGAGAGACTTCCGGCTCCAAGAGCTATGATATTTCAACTTACATCTCGGCAACCACGACAGTGCGTTTCAGAGTATCCAGCGGCTACGCAAACGCAGGTGACTACTTCTACGTAGACAATGTGGGGATCAAGACAAATGAAGTGACTAATGTAACAAAAGATAATATTTCTGGGGGGACCTATGCCGACCTGTTAAACGGGGTCCTGCCAAGTCTCGTTGTTCCGGGTGATGGCTTTGCACTTGCTGCTGGCGAGACACTCACCGTGACATATAATGTGCTGGTCAACAACCCTGTAAATGAGACGCGCATAGTCAATATCGCAACTGCAACCAGCTTTGAGAAGGCCCCGCCTTCTTCTTCGACCACAATAGACACTGTCAGTACCGGCGGGTCAATAGACGGCCTGGTCTGGCTTGATACAACTATAAACGGTTTCGTTGATTATGGAGAGCCTGGCCTGTCAAATATAAGGGTATGGCTGGAACAAAACAATAACGGTCTTGTCTATACCGAGACGCTCACAGGCACCGACGGCAAATATATATTTACAGGCCTGCCTGCCGGGACCTATAAAGTTCATGTTGACGAGACTACGTTACCTGCGGGCCTGACGATTACAATCAACAATGTCAACCCGAGTGCCTCCAAGGCCATAACCAGCCAGGAGGTGTTTTCCAATGTCAACTTCGGGTATAAAAATAGCAGCGTCAGTGCGATCATAGGAAACTATGTCTGGAGCGACGCCAACAGCAATGGCCTTCAGGACCCCGGCGAAGCCGGTCTTAATGGTGTTACCATGCAGCTTCTGACCAGCCCGGGCAACGTACTTGTCGCCACTACAACCACCAACGCCTTTGGCACGTACCTCTTTACCGGGGTAGCTCCGGGGACCTATATCGTTAAGGCCGACACCGGAAATATTCTGACCGGCTATACGGTGACAACAGGGAACCAGAGCGTCGGCAGCAAAACAGGCGGCCCGATAACCGTAGCCTCTGGTGACAGCATTATGTATATGGACTTTGGTTTTTATAATGCCTCGCTGTTTTCAATAAACGACAGGGTATGGTTTGATCAAAACGGCAGCGGGGCAGTCGATTCGGGTGAACCGGGCATAAGCGGCGTTACCGTGAAACTCCTCAGTGCCGGCAAGGTCGTTGCGGTGACAACCAGCGATCCAAACGGTAATTTCAGTTTTACCGGTCTTCCTAACGGCAGCTATACGGTCAAGATAGAAGACGCCGACGGGAAGCTGGCCGGATTTACAGGGACTACCCCATCGGCACAGACCGGCTCACGGTCCGTTACGATCTCCAACTCCAGTGTTTACGGAACCAATTTTGGTTACAACGCCCCTGGCAGAATCGGGTACAGGGTATGGCTAGATGCCAATAAAAATGGTTTGTATGATACAGGCGAAGCGGGGATCCCCAACGTAACCGTTAAGCTTTATATAGACACAAACGGTGACGGTATCTTCGACCCCTCGGTCGATCAGCTGATCGATACCAAGACTACCGACGCAAACGGTGATTACATGTTCCAGGTGTCACAGGCCGGCAGGTTCTTTGTAAACGTCGACTACGGGCAGACCGCCTTAAACGGGCTTACCCTTACCACAACCGATGACCAGACCGGCCCAACCGCACCTGGCGCACAGATGACGGTGGTGTTGCTGAATCTCAATAACAGTTATCTCAATGCCAACTTCGGCTTTGGCCCATCGTCTTATGGGCTGAGCGGCACGGTATGGAATGATTTCAACAGCAATGCGGTGATTAATTCTGGAGAGACCGGCATATCAAGTGTAACTGTGAAGTTGTATCAAGACACCGGGAATGGCACTTTCGAGCTCACGGATACACTGATAGATACTAAAACGACCGATGCAAACGGTAATTATGCCTTTGCTGCGCCTTCCGCACCAGGTACATACTTCGTCTATGTAGACGGGACTCAGTCGGTCCTAAGTGGTTTGACTCGCACAACTGCAAGCGATCCGCTTACGGTCAGCGGTACCGGTCTCAACACCTTTATTCAGAACCTGAACTTCGGCTATTACAACGGTGTAGGGACCTTTACCATAACGAAGACGGCGAACCCCTCCGGAGCGGTGGCCGCAGGGCAGCAGATTACCTATACCGTTACGGTTACGAACACTTCCGCAACCCAGCAGACGGGAATTGCCGTTACCGACCCGGTTCCGGCCAATACCACATATGTAGCCAACAGCACGGTTGCAACTACCACCATTCCGGTTGTGACAAAGGACAATATACCTGGGGGCACCTATCCGGACCTGACCTATGGGGATCCGTCCAATTCACCTTATTATCTGGTAGCTGCTGGTGACGGCTTTACCCTGAAGCAGAACCAAATTCTGACGATCACCTACCGTGTCACGGTGAACAGCTCTCTTGATCCAAGTGTCACACAGATCTCTAACATCGCAACTGTGACGAGTACCCAGTCCCCACATCCAAAGGCTGCGTCTGTGACGAACCCGATCCAGGGAACAACTGATCTTAGTGTGACAAAGGTAATAAGCTCGATTGACAACCCCTGTGATATAGGCACCTGCGGTATCACCTATTTGATAACGGTTACTAATGTTGGATCGACTACCATTACTTCGGCCACGGTAACCGATGCCCTGCCCTCTCAGTTAAGCTGGCGGTCGGACACCGGCAGCGGCACCTACAATAATCAAACCGGCCTCTGGTCTATTGGAAGTATCGCTGCAAACGGTTCTGTCACTCATTCTATCACTGCAACTGTCATAGGCAGTGATCTGACCCAGAACTGCGCGGTACTGACGTCTTCGGTGCCTTCGGATACAAATGCAACAAATGACCAGAGTTGCGCCACTTTCACCCCAACCCGTATCATGTTCTCCAGTGGCGGAGTCCATGTAGAAGGAGGCCAGGTTATTGCCGAATGGGAAACAGTTTCAGAACATGATACCGTGGGTTTCTACGTAGAGAGGTATGACGAGAAGACCGGTACATATGTCCGTCTGAACAACAAACTTCTTCCCGGACTTGTCCTGTCTCCTTCAGGTGGGTTTTACCGGTTGGTCGATGAAACGGCTGTTCCTTATGGCAAGCAGATCTACAAACTGATTGAGGCCACCTCCAAAGGTAATCTTATAAGTTACGGGCCGTACCAGGTTGACCTCGGTTCCAATACCGGCCAAATAGTGAAGCAGATTGCCGCTGACGGCACTGCAATTATCACGATCACGGGAAATGGGGCAACAACGGTCCGCAATGTCTCGGCAACTTCGGGACTGGCCTTCCAGTCGGTGTCAAGCACCTTTAGCAGAACGGCCCGTGCAGTTTCTCCGGATACAGTGGCAAGATTGGCCTCTGCCCAGGCTGAACAGAGTCAGGCCAGACTGCGCATAGCCAGCCTGACAGGCACTTCCGTAAAGGTCACGGTCTCTGAGAACAATGTTTATTACATAGACTCTGTGGACATCGCCGCAATGCTTAACATACCCGTTCAGACTGTGCAGCAGATGATAAAAGACGGTCTCTTTGCCTTGTCCACAGGCAACGGGCAGGTCTCTTATATGCCTTCCGACGATAATAGCGGAATTTTCTTCTATGGTGCGGCCGTCAATAGCATATACACAAATGAGAACATATACTGGCTGAACAATGGTTCTGGACTTCAGATGGCATCTGTCGATGGGAGCAAAGCGGTTCTGACAGGGAGGCTAAAGAATTCCTTTACCGACACTCAGCATTTTGAGCAGGATCTTCTTGCATACCCGACCGTTACGAGTGATCCGAACTCCGACTATTGGTTCTGGGATTATGTTATCGCTGGTTATTCGCCTTACGACAGTAAGGATTTCAGTTTTAAGGTGAGTTCAGTATCAACTTCCGCCAGTACCGCTCAAATCAGTGTGAAGATGCAGTCCATAACCACTGATCGCAGCCACGCCCAGATAAGTCTTAATGGGACACAAGTCGCAGATGAAACATGGACTGGCACTGATCCTCATACTGTTGTTGTGAATGTCGATCAGGGACTCCTTATGGAAGGTGATAACACACTTAGTGTGAAGGGCGTGCTTGATGCCGATATCTCCTATAGTTTCCTGCTTATAGATTCCTTTGATATTGAGTATACGAGGAAGCTTGAGGCGGCCAATAACCTTCTGAGCTTCAAATCGGAAGGAAGCTCCAGTATAAGTATTCAAGGGTTTACATCGCCGTATATTTCGGTCTTCGACATCTCAGATACTCTAAAGCCGAAGCTGATTACAGCAACGGCGATCAGCGTGCAGGCTGGCAATTATGCAGTGATGTTCTACCCTGCCGCCAGCAATGCATCGTATTTAGCTTTTGTGTCTCCGTTGGTGCAAAAGGCCACTGCGATTGCGGCCCTGCCTTCAGACCTGAAAAGCACGAACAATGCTGCGGATTATATCGTGATCACTCCTGCGGTATTACAGGACGGGGCAACGCTCCTTGCGAACTACAGAAGATCACAAGGGTTGACGGTGAAGGTAGCCCTGGTCGAAGACATTATGGATACATTCAACTTTGGCATGTATGATCCAAATGCCATAAGGAGTTTCCTCCAGTATGCCTATAACAACTGGCAGACGAAACCGGGCTATGCCGTGCTTGTAGGAAGCGGTACCTACGACTATAAGAATAACATCGGCTATGGAGGCAATCTCGTGCCGGCGTTGATGGTCGGATCTCCTTGGGGTCTTTCCCCGTCAGACAATGTCCTGGGTGATTTTAACGCGGACAACATACCTGAGATCATCATAGGCAGAATTCCGGTGCTGAGTTCCACGGAACTTCAGACCGTACTAAACAAGATCATTGCCTTTGAAGCAACGAGTCAGAACGAGATCATACTTCTTGCAGACAACCCTGACGGTGGCGGAGACTTCCCGCAAGACAGTAACGATATCGCGCAAATACTCACGGGTCATCCTGTCCAGAAGATATACCTGTCTGATTATACGCTTGCCCAGGCAAGGGCAGCCCTTTTTGACGGTATGTCCGCTGGTGCCAAATTTATCAACTATCTGGGTCATGGCGCTCTCGATCGTTTTTCGGACGGCGGGTTGCTTACGATGGACGATGCAGCATGGCTCTCGAATAGCATTTATCCCTTGATGACTGCACTGACGTGCTCTTCAGGTATGTATGCTTTGCCCGGGTTTGACTCTCTGATGGAGGCCCTTATAGTAAAAAGCGGCGGTGGCATTGTATCTTCCTATGCTCCGTCTGACTGGTCATACAATGCCGATGCCAAAATACTTGGCGAGGGCTTCTATACGGCAGTCTACCAGCCCGATGTGGTAACGATGGGGGATGCGGTCAGAAAGGCTATGGCTGCTTACAAGGCCGCAGGCAGGGCCTCCTATGAGCTGAACCTATTAAATATCCTCGGAGACCCCGCTTTGAGGCTTAGAAACCCTGCTTTGAGGCTTAAATAGGCGATCATGTCACTGTTTACCGAAAAAAGGGAGACAGGCGACCTGGAGGGCGTATTCAGGAAACGCGGTGAAATCGTGGCAAGGGACATCGCCGGTGAGACGATCCTCGTGCCTGTGAGGGGAAACCTTGCCGACATGCAGAGGATCTTTTCTCTCAGCCCGGTAGCGGCTTTTCTCTGGAGCCAGATCGACGGGAGGCAGGACCTCCAGGTTATTCTTGCGAAGGTCATCGAAGACTTTGAGGTTGAAAGGGCAGATGCTGCGTCGGACCTCCGGGAATTCATTGCGGAACTCCTCGGAGCCGGTCTCATAGAGGAAGCCGGCGCCTGATGGAATGCACCTCTTCAGCAAGTGTGCTTGAGTATCTGAGATATTTCAATACGAAGATGGAGTTAAACAGGATCCCTGTCTCGGGTGGCCTCGAATTAACGAAGCGGTGTAACCTGAGATGTGCCCATTGTTATCTCGGGTCGGAGAGAACCGGCTCCGCAGCCGCAAGACCTGAAATGGGAACGGAAAAGGTCCTCGCACTAATGGATGAAATCCGTGATGCTGGGTGTCTCAGTCTGCTTATTACCGGGGGTGAACCCTTACTGAGGCCTGACTTCGGGAAGGTTTATGAGCGGGCTAAAAAAAATGGTATGCTTATCACGATCTTTACAAACGGAACGCTTGTAAATGAAGAGATCCTTGATCTCTTCTCGGACCTTCCTCCACAATCTGTCGAGATCAGTCTTTACGGCGCAACGGCCGGGACATACGAAGCTGTAACCGGTGTCCTGGGATCATATGCTTCATGTATAAGAGGTATTGAGGGTCTTCTTGACCGAGGCATTGAAACCGGTCTGAAGACAGTGCTTATGTCTCTTAACCTGCATGAGTTTTTCGAGATCGAAAACATAGCGAAGCAGTACGGGGCAAAGTTCCGTTTTGATTCGGACATATTTCCGCGTTTTGATGGTGACCGCATGCCGCTTGCACTGAGGATCCCGACCGAAGATGCGGTGGCCTTCGATATGTCTGATCCCGAAAGGATCAAAAGCTGGAGAAAATTCCTGAACTCACATGGTGAGTTCAGGCTCAGCGACAGGATTTACTGCTGCGGCGCCGGTGTCACGAACTTCCATATCGATGCGTCAGGATTCCTTATGCCATGCCTGATGATTAGTGAGGGCTGTTTTGACCTTTCATCCAGTGGCTTTGATGAAGGATGGAACTCCATGACGAACCTTAATGAAAAGAAGACTGACCCTTCAAACCGTTGTGTCGGCTGCGAGAAGATAGCACTATGCGGATATTGCCCCGCCTTCTTTTTACTCGAAAACGGCGATGAAAATCGTGCTTCGGAGTATCTTTGCAGTTCAGGAACTGCGCGGTATAATGATATAATGAAAAAGGAACTGCTAGCAAAGGAGGCTTAGATGGAGATAAAGAAAAAGCAATATACGAAACCCCAACTAAGGACGATTGAACTTAAGGCCGATGAGGTCATGGCTGCAGGTTGCAAGTCAAACATTAGAAGCGCTCCGGGTGGGACTCCCTGCAATGCACGTAAATGTAGTTCAAACGGCGGCTCCTAACAGAACCTTCATTCGGTGGGGCATGTGTTATCTATAGGCGATGTGCGGCTGGCGATATACTGCCCGCAGGGAATCGAACTTTTTCTGCCTGACCCTTCCTATCGTGAATTTCTTTACAATGAAATATCAGGAGATGCCGGGTCTGCCGAAATCTGCATTGATGTCTCCTTCGGTCCGATACACAATATAAAGAATTTGAAAGATTGTTTTGAGACCGGAGAGTCGTGGTCTTTATTTCGGGAGGGAGACAACTATCTTCTCAAGTTTCACGGGGAGGAACCAGGAGAGCCCTACATGACTGCTCGCGTAAGCCATGACATTAGCAAGGTTGAACTGTTCTGCAACGGTGATTTTATAGATGCTGATGGCAGAGCTTACAGTCCCGCTCCTTATCCGCTCGACCAGATCCTTCTTATGCAATACCTCGTCAAACATGAGGGCGTGATAGCCCATTCCGCCGGGATAGATATCGATGGCAGAGGGTATCTCTTCCCGGGATTCTCCGGGGCCGGAAAGTCAACTATCTCACAAAGTCTGTCAGGAGGGGATAATATCATGCTCCTGAGTGACGACAGGATAATCGTCAGAAAAAAGGCCGATGCCTTTATGATCTACGGCACGCCGTGGCCGGGTGATGCAGGAATCGCAGTGAATAAATCGACATCGCTTAAAGGGGTTTTTTTCCTTGAGAAGAGTACCGATAACGTTATTCAGCAAATAGATGAGGCAGAGGCGTTAAGGAGATTCATGTCGGTACTGTCAGTGCCGTGGTACGACAGGGACTCCATTTCAGGGGCACTTTCGCTTGTCAGTGAGTTGATCTCCAAAGTACCTTCATATGTGTTACAGTTCAAACCGGGTAAAGAGGTGGTTGATACGATTGAAAAATTTGTCTCAGCATAATATGTTACAGCGTCTGACTGACACGGCCTCTTTAGAAAAGACCGAGGTGACGGCCTTTTTCGGCGAGATATTAAGAAGGGGACTTAGTCTCCGTGTTAAAGTGACAGGTAAGAGCATGGTCCCTTTTCTTAAGGGAGGTGAAGTCGTTATCGTGAAGAAAGTCCCCTGCTCGGACTTGCGGATAGGCGACCTTATTTTTTTTGAAAATCCCAATGGTTTTCCAATACTCCACAGAATTGTCAGAAAGAGAGGGAGTACTGGGGATGACATTATCCTCCAGACCAGGGGGGATGCGCTGATGTCCTTTGATGCGGAGATACGCGAAGACAACGTGCTGGGCAAGGTCCTGCGGATCGAAAGACCAACGCAGTCAGGCAAGACCACTCATATTGATATGAATTCCGTATTTTACCGATGTATGAATTTTTCGATCGCTGCCAGGGTTTTTTTTAAGACTCGGGCCTATTTCCTTCTTTCAGGCGTTGTTTTAAAGAAAACTTAAGAAATAGTTCCTCTCCGACAATTCGCGGCGGCGTAAGCGGCTGGGAAGGACAAATAGTAACAGGTTCCGACGGCATTCACTTGCCTGGGCAATAAAGAGGGGCTCTAGAAACTGACGTTCAGTCCGCGATGTAATCAATACGATCTGTTGTCAATACGATCTTGACAAAAATATCACAAATGGATAGTATTAATTGGCATCATGCAAATTACCCGAGGAATAGGTTATTCGGTAAAGCTTTTATGCTACTCTGCTGTGGATAAAGCCGATGTAACGATGATGTGATAGATTGCAAAATCCAGGATCATTCCCAAGAATCCATAGATACTCATTCCTCACGTGCCTGCACATAGAACTCCGATAAAGTGTTAGAGGCTGAAAAGGTCAAAACGTGCCGAATTTTAAAGAGGAGTAAAAGGTGGACTCCGGCTTGTCAGGAAATCTGGAGAGATAAACCCGACCTGCAGTTAAAGGAGAAGCATTAAGAGACCGTAACGATGGCCAGGAACTTGTCAGAAAAGATAGGCGAAGCAGTCCTTGAAGTGCTTGAAAAAATACCGGTGGTCAGGAGACTGGTCAGCACGCAGTTCCGTTTAAAAGCATTTGTCTGTGTTGCGGTTTTGATCGCATCGTATATAAGCTTTAACGCGACCTACCTGGTAGTATCCTCCATTTACCGGCATTCATTCATAAAAATTGCCGACGAAGTTTCCGATGCCGTAGCTCACCAGATACATACCTCGATGCTCCAGCTTATGCAGCGCGGCTGGTCACGAGATGAACTCAGGGAATTTCTGGCATCAGTCAAAGGGATGAGCGGGCAACTACCGATCAAAGTTGAAATATTCAGGGGAGAAGCGGTCGAGAGGGATTACGGCAAAATAGAGCAGCCCGAAATCGGGAGGTTTATCCAGGAGTCGTTTCAGACCGGCGATGTCATCACCTACAAGCCATATCCGCTTATTATAAATATCTATCCGATCAAGGCTGAAGACAAATGCCTGAAGTGCCATGCAAACGCGCGCGCAGGAGAAGTCCTTGGCGTCATGAAAGTCCAGCAGGATATCAGCCCTGCAATAAATGAAGCGAAAAGAAAATTCAACCTGTTTTTCTTCATACTTTTGCCCATCCCTTTTCTGATGGCAGGGGCTGTATCCTTATTTCTGAATGCAAGAATAAAGCGTTCCACGGGATTTTTCCATAAGAAGGTCAGCGAGATAAACAGTATCAGGGATTTGACGAAACTGAACAACTTTAGCACTGGGGAGACCGGGTTTGCCGAATTCAATACCATTTTGCTTGAATTCACGGGATTTGCAAACAGGATCAGGAATGTAGCAGTGGACAGGGAGGTCCTGGAATTCGAACTCAGGCTGCTGGAGAAATTCATCATCACCTCCGACGTAGTGAAAGACTGGAAAGAGCACGTTATGCACCTGCTTCTGGAAATCAACAAGGTGATCAAGGTCTACACCCTTTTTTCCATCTTCCAGGTAGATGAAGAGGTCTGCGACCTCGAGATCTTCTGGACGCACACACCGTCCGAAGAGCTCAAGGGGAAGAGTGAGCGGATCATCAGACGGAAAATCGTCGATGAGAACGAACGTCTCGCGAACGCAAAGATGAAAATCAACCATAATATATCAGGCAGTTTTCCGGCACCGGCCGACCTCAGCGAAGAGGACATAGAGCTCCAGACCAAATCGATTATTCTTCAGAACCCCCAGATAGGAGGGGTGGTGGGAATAGGTGTCCAATCGGAAATGACAAAAGACGCTATACGGTCCCTGGTTATCGATGGTGTTCTGACCACGCTGCTGAACGTGGTTGGTTCCATCAAGGCCATATATAAATACACCAGGGATCTTGAATACTATGCAACGAGAGACCCGCTGACCAATCTCTACAACCAGAGACTGTTCTGGGAGCTGCTCGGATATGAAATCGGTAGGGCGCAGCGGCATGACCAAAAATTCTCAGTGCTCGTTATCGACCTCGACAACTTCAAGGATATCAACGATTCTCACGGGCATTTCTCCGGCGACCGCTTTTTGACCGGCATTGCCGATGTTATACACAGCGCACTACGGGATGGGGATATCCTTGCACGGTATGGGGGGGATGAATTCGTCGTGATCCTTCCCGACGCCGATGAAGAGCAGGTGTATTTCATTGCGACCAGGATACTGGAGAGCGTCGGGGGATTCTCCATCGCCGCGCTTGACGGCTCGAAGATCAAGGCGACCGTTTCCATCGGGTTCGCTGTTTTCCCTGTCCATGCCGTGAGCGCCAAGGACCTCTTTCTGTTTGCTGACAACATGATGTACAAGGCCAAGAGCGAAGGCAAAAACACCGTTATCATCCCCACCGAAGAGGACGTTGTGGAAGTATTCAGGGCGACGGGGGAAAAGACTATTATCGTCATGAACGCGATAGAAGGGAAGACGATTATTCCCTACTTCCAGCCCATTGTCAATATGGAGAACGGGAGGGTCGAAGGCCATGAAGTATTGAGCAGGATCAGGACGGACAAAGGCATTTTGGACGCCAAAGAGTTCATTGAGGTTGCCGAGCGGCTCGGGGTAGTGAGCAGACTCGACTCCATTGTGATGGAGAAAGTCTTCCGGAAGGTGAAAGACGAGGGATACGAAGGGAACCTTTTCATCAATCTCTCGCCGAAGTCCCTCATCATCAGGGAATTCATCCCCAGTGTGCTAAAACTGACAGACAAATACAATATAGACCACCGCACCATTGTATTTGAGATAACAGAGAGAGAGACGGGCAGGAACATCTCCCTGCTTGAAAAATTCGTTCATGATCTGAAGTTCGAGGGCTTCAAGTTCGCTATTGACGATTTCGGCGCGGGCTTCTCCTCATTCCACTACATAAAGCGCTTCCCCATTGATTTTGTGAAGATCGAGGGCGAGTTTATAAGAAATATGATTGCGGACAGGAAGGATTTGGCATTTGTGAAAACCATGTCGATACTCGCCAGGGAATTCGGTATACAAACCGTTGCTGAATGTGTCGAGGACGAAAAAATACTGGAGACGGTAAAACAGATCGGTATCGGTTACAGCCAGGGATATTACATCGGCAGACCTTCCCCGGAACTGACGCGTAGTGATCGCACATGACGCTTGTTCGGAATCACACGTCTCTCTTTGTTCTTGCGGGTAAGTTTCTCCATTAGAGCAGGGAGAATGCTGCAGCTGATTGTTGCCGGATTTGCGATCGCCTATCTCCTCCTCGTTGTCTTTGTCTATCTACGGCAGGGCTCCATGCTTTTTGTTCCTTCAAAGGTGATAGAGGCAACTCCTCGCAACATCGGGCTGGCATATCAGGAGTTGACGTTGCGGACCCGGGACAATGTAGATATATCTGCGTGGTACATCCCGGCAGAGGATGCCCGGGGTTTCGTGCTCTTTTGTCATGGAAACGCGGGTAATATCTCTCACCGGCTAGACTCAATTCAAATATTTCACCGTCTCGGCCTCAGCGTGCTCATTTTTGATTATCGCGGATATGGGAAGAGCCTGGGTTCTCCGGACGAGGAAGGGACCTATCGGGATGCTGAAGCAGCATGGGAATACCTTGTCGGGGACCTTGGGATAAAGCCGGAAACGATAGTCCTCTTCGGGCGTTCTCTGGGTAGTGCCGTTGCCGCGGAGATGGCTAATCGCAAACAGGCGGGTCTTCTCATTATGGAATCCGGATTTACCTCAGTGCCTGAGTTGGGGAAGAAGTTATTTCCTTATCTGCCGGTCAGGCTTCTCGCGCGATACCAGTATGCATCAATAGAAAAGGTCGGAAAAATCAGGGTGCCGAAGCTTTTTATCCATAGCAGAGAGGATGAGGTTCTGCCCTTTGAGCAGGGAGTGAGGCTTTTTGATAAGGCGGCAGGGCCGAAGGAGTTTCTCACTATTAACGGGGGACACAACGAAGGATTCTTACTCTCGGGCAAGGCTTATATTGATGGCCTAGAGACTTTTCTATCGCACTATCTGCCCCCTCTTTGATCCATGGGCGATTGCCAAAGCCTTGACAGCTTCAACCCCCTGGAATTATTATAAAAGTAATGCGGAAATCCCTGGTATTATTGTTGAGGTATACATCTTTTTTTTCGTTATTTCCCAAATCCCGCGAGGGTCAATTGCAAAACAGCATCTGGACGAGCTGCTGAAAAAGAAAAGCGGCAAGGACAAAAATATAAACAGTATTAATTATCTTTATGGGAGGTTTTTACGTGTCTGGACACTCAAAATGGTCTCAGATTAAGCATAAGAAGGCCAACACTGACGCAAAGAGGGGCAAGGTTTTCACAAAGATAGTCAAGGAGATCTCAATCGCGGCGCGGATTGGAGGCGGTGATCCGGGAGGAAACCCGAGGCTCAGGACTGCCATAGAGAGCGCCAAGGAAGTAAACATGCCCCATGACAATATCAAGAAGGCGATCATGAAAGGGACCGGCGAGCTTCCGGGGGTCACCTATGAGGAGTCGGTGTATGAAGGCTACGGCCCTGCCGGTGTTGCGATTATCATGGAGATACTGACCGATAACAAAAACAGGACGCTTCCTGAGATACGGTTTATTCTCTCGAAAAACAGCGGCAACTTGGGCGAGACCGGGTGCGTTTCATGGATGTTTGAGAAGAAGGGGTATATCCTTATCGACAAGACAGCGGCGTCAGAAGATACGGTGATGTCGGTTGCGCTCGATGCGGGCGCTGAAGATATGCGGAACGAGCCGGAGGAGGAAAGCTTTGAGGTCATAACGTTTCCCGAAGATTTGCCTGTGGTCAAAGAAGCGCTTGAAAAGGCTTCGGTGCCGATCGCGTCGGCTGAAGTGACGATGCTTCCGAAGAACTATGTGGTCCTTGATGAAAAGGCCGCCGAGCAGATGCTCAGATTGATGGATGCCCTTGAAGAGCATGACGATATCCAGAATGTGTATGCGAACTTTGATATCCCTGATGATGTTGCGGAAAGACTTGGCAAGTAACCGGCTGCTCCAATTGCTATGACAAGATCGACGATCAGCGCAAGCTTCAAACGGAAATTTATTGCCGGGCTTTTCGTCTCAATCCCGGCTATCATTACGGTGCTGGTGATCGGCAAGTTTGTTGCCTTTGTCGACAGCCTGCTCGAACCGTTTTATTTCAAGTTCCTCGGATATCATACGCCGGGGCTCGGGTTCATCTCTGCCATTGTCCTGATTTTTATTGTGGGGATCATCTCGACGAATGTCTTTGGCAAGAAGATAATCGCGATTTTCGAAAATATCTTTTTGAGGCTTCCGGTTTTTAAGGGGTTCTATACTGCAGTCAAACAGCTTGTTGATGCCTTTTCTCCCGAGAGCAAAAACGCCTCGTTCAAAAAGTTCGTGATCATCGAATATCCCCGTCAGGGCATGTACACCTTCGGATTTCTGACAAAAGAGAGTACCGTGATTGCGGGCAGCAACCGGGAAACGGTCCTGCGCGCGGTCTATGTGCCGACGAACAACCTCTACCTGGGGGAGATTGTGCTGGTCTGCGACAACGATCTTTTTTATACAGACATTCCGATTGACGAGGGGATCAAAATTATATTATCGGGAGGCATTGCCGCGCCGAACAGGATTGGTGAGGCCCACGAGTGAAGACTGCGGTTGTAATACTCGCTGCAGGTGAGGGAAAGCGAATGAAGTCCGCCGTCCCCAAGGTCCTCCACCGGATCTGCGGGATGCCGATGATTGGTGCAGTGCTCGGCACGGTCAGGCAGATGCGACCGGATAAGATTGTGGTGGTGGCAGGGAGGCATCTGGAACTGATACGTGATGCGATTATCGGTCCATCGCCGGGGTCAGCAATTGATTCAGGGATTTATTCAGGGACCGATGCAGGGGGCATTTCGTTCGCCCTGCAGGCGGAGCCGCTGGGTACCGGACATGCGGTGCTCTGCGCCCTTCCCGAGCTGAAGGGGCTTCAGGGGGATCTGGTGGTGCTGAACGGTGATACCCCACTTGTAAGGGCAGAAACGATCAGAAGCCTTTTGAAACAGCATCGTCAGCGGAGAAATGATATTACGGTTCTTTCTTTCCTCGCCGGCAACCCGGAGGCATACGGCAGAGTTGTCAGGGACAGCGCAGGGAATGTCTCAGCGATTGTGGAAGAAAAGGATGCCGACGGGGAACAGAGGAAGATTACCGAGGTGAACAGCGGTGTTTATGTTTTAAGTAGCGCTGCACTCAGGATCCTCGATGCTATACCGTTGAACCTGCAAAAAAAGGAATATTATCTGACTGACATTGTGTCTCTTGCGGGGAAGAAAGGCCTTAGGGCATCTGCCTGCTGCATCGGCCTGGAGGAGGAGTTCATGGGGGTCAATACCCGTTTTGAACTCATCAGGGCCGCAGGACTCATGAGAAAGAAGATCATCGCCCTGCTGATCGAAAAGGGGGTTGATTTCATTGATCCTGGTCTGGTGTACATCGATCACACGGTCAGCATCGGCGCGACGACCACAATCTATCCGAATGTTTATCTTGAAGGTTCGACCACAATCGGCAGGGGCTCGGTCATCTATCCGAATGCGAGAATAAAGGACAGCCGGATCGGGAACCGCGTGATGATAAAGGACTCGTCGGTCATTGAGGGGTCTTCAATTAACGATGCTGCGATGATTGGTCCTTTTGCGCATATCAGGCCGGGGTCGGTAGTGGGACGGAATGCCCGCATCGGGAATTTCGTCGAGCTGAAGAAAACAAAGGTCGGGCAAGCGAGCAAGGCCTCGCACCTGAGTTATCTGGGGGATGCGCAGATCGGTCGGGGTGTCAATATCGGTGCCGGCACGATCACCTGCAACTATGACGGAGTAAATAAGCATTTGACTGTCATAGAGGACGGGGTTTTTATCGGGAGCGATTCCCAGCTCGTTGCCCCGGTCCGGATCGGTAAGGGCGCTTATGTCGGCGCAGGATCGACCATTACGAAAGATGTACCACGGGAGGCCCTTGCGGTCAGCCGGGTGGCGCAGCAGCACATTCCGGGTTGGGCGAAAAAACGAAGAAAGAAGAAAACATAGCAGAGTCCGGGATTTTTTGAAAAGATTATTGTCATTTGTAGAGAGAGGGGCAGGTGAATAGAATATGTGCGGCATAATCGGGTATATAGGGAACAAGAACGCGGTGACGGTCGTCCTTGAGGGGTTGAAAAGGCTGGAGTATCGTGGCTATGACTCTGCGGGTGTCGCCTTCTTCTCTGACAAAGGAATAGAAGTAAGGCGGTGCAAGGGAAAGATACGGGGCCTGGCTGCAATCGTGGAGGCGGAAAAGCTATCGGCGACAACCGCCATCGGTCATACCCGATGGGCGACACACGGGAAGCCGTCTGAAGAAAATGCGCACCCGCACCGGTCCGGCGGCATCGTCGTTGTTCATAACGGGATTATCGAGAACTATCTCGTCCTTAAGCAAATGCTGTCGGACAGGGGACATACCTTCAGCTCGGACACCGACACGGAGGTCCTCTGCCACCTCATTAATGATTATGCCTGCACTATGTCTACAGAAGATGCGGTCAGGGCTGCGCTTAAAGAGGTCAAGGGTGCCTATGCGCTCGCGGTGATCAACGAGAAGGAGCCGGGCAAGATCATCGGCGTGAGGAAGGACAGCCCGCTTGTGGTCGGTCTCGGCGACGGAGAATCTTTTATTGCCTCAGATGTTCCTGCGTTCATGCACTATTCGCGGGATGTTATCTTCTTGGATGAAGGAGAGATGGTTGTCCTCACCAATGATGGCGTGGTTATTTCAACGCTTGAAGGTGAGCCGGTCCGGAAAGAGGTCGTCTCGATCACCTGGAGTCCCGCAATGGCAGAGAAAGGCGGTTATCGTCACTTTATGCTAAAGGAGATATTCGAGCAGCCCCGCGCCGTGGAAGATACGATCAGAGGGCGTTTTTCAATGGAGACTGGCGAGGTCAGTCTTGACGAGTTCGGGCTGTCCCGTGAGATGCTGCTGCCGGTCAAAAAGATATTCATCGTTGCCTGCGGTACATCCTGGCATGCTGCCCTTGCCGCCAAGTATATGATTGAGGAACTTGCCCGGATACCGGTGGAGGTCGACATTGCATCAGAATTCCGGCACCGGCGGCCTCTTATCAATAATGAGAACCTGATGGTCGTTATCACCCAGTCCGGTGAGACAGCCGACACCCTGGCTGCCCAGCGGGAGGCAAAGCGGCTTGGCGCTTGCATGTTAAGTATCTGTAATGTCGTGGGAAGCACGTCGGCCCGGGAAGCAGCGGCTGTTTTTTATACGCATTCCGGGCCTGAGATCGGGGTTGCCTCGACCAAGGCATTTGTGGCACAGTTCGCCGCGGTCTATCTTCTGGCGATAGCCTTTGGGCAAGTGAAGGGCCTGCTCGACGGCGAACGGTCGCGTGCATTACTTCAGGATTTGCTCATGCTCCCCGGCAAGATCGAAACAGTGCTGTCGTTGGATGACACAGTCAAAGGCATTGCCAGTGAGTTCAGCAGGGCACGCGGATTTATCTACCTTGGCCGGGGGATCAACTTCCCCATGGCGCTCGAGGGCGCGCTGAAACTAAAGGAGATTTCCTATATCCATGCGGAGGGATATGCGGCCGGAGAGATGAAGCATGGTCCGATTGCCCTGATCGACGAGGACCTCCCGGTTGTCATCCTGGTGGCGAAAGACGGTCTCTATGAGAAGATGCTGACGAGTATCCAGGAGGTGAAGAGTCGTGGAGGGAAGGTGATCGCCGTTGCGTCGCAGGCGTGCGAGGATGTTTGCGGCATTTCGCATCGCTGTATTCTGGTCCCTGAGACGAACCCGTATCTCCTGGCGATTTTGCTTGTGGTGCCGCTGCAGCTCCTTGCCTATCATATCGGTGTGCTCAGGGGCTGCGACGTTGATCAACCGCGGAATCTGGCGAAGAGTGTGACGGTCGAATGACCTCAGGATGCTATGCACGCTGGATTTAAAAGGCCTATATTTGTTATTCTATAACTAGTCGAAAAACCACGGAGCAAAAAATCGATGTCTAAAGAAGGGTTAATGCAGGATCTCAATCCCCAGCAGAAAGAAGCCTTGCAACACATCAATGGTCCCCTTCTGGTCCTCGCCGGTGCAGGTAGCGGAAAAACAAAGGTAATTACCCACAAGTTCGCCTATCTCATCAAGACCCAGAAGAATCCAATCGATGCGATTTTGGCCGTCACGTTTACGAACAGGGCTGCAGAAGAGATGAAAGCTCGGATTGCAGGGCTCATTTCAAATGACATTCGCGATTCTTGGATCGGTACGCTCCATTCACAATGCGGGAAGATTCTCCGCAGGGAGATCAAACATCTCGGGTATTCCCCCGACTTTTCGATATACGACGAAGACGACCGCTGTAATTTGATACGACATATCCTGAAGGATTTCAAGATCTATGAAGCGCTCTATAAAGGTGTTTCATCCCGGATAAACTTCCTCAAGGCCTCGCTCGTGGGGCCTGACCAGTTTCTTACGGCAGGCGATGGGTTTGGCTTTGATGAGAAGCTGGCAAAGGTCTACGTGCGGTACCAGGACGAGCTGCAGAGGTCGAACGCCCTTGATTTTGACGATCTGATCATGCTGACGGTGAAGCTGTTTCAGGAGCATCCAAAGGTCCTGAAAAAATATCAGCAGCTTTTTGTATATATCATGGTCGACGAATTTCAGGACCTGAATTTTTCACAGTACCAGCTCGTGAAGCTGATGGCAAAACAGCATAAGAATATCTGTGCGGTTGGGGATGACGACCAGAGCATCTACCGCTTCCGCGGTGCTGATGTCCAGCATATCTTGAACTTCGAGAAAGATTTTCCAGGGGCCAGGATTGTCAGGCTTGAGCAGAACTACCGGTCGACCCAGAATATCCTTGACGCCTCGCATGCTGTGATCTCGAAGAACACCAACCGGAATGACAAAAAACTCTGGACCGATAAGGGCCCAGGGGAGAAGGTCCATTTCTGCTGGCTTAATAATGAAGAAGAAGAAGCTAGACATATTGCGAAGATTATCAGGGAGCTGTATCTCAAGGGAGCATTTGCCTATAAGGACATCGGGATACTTTACCGCGTCAACCTGCAGTCCCGTGCTATAGAGGATGCTCTGCGAGATGGGGGCCTTCCCTATAAGGTTGTCGGCGGAGTCAGCTTTTATCAGCGGAAAGAGATTAAGGACCTCATTGCGTATGCTCGCCTTGTTTTCAATCATGGTGACAATGTGAGCCTCAGGCGGATCATTAACTGCCCTCCACGCGGCATCGGAGCTGCGACGCTTTCAAAGATAGAGAGCGAGGCCAAGAAAAAGTCAGCCTGTCTTTTTGATAGCCTCAAGGCTTGCATAAAGAGCAGCGGAATTGTATCTGCCACGAGGGAAAAACTTGAGAGCTTTGTGGCCTTGGTTGAGCAGCTTGCGGCCCATCAGACCGGCCATCAGGCGGGTAATGAGACCAGGAATGCTGCGGATATACTGAGAGATATTGCAGAGCAGACTGGGCTGAGCGAGGGGCTGGAAGACGATCGCAGGCAGAACGTCCTTGAGCTGATCACCTCTGCAGAAGGCAAAGGCATGAGTGACTTCCTTGATAAGGTATCGCTGCTGACCAATCTGCGTGAAAATGAATCCGGTGACCATATAGCGCTGATGACGCTACATAATGCCAAGGGCCTTGAATTCCCCGTTGTTTTTGTCACAGGGATTGAGGAAGGGGTGTTGCCGTATTTCAAGGCGATCGGTAAAGAAGATGAAATCGCTGAGGAGCGGAGACTCTTCTATGTCGGCATGACTAGGGCGCGCGACCTGCTCCTGCTCTCCGGCGCAAAAAAGAGACGGCTTTACTCGAGGGTACAGGAACAGGAGCCGTCCCGGTTTCTGAAGAACCTGCCGAGGGATTACTGTCACTGGATCGAGAAGGTGACCGACCCGCAGTCGCTCAGAAGCGGCAGGGACAATAAAAAAGTTGAGATAGCAAAGGTGAAACCTCTCTTCGCCTCCGGCTGCAGGGTGAAACATCCGGTCTGGGGCATCGGGGTCATTCGCGACTGTTATGGAGATGGCGAAGACCAGAAGGTGATGGTAAACTTTCCCAATATCGGAATGAAGAGGCTTTCGTTGAAACTGGCCAACCTCACCAAGATATAGCGGTCCTGATTATGAAGATATCGATCAATCAGGTGGCCCGGCTTGCGCGGCTATCACTCTCTGAAGATGAAAAGAATATCTTCGGGTTGCAGCTCGAGAACATCCTGAGTTATGTGGATACCCTGAACGGACTGGATACGACACATGTAGAGCCTACGTCACATGTTATTACGATTTCCAATGTTGTCAGGGAAGACGTCCTTGTCAGATCACTGTCACGGGAAGAGGCCTTGTTCAATGCGCCTGACGGCACTTCTGAATTCTACCGTGTACCGAAGATAATCGAATGAATCTGACGGGTATGCAGCTCGTTATTGTTGTTTCGCGGGAGGCATCATGCTGAGATGTATGTTGAGGACCAAGCTCCACATGGCGACGGTGACAGAATCGAACCTCGCCTATGAAGGGAGTATTACGATTGATGAAACACTGCTTAAGAAGGCCGGGATTCTGCCGTACGAACAGGTGATGATCAGTAATATGAACAACGGCGAGCGCTTTGAAACCTATGTTATTTCCGGAAAGAAAAACTCCGGGAAGATATGCCTTAACGGGCCGACAGCCCGCAAAGGCGTTGTCGGCGACAAGATCATCATATTTTGTTACAGCTATCTCGAAGACAGCAAGGCAAAGGCCCTCAAGCCGAAGATCATCAAACTTGACAGCAACAACAGGATAAAACTGTAGCTCTGCATCCTGTCTGCAGGACCGTGTATCGGTAACAATCACATCCCCACGTGCCGTATTCTTTCTGCTGAGATTCTGCGTTGTCCCTACGTAACAATCCGGAAATTGCCGTAAAACCCCGCCGTTCAGGACGGGGATATCAGACGTTAGTTCAAATGTATCAGGTGCCACTGTATGGCGAATGCCGATCATGTAGGAGCAAGAAATATCTTAGCGGCAGGATATGCCG
>PLXX01000089.1:0-149 GCA_003153275.1 Nitrospiraceae bacterium | reverse complement strand
CTTTGTCAGTCTTACCGGCTGGATGAACGCCTCTGAGCGCAGGCGCGCCGCGCATACGACAAGCATAACCGTAGCAGTTGTTTTGACAATGGCTGCGCTGGTTGGCAATCCTCTGCTGAAATTTTTTGGAGTCAGTATCGCGTCGTTCA
>PLXX01000016.1 GCA_003153275.1 Nitrospiraceae bacterium | reverse complement strand
TATCACTGAGGCAGAAAACAAGACAATGATCATCATGACCCATGTGCGGGCGTTGGGGGATTATGTAAAGGAGTCGCTGAGGCCACGGATGTTCGATATCTTCTCGAAGTTGCATACGGAAGATGAATTTGTGGTTGAAGCCATGTCAACGACGCATGTGAATCTCCAGGTCATGAAAAAAGTTTCCCGCAACCTCCCGGACTATGTCTATAAAAGAGTTTCAGACAGGCCGTTGAACCCTGAAAATACCGCAGAGGCCTTTGACCTGAGAATGATGGATTATTTCAGACGTAACAGAGAGGTCATAGAAAGGCATGGGCGGGAAGAGATCGGGGGGAAAAAATATCTTATTTATTCACGGCCTGTTTTTTCCGAACAGGATTGCCTGCGTTGTCACGGCGATACCACAGCGGTATTACACGTTATCCGTGAAAAATATGGACTCACAGGCAAATTCGGCTGGAAAACAGGAGAACTGATCGGGTTGGAATCGGTCTCCATTCCCCTGGATAAAGCACTGGCCAATGCAAAAAAGATGGCACTTGACTCTTTTATTTTTGGTATGGGAACGCTCACTTTTCTATTCCTTGCCCTGTATGCAACCTTCAGACACCTGGTAACAAGCCCGCTGAACCGACTTTCCGGTATTTTCCGTGGAATTGCTCAGGGGACTGAACCCCTCGGCAGGGAAATCTCCAGTTCTCGAGGTGATGAAATCGGCGATCTTACAGGATCGTTCAATCTGCTGTCGAAACACCTGCTGGATGCGCATGAGAGGTTGAGGAAAGCCGCTGAAATAGAAAAGCAGATGATGCAGACCGAAAAACTTGCTGCGTTGGGACAGTTGTCCGCCGGGGTGGCGCATGAGATAAACAATCCGCTGGGCGGCATCCGTCTCTGCTTCAACAACCTTATAAACACTGAAATGGATGCGGAAAAAAAAGAAAAGCATATCGAGGTCATTAATTCAGGATTTGGCAGGATACAGAGCATCGTGAGACACCTCCTGGATTTCGCTAAGAATGCGCCGCTGTGTATTGCTCCGGCATCAGTCAACAGTATCCTGGAAAATGTGCTGAACCTTGTGGGGTATACTATTCAGAGCAAGGCGATAGCCGTCGTCAGGGATTTTGCGGCAGATATGCCTGATATGCCGGCGGACGCCAACAAACTGGAACAGGTCTTCCTCAATCTCATTATCAATGCAGTCCAGTCAATGGAGAGGGGAGGCACACTTCTCATCAGGACGCGATATGAGGCCGGACAGTGCTTTATATCTGTTTCAGATACAGGGAAGGGCATCCCGGCAGAGGTTCTCCAGAGAATATTCGATCCTTTTTATACCACGAAAGGTGTTGGTGAAGGCACAGGACTTGGCCTGACGGTCTGTAAAGCTATTGTCGAGCAGCACCGCGGAGAGATAACAGTGGAGACCTCGGAAAAAGGGTCTACGTTTACCGTGCAATTACCCCTGACGATATGAAAAGACAGATCCTCATTGTTGAAGACGATCCGATCATGCGGCTCGGGATGGAGCATCTGCTCTCGTCCCACGGCTATTCCGTGACCCTCTGCGCGAACGGGGCCGAAGGGCTTGCGGCTGTTGAAAAAGCGGGCTTTGACCTGATCATTACGGACCTGCGGCTGCCGCACTGCAGCGGTCTTGACGTGCTCCGCAAGGCAAAGACGGTTTCCCCGCAGGCCGGAGTTATCATTATCACCGCATATGCCGAGGTAAAGAATTCTGTCGAGGCCATGAAGGAAGGGGCCTTTGACTATATCGCAAAGCCTTTTTCCAATGAAGAATTCCTTATTTCAGTGGAGCGGTTTTTCAACTTCCGCAAGCTGGAAGACGAGGTGCTGTATCTTCGCGAAACCCTGAGGGAACTGGTTGAGTTCGAGAACATCATAGGCAGCAGTCCGCTTATGAAAGACGTATTCGACCGCATTACGGCGGTGGCCGACACCGATGTCCCTGTGCTGATACGGGGGGAAAGCGGCACGGGTAAGGAGTAGGTTGCGAACGCTATCCACCGGTTGAGCGGAAGGAACAAGAAGCCGTTCATCAAAATCAATTGCGCCGCGATCCCTGAATCATTATTCGAGTCTGAACTTTTCGGGTATATGAAAGGGGCCTTTACCGGTGCTTCAGAAATAAGAAAGGGCAAGTTCGAGTTCGCTGATGAAGGGACCATTTTTTTCGATGAAATCGGCGATATCCCGCTCGCGCTGCAGCCCAAACTGCTCAGGATTCTGGAGGACAACACCGTCACCAGGCTCGGCGGCAATGTCCCGATCAAGGTGAATGTCAGGAGCATTTATGCAACGCGCAAGAACCTGAAGGAATGTGTGGAAGCAGGGAGCTTCAGGGAGGACCTTTTCTATCGTATCAATGTGGTCCCGATCGCGCTTCCCCCCCTGCGGGACAGGAAAGAGGACATCCCTTATCTTGTCGACCATTTCCTGGCCCACTTCAGGGAGAAGTTCAGCAAACCGGGACTGGCGATATCCCAGCAGGCATATGATTCGATCCTTTCGTATAATTATCCCGGTAACGTCAGAGAGTTAAAGCATGCGGTCGAGCGGGGGGCCGTTCTTGCCAGGGACGGGGCCATCCAGGTAAAGGACCTCCCGGATGAGATGTCAGGGGCCTCCGACAGGACCCCCTGTTTTACCGAGGACCTTTCCCTGGAGGCGAGTATCAAGTGCTTTGAAAGGCAGAGGATTCTCAAGGCGCTTAACGAGTCCGGGGGGAAAAAGACCGAGGCGGCCGGGAGGCTGGGTATCAGCAGAAAAGTCCTCTGGAAAAAGTTAAAGGAACTCAGCANNTTAGAAAAGGGGAAATGATTGTTATAATGAACCATAGGAGGTGACGTATGTTTGAAGGACTTTTTCAGCCGATGCACTTGATTATAATTTTGGCAATAGCACTGGTAATTTTCGGTCCTGGCAAACTGCCCGAACTGGGGGCGGGTCTTGGTAAGAGCATCAGGGAATTTAAAAAGGCTATGTCTGATATCAGCAAGGATATTGAGGTCACCCCTGCAGTTAAGGAACCAAAAGAAATTGTATCCCCCGCCGCAATGGAGATGAAGAAAGAGACCGCTTCAAAGGAAACCATGGAAGCCAAGAAAGAAACGGTTGTATGAGGTTCTCCTTTAGGACTATTTATCCATCCGTGATAACGGTACAATTTTTGGGCATTATCGTGGTCATGATTTGGAACAATTTCCTGAGATTTCATTGACTTATCTGTTTCAACCGCATATGATTTAAATTATTAATTAATTTGCAGGGAAGAGGGAGGAAACACAATGAAGATGCCGGCGTTGGCAACAGACTGCAAGAGACTTTTAGTTATTGCAGTAATGGTCATGATAAGTAGTTGGGGAGGGATTGCTTTTGCAGACCAACAGAACATGAAAGCAAATCCTTTTGGCGGTGGCCCTTGCGCTACAGACGTCAAGAAGTTTTGCAAAGATGTAAAACCTGGGGAAGGGCGTATTATGCAATGCATGCAAGAGCATTCAAATGAGCTTTCTGCCGAATGCAAGGCTGATATGAATCAGAAAAAAGAACAGCATCATGGTGAAGCACATCAGAAACAAGAGGCCTGCAAAGGTGACGTAGAAAAATTCTGCAAGGATGTTCAGCCAGGTGGTGGACGTATTATGCAATGTCT
This sequence comes from Nitrospiraceae bacterium, assembly GCA_003153275.1. Classification (GTDB taxonomy): domain Bacteria; phylum Nitrospirota; class Thermodesulfovibrionia; order Thermodesulfovibrionales; family UBA6898; genus PALSA-1316. The sequence continues at coordinate 1,220 of PLXX01000016.1, read as the reverse complement.
TAAACAGCATAGCTCTGAATTAAGTCCTATTTGCAAAAACACATTTAATAAGTAATACAATTTTATTCAATTGATATCTAAAGGGGGCAGAAATGCCCCTTTGCGTTCCTTGTTGGAAAAGTCAGCTTTGAAAAGGAGTATTTATGCGTAAGGTGAGGGTAAAAGTGCCTTTGTTAGTTGTTGTTCTATTGATGTTCGTGCCCGCTGTATTGTTTGCCCAGACAAAGCCGGAAAAAGAAACGATTCAGAAAGAAGTAACAGATCAGTTTAATCACCTCATCTCTGCATTAAACTAAAAGAATGCTGACGCATGGTCTGAGCATTATAGTAAGGACGGGTTTTGTCGGCAATCGTCAGCACTGATTATTACGGTGAGAGAAGTGCCTGGGTGGATCTGATAACAAAATATTTCTCGATGAGAGAGCGTCAACATATCGAACCTCTCGCAGTAAGAGTAACTGCTCTGACGTCAGACCTGGCCCTTATGACAAGTGAAGAGAAGTCTGAGATGCAGTTGAAGAGTGGAGAGAACATCAAGTCCAAACATGTTTTTACCATGATATGGAAAAGAGAGAAGGGCGGCTGGAAGATTCTGCATTCCCATGAATCATGGATGGACGTTGATAAGGAGANNTCTTCATCGCTGCCCGAATAATAGAGAAAGACGAAGGGCCAGCTCCTGGCTCGGGACAGACATGATTCCCCGATGAGTTGTAACCCCTGTACTTCATGTATTCCTCTGCTATTATTTGGAGTTCCTGCCGCAAATGCCTCAGCGGCATAAAAAAGAATTAACTGCAAAGGAGGTTAATAATGCGTATAATTTGGCTTTCCACTTTTGTGTCGCTTTTCATAGTCAATTTTGCTTGGGGACAGGAGAAGGCGTACGATCAAAAATGCACTGCGATCGTTCGCGGTCAGACCGCAGAATTCAGCTTTCCGCTTCCAAAAAGACAGACTTGGAACTGGAACNNCCGGAACCGATTCGAAGAGCATGTATAATTTTGGCGTCTACCTCTTTAAGTATCCGAATTCTCAAGAAGTAACAGGGAGCGTTGACAAACTAATATCCTATGCGCAAACTTCAGTGTGGGACCAGTCATTAAGTCTTCGACAGGATCTGATAGTTCAATCAACTGTTCAAGATCAAAAATTAATATTTAAGGTTACGAACAAGAATACCTTCTCTGAGCTATTTTCTCAAAAACCAACGATTGCTC
>PLXX01000135.1 GCA_003153275.1 Nitrospiraceae bacterium | reverse complement strand
GGGTCATAGGTACCGAGGATCTCAATAAACGGCCCATCTCTCCGGGTACGTGAATCAGTGACAATCATCCGGTAGAATGGCCTTTTGTGCGTACCCATCCTCGTTAATCGAATCTTAACCAAACAAACACCTCCTGAAATATGTAATCGTTAAGTTTAATATATAAGAGTCTATTAAGTAAAGGGCTGTCGGAGACAATTATCCAAAGATATTCGGCATCTTCATCTTCCCTTTGCTTCCCTTAAACATCTTGAGCATCTTCTTGAGTTCAACATATTGCTTGATTACCCGGTTAACGTCGGCGACAGTTGTGCCGCTTCCCTGTGCAATTCTCTTGCGTCTGCTTCCGTTCAGAATGTTGTGGTTTGCGCGCTCATGTCGTGTCATCGAATTGATTATCGCCTCAGTGCGGACAAACTCCTTCTCATCAACTTTGAGGTTTTTTAACTTGCTGAATCCTGGGATCATGCCGAGGAGGCTTTCAATCGATCCCATGCTCCTAATTTTCTTGAGCTGTTCACGCAGATCATCAAACGTGAACGAGTCTCCGAGGATCTTCTTCTGGAGGCTTTCGGCCTCCTTCTCGTCAAATGATTTCTGGGCATGCTCAATGAGAGAAAGAACATCCCCCATGCCAAGAATTTTTGAAGCGATTCGGTCGGGATGAAACGGCTCGAGCATATCGATTTTTTCACCCACACCAATGAACTTGATCGGTTTATCCGTAACTGCCCTGATCGAAAGGGCAGCGCCACCGCGGGCATCGCCGTCCATCTTCGTCAATATGATGCCGTCGATACCGATCTGTTCATTGAACTGCCGTGCGATGGTGACCGCATCCTGACCGGTCATGGCGTCCGCAACGAAAAGCACCTCGTTCGGCGTGACCGCGTCCCGTACATTTTTGAGTTCACCCATCAGGGCCTCATCAACATGGAGACGTCCGGCTGTGTCAAGAATCACGATGTCATTAGCCTCGGTCTTGGCCTTCCGGATAGATTCTCGTGCAACGGCGACAGGATCCTTTGTATCGCGGGCATGATAGACGTTGACGCCGAGCTCTTGCCCCAGCGTCATCAGCTGATCAATCGCCGCCGGCCGTTGAAGATCGCAGGCAACCAGCAGCGGCCGCCTTCCTTCCTTCTTGAATATCCGCGCAAGTTTTGCGGCTGTGGTGGTCTTTCCTGATCCCTGCAGTCCGACCATCATAATAATCGTAGGAGGGTTTGGCGACAGGTGAATTCGGCTGTTCGTGCCGCCCAAAAGTGCGCAAAGTTCGCTATTGACGATTTTAACCACTTGCTGCCCGGGAGTGAGACTTTCGAGGACCTCATTGCCGACGGCCTTTTCCCGGATCTTCTGCACAAAGTCCTTGACAACCCTGAAGTTGACATCTGCCTCAAGCAGGGCAAGCCGTATCTCTTTTAAAGCGATGTCAACGTCTTCTTCCTTCAGGAGTCCACGGCCTTTGAGCCCTTTGAAAATGCGGTCGAGTTTTTCTGATATATTTTCGAACATGATTACAGCAGCGTCTGTATCTGCTTGGAAAGGCTGTCGTCGGAATCCTCGAGCGCCCCAATGTGCCGGCTCACGATTTTGCCCGTTTTGTCTATCAAAAAGACCACGGGTATACTTCTGACATTATACGCGCGGGATATATCATCGCTCCCAAGGAGCACAGTGTAGTTAATGTGGTGCTCACGCGAAAAATTGGCAAGCTTTTTTAGAAGATCACGTCCCTCGTCTGCAGAAACAGCAAGAATTGCCATATTCCTGTCCCCGTACCTGTTTTGAAGAGCAACAAGCCCCGGGATAGATGAGCGGCAGGGGGGGCACCAAGTTGCCCAGAATTCAAGCACCACAACCTTTCCAGCGAAATCAGATAAACGGACGTCTTTACCAGTGAGATCCTTTGCCGAGAAATCGGGAGCGTGGTTCCCCTCAGCCGCCGTACCGGGGGCATGATCAACGCTTTTCTTTGTGCACGATAGCAGCGCCAGTATGCACAGCAGAATCAGAAATGTTTTTTTCACCATGCTCCGTACGATGCAGTCATGTGGCAAACGGGGCTGGAGGAGCACATGGAATCAGCCTGCCAGCAGCGAATCGAGCTTGGCCTTCAGCTGCGGCTTTGGCACCGCGCCCACAACCTGATCGACCTTCTCCCCTGCCTTAAAAAACATGATGGTAGGAATGCCCATTATCTTATATCTGCTCGCTATATCGGGGTTTTCATCCGTGTTCAGCTTAGCCACCTTCACCTTGCCGGCATACTCCCCAGCCAGCTCTTCAACCGTTGGTGCTATCATGCGGCAGGGACCGCACCACACAGCCCAAAAATCGACCATAACAAGCATCTGAGACTTTAAGACCTCTTGCTCCCACGTTGCCGTTGTAACGTTCAATACACCCTCTGCCATTATGAAAACCTCCTCGTGAGAAATTCTTAAAATTATATTTTGTGTGGGAGCTATTTGTCAAACAAATGTCGGCGGATCGGCACTACGTCTGGAAAGTGTCCTTGCGGTTTTCCACAGCCCTAAGGACGCTAAGGTATTTTATACACGGCAGGCTAAAAGCCGTAATGATTAATTGCGGAGGCATGTCAGGGGCATGTCTGCGGAAGCATCCCGCGCTTCAGCCGGGATGCTTCCGCAGATTTAGTGTGGCGGCAATATCAGACTGGGAAAGAGTGCATAGGCTGTTTTCGGGCTGTTTTTTCGACTTTGCTATTGCTTTGATAGCGGATCAAGCTACCGCAACTCATTGACAGCATGTCAATTTTCTGTTATGTTCTCTAGTGATGAAAATATGGTTTTCTGTACTGTTTCTGATAGCGGGTTTCTGTTGTCCTTCCATGGTGCGTGCATATGATCCGCTCGGGCTTCAGCCAATCTCCCCATACGGAATTTTTTCAGTCATGAGTGCGGAGACGCTGCCACAGAGGGGCATAGCCATGGAGGTCGGCGTTGAACAGACACAACATCCCGAGTTTTATCGCACTGCGCTGAAAGGCGCATACGGACTGACGGATGCCATAGAGCTTGATTTTACGGCACCGGTTGTTTACCGCTATGCCAATACCATTGACGGGATGGAGGATTTTTCCTTCGGTTTCCGTCACCGGTTTTATGATGAAGGGAAGTATAGTCCGTCTCTGGCCTATCTGGTCACCGCTGCAATCGGCAACGGTCGCGATGAATTCAGTACGAATGGCGGGATAGGTGCCGGGTTGATTGCGACCAAGAGGGTGGGACCGTTCAAGGCACATCTCAATGCGGTGTATCAAAAGCCGGGAACCGGGCAGCTGATGAGTGAAGTCACCTTTTCCGGAGGTGTTGACTTCGCGGCTGCGAACAGCTTCAGCATCCTTAGTGAAATCATCATAAAGAAAGACCACACGACACAACGTTACAACGATATCGAAACGCGCTTTGGTTACCGGATCAAGACAATGGATTTTATGTATACGACTATCGGTGTCGGGTTCAATTTGTGGGATAGAACCCCTGCGTACCGGTTGATGGTTTCGTTGAGTCTTATCTCCCCTGTCAAGAAGAAAGAAATAAGGAGAATCTATGAAGAAGAATAGGCATAGTCGCCCGCGTCTGTTCCTCAGATGCGCCGCTGTTAATGGAGATCGGTAATGTTTGATATCGGATTTCAGGAGCTGATCATTATATTTGTCGTTGCCTTGCTCGTCTTCGGCCCGGAGAAACTTCCTGAAATCAGCCGAACCCTTGGCCGGTGGGTGATCCAAATTCGCAGGGGGCTCCACGACGCAAAGTCACAGATGGAAAGTGAATTCAAGGAACTTGACCTAAAGAATGAAGACGATGTCAGCAGGCTGACAAAAAATGTTGACGCTGTTGAAGCACCCAAAGAAGTCCCTCCGCAAGGCGACGTGCCGACCCCCGAAAAGAAGGACGAGGTATAAGTTGGAACGGACTGAGATGCCCTTAATCGAACACCTGGCCGAACTGCGTAAACGGTTGCTGATAGCATTCAGCTTTCTCGGTATTGCTTTTGCCGGGCTGTTCACCATATCCGAGAAGATTTTTGGTCTGCTCGTCTTCCCCCTCAACTATGAACTGAAGATCGTACCGATACGCCCTTTTGTGGAGGTGATCAGCAAGAAAGCGGTTCCCCTTATTTTTCTTTCGCCCGCCGAGGGTTTCTGGATGCACATGAAAATATCCATGGTTGCAGCTTTTGTCGTATCGTTGCCGGTCACTTTTTACCAACTGTGGATGTTTATTTCGCCTGGACTCGTTGAAAAGGAAAAAAAATATATCATTCCATTTATTATCATCGCGACATTTCTCTTTCTCGTTGGTGCGTTTTTTTGTTTTATGATTATTCTCCCCTTTGCCCTGACGTTTCTACTGGGGTATAAAACCGAGCATATCACCCCGATGCTTTCAGTCGGAAGCTATATGGATTTCTGCCTTAAATTTATACTAGCTTTCGGGGCTATCTTCGAGCTGCCGCTGGTAATCATATTCCTGGTACGCTTCGGATTCATGACGCCGGACACGCTCGCAAAAAACCGGCGGTACGCAATTCTCGCTGCGTTTATTGCAGGGGCCATACTCACTCCGACGCCGGACGCCTTTAACCAGACACTGATGGCTGTCCCTATTATAATTCTTTATGAAATTGGTATACTACTAGCAAGGATTCTTTACCGGAAAGGCAGAAATGGCTAGTGGCGTACGGGGAAAAAGTCTTAATGCACTTATCAGGGATGTGGCAGAAGGATATGTTGCGGTCAATCCGCTTTTTCTCAAGTCCTTTGACCCGGAAATACTTCGCGATTTTTACCATGAAATATCAAAAGTCCAGATCGATATCAGGATCGAAAAATTTCCTACCCGGGACATCATTGCAATTAGGGGACGGAATGTTAAACTGCAACGACTCTACTCGGCAGTCATGATTATTCGGAATTTCGCGCGTGAACGCCGCATAGCGCTTTTATAGATCGTGGCAAAACGTATCCAGGGAGGGGACTCCCCATCATGCAGGTAATCGAAACCAGCGAAGAAGGCAAAGAAGTAAAAGACATCATCCAGTTTTTTCTGAAGACCCGGAAAATACTAAGGCTGTATCCTGATAACAATCCCATTTATATCAACACCCTCGGAGAATGCTACACGAAGTTCAAGAAGTTCTTCTATGATAAGGACGATCTGACCCTCCATATCAAACACGGGGAAATCCTGTATAATGACGAGCAGGTCTATTTCAGTCCGGATAAAGAGGATAATATCGCGATCTTCTTCTTTAAGGACGGACTGCGGGAGATATCCTTCAAGAAAGGACTGGCCGCTGAAGAACTTGAGATATTTCTCAAGATCATCTCGCTCGATTTCAACCGTGATGTGCTTGATGATGATCTTGTTACGCTTTTCTGGGAGAGAGATTTCCAGAAAATACACTATGTCGTTGATGATATCGTTCTTTCTGACGAAGAGGACAATGAAGTGTATCCCGTTGCCAAAACCAGGGGGGAAGCAGGTATCGATGATAATATCCTGAAGGCATACGAGGATGCAGTCAACGATACCGAGCTGGCTACCGACATATTGATCGTCCCCCTTACGGACAGGGATCTCCAATCGATTTTGCAGGAGCTTGAAGATGATAACAGTGACAAGACGCCAAAGCTTCTGGATATTCTTTTTGAGATGATCTCCCTGTCAGACCCTAATGTTGATTTTGAGGAGCTTTATGGGTTTTTCAGGAATGCGATAGAGTTTGTCGCGGGCAAGGGTGATATACAGCTTCTGGTACAAACTCAGGTGCGTCTCCATAAGATAATGGAAGGTAAAGACTTCAGCGATGAGATACGGAAATTCGCCCGGAGGATTATGATCTTCACTGGCAGCGAGCCGATGATCGTCATTCTGGGAGATGTGCTTGACAGTGGGCAGGAATCTGAAGAAAGAATCTTTGAAGAGTTCGTTCACTATCTCGACAGGAGTGCGATTGTCCCGTTGATGAAAATATTGGGAGAACTGAAGAGCATTCATTCACGAAAGTTTGTCATCGATGCACTGGTGTACCTCGGCCCAAAAGACATCACGCTGCTGGCAAAGGGATTGAGTGATTCCCGGTGGTATGTTGTACGCAATATAATCTATGTTCTCAGAAAGATCGGTGACAAAAGGGCGGTTGATTATCTTCTCAAGACGGTCAAGCATGGAGACGTCAGGGTCAAGAAAGAAGTAATCGGGGCGCTCGGAGAGCTTGGCGGCGGCGGGGTCCTGCAGGCACTGCGGGAGTGTTGTGATGATCCCGAAATACAGGTCCGGTCTGCTGCAATGAAGGCGCTCGCCACGATGAAATCTGAGGCGGCAAAAAGAATTATCCTAAATAAGGTGAGAGACAAACTTTTCAGGGGCAAGGACTTCGAGGAAAAAAAGGAGTTCTTTGAGACACTCGCCCGATGGAAAGACGATGAGATTTTCACTTTTTTGATCGAGACGCTGAAAAAGAACGTTTTTTTTGGTCGGGCAAAGAACTATGAAGACCGGGCGTGCGCAGCCTATGCCCTTGGTTTCATGGGCAGAGCGGATGCACTTCCCATGCTCCAGAAACTGCAGAATGACAGCAACAAACTACTGCGTGAAGCTGTCCATGGGGCGGTGAAGAGGATAGAACATGATGGACAGTAGCGAAGAGATTGATGTCAATGCCGTTGCTAGGGATCTTATCAGCCAGGTAGCGGTTATTCTGCGCACGACTCTGATACACGATCCGAATAATATTGCTGTTTCCTCTCTGATCGATAAATTGATATCAATAATCAATGGCCTGATCGCCAGTGAGGGGACGGTTGCTCTTGAACTCAGGGGAGATTTCTTCTATATCAATGACGCGCGTATACGCTATTCCCTGGAATATCTCCTGAACTTTGATTACCTCGCGCGGGAGTTCAGGAGAAGAGAAATGGGTGGCATTATTTTCAATGAACGAACGACTTCTGAAGACCTGAAAACCTTTGTGCGTGCATTCAATTTTTCCGGAAGTTGCCAGAAGCCTTTAGAAGTATTGGAGGAAAAGCTCTTTGACGTAAGGAGTTTCTCCATTGACCGGCTCAGAAATGTTGTTGATAATAATTCCCTGGAACCACGCAAGATGGTCAAGAAGACCTATTTCAATGCTGTTTCATTCACCAAAGGCGTTATCAACAAGATCAAGAGCGGCGAAAAGGTGAATATCAGAAAGGCAAAGAGGGTTGTCGAGAACATGGTGGACCAGATTGTCGAACAGGAGCAGCTGCTGCTGGGAATGACGTCGATCAAGGACTACGATGAATATACCTATCACCATTCGGTAAATGTCAGCGTTCTTTCTATTTCGCTTGGACAGCGCCTGGGTCTTAACCGGAAAATGCTGACGGAACTAGGTATTGTAGCGATTTTTCATGATATCGGCAAAATAGAGATTCCGTTTGAGGTGTTAAATAAGCCCACAAATTTTAGCGATGCGGAGTGGAATCTCGTCAGGAAGCATCCCATATGGGGTGTGAAGGCTCTTCTGCGGATGCGTTCACTTGATGACATAACGATCAAATCAGCAATTGTTGCATTTGAGCACCACCTGAACTGTGACCTGAGCGGATATCCGAAGATTCAAAAGAAATTTGAACTCGACCTCTTCAGCAGGATTATCTCCCTCGCAGACCAATACGATGCCATGACATCGTCACGCGTCTATTCCCGGGTGCCGCTGGCACCTGACAAGGCTCTGAGTATCATGAGCGAGCGTTCAAGCACCCAACTTGACCCTCTCCTAATTAAATTTTTTATTAACATGGTCGGAGTGTATCCTATCGGCACTCTGGTCATGCTGAATACCAGGGAGCTCGGGTTGGTATACGAAAGCAATCAGCTTTTTGGAACGCGCCCTCGCGTCATGATCATTATTGATAGGGGCGGTAGCAGAGTCAAGGGGAATGTGGTCGATCTGATCGAGAAGAACGAACAGGGAGATTATTTCCGGACTATTGTGCGTACCATGGACCCCAATAAGTACAAAATCAACCTGGCAGAATATCTGCTTTAGTATTACATCCTTAGCTTTCAGAACTTGAACCAGGTCTTTTTTTCCTTGAGCCTATCTAAGCGCCCTGACAGATCTTTCATACCGTTTATAATCTTCGTCTGACTCTGTCCGATAGCGTTAAGCTCTTTTTCATGGCCTGATTTCTGGTCTTCAGCTTGATTTCGAAATGCCTGCTCGATGTTTTTCATCCTGTTATGTAGCGCAGCGATATTTTCGGCGAGTACATTTATCCTGCTTGCCAGTTCGGAGACAGCTTCCCGGATCATCGCAGAACTCCGGTCTGGTGATGACGCGGCATCAGGCGCGACAGGTGCAGTCGAAAAAGCCTGAGATATCGGCATCTCTGTTGAAGGAACTCCGATTACCGGCAGGCCCTGTTCCTCTTCCTGGACCAGGGGAGCGGCGTCTTTGGCAGATGTATGTTTAGGAATGAAATTAGATGCATCAGCATGCGCAGCGACAAGCTGGTCCTCGGTTGTCTCAGCCAATGGCGTAGTGTCTGGTTCCGGCAGATCCACCGGTACTTTTTCAGGGATGGCACTTTCATGGTCCCCTTCGGGCGTGGCCATTATTTCCTTCCGCGGTTCTTCCTTAGATGGAGCAGGCTGGATTTCTATTTTATGTTTATTTGATATGTATTTAAGGAGAAGCCTCGTGACCAGTTTGAATGTTTCTTCAACTCCCTGACCACTCACCGCAGCCGCTTCTGTTACAGCGTAATGATAGGAGTTGAGCAGAGCATTTAATTCATCGATTGGCAATATATTCTTGAGATCCCGCTTGTTGAACTGAAGCACTACAGGTATCTCGTCCGGATTGATATTATTGGCGTGCAGATTCTCCCGCATATTGGAAAAACTCTCGATGTTCTGATCCCGCATCTCCTTTTGAGAGTCTGCCACAAAGACAACTGCATCAGCGCCCTTCAGTACTACCTTGCGGGTTGCGTTGTACTGTACCTGGCCGGGAACCGTATAAAGCTGGAACCGTATGGAAAAATCGCGGATTTTGCCAAGTTCAATCGGCAGAAAGTCAAAGAAAAGAGTTCGGTCGGATTCAGTAGACAAAGAAAGAAGCTTGCCCTTGGTACTGGGGTTAAGTACTGAATGCAGATACAGAAGATTGGTGGTCTTTCCGCTGAGTCCGGGACCGTAATAAACAATCTTTAGTGTTATTTCTTTTGTCGCATAATTAAACAGAGCCACAGTTTATACTATAGCATAAACTCCGTTTCGTGTCTGATTTTTTACCCGGTACATTGCCTCGTCCGCGAGTCTCAGCAGATCTTCCTTTGATTTTGCACTTTCGGGGTATGATGCAACCCCGAAGCTCGCCGTCATATGGAGTGAATATCCTTCTTTTTTCAGGAAAATATTCTGCTCGACGGCCTTCCGTATTCGTTCGGCAATATTCAGTGCTGCGGTCGGCGGGGTCTGGGGTAGTGCCATGACGAATTCATCACCGCCATAGCGGGCTACGATATCAATGGTACGCAGGCACTGGATCAAAATCTGTCCGATCTCGACGAGAAGTTTGCTTCCGATAAGGTGACCATAATTATCATTGATACCCTTGAAATGGTCTATGTCCATGAAGATAAGGGACAAAGACGTCCTGTGCCGGTTTGATCGGTTAATCTCTAGTTCGAGGGTCCTGTTGAGATAGCGCGTATTAAAGAGTTTTGTCAGATCATCGGTAACAGAAATTTCAGCCATTTTCTGATAGACTGTCGTCATCTCGATTGCGATAGCCGCGTGATCGACCAGACGGAGGAAGAGGGCAAGGTCATCCTTGGTAAAAGATCCACTCGACGTCTTTTTGATTATTTCAAAAACCCCCAGTATATTCCCTTTTGACCTGATCGGAACACATATCAGCGACTCGGCCTCAAGGCTGGAATCATGTTCCCTTTTGGCGACATACCTCTTATCCTGAGATACATCAGGAAGCACAATCGGCATGCCCTCCTGTGCAACCCATCCGGCGATGCCTTCTCCGCGTTTCAGCCGGAATTTCTCGCGCCTTCCTGCATGTTCGCTTTTATGCGATGTTTTCTCTAGCACGAGATCGCCGGTTGTGTCATCGATAAGAAAGACGGACCAGGAGTCTGCCCTGATCAGGCGCTTTGCCTTCTTCATGATCTCGCTGATCATATTATCGAGATCAAGCACAGACGTCATGGTCTTACTGATTGTATCAAAGAAATCGAGCTCTTTTTTATGATTATCCAGTTGCTGCCTCAGGAGCAGATTCTCATCGACCAGTCTTTTATCCCTGATCGCCTTATGTGTCATAAAGAGCAGCTGTTTTCCCGAGGGCATGGTGACCGGATACATGAGCGGATATTTCAACCATGCTGCAAAGCCTTTGAAAATGGGAGTCTCGGAGATGACGATCTTCGGGACCTCTCTGAATCTGCCCATGAAATCTCTGAAACACGGCTCTGTATTCTGTATTTTATTGATAATAAAAGAGTCCGGGCTATCCTCGCTCCGCTTAAGCAGTGTGTCCAGTGATTTGAATCTGGTGAAGACAAGACCCGGATCGAGCAGTTCTTCTTGTTCCAGGTGATCTGCTCCGACGAGGAATACCCTATTCATTTACCCCGCAGCATTTTTTATATTTCTTTCCGCTGCCGCAGGGGCAGGTATCGTTCCGCCCAATCTTCTTTGCTTTTGTCACTGGCTGAGGAGTATCATCGTCGCCGCTGCGGTTGAATACCATGTTCACCTTCCGTGCCTGCGAGCGTACGGCAGACTCTTCGTTTCTCTGCACCTGGATCTTGTATAGTCGCGTGACGATTTCAGCAGACAGGCGGTCGGACATTTCAGTAAACATGTCGAAGGCCTCACGTTTGTATTCAACGAGCGGATCCCTCTGTCCGTATCCCCTGAGACCAATCCCCTCTTTAAGATGGTCCATAGCGAGGAGATGGTCTTTCCATTGCGTGTCGACGACTTGTAGAATGATCATTTTTTCAAGGTAGCGCATCATCTCGCTGCCGACCTCAGCCTCTTTTGCCTCGTAGGCCTTTTGAACGGTTTCAACCAGCAGTGCTCTCAACTGACGGGGATCATCCGGTACCTCATCCAGCGAGATGTCGAAGATACCGTATATAGCGTCCTTTAGTCCCTTGAGGTCATACTCATGGTGTCCGCCGTCTTCCGGGCAGTAGAGAGAAAGAGAATCATCTACGGTATCTTCGGTCATAGAGATGACCCTGTCGCGCAGGTTGTCCCCTTGAAGGATTTCCCGTCTGAAGGCATAGATCTCAGTCCGCTGCATGTTCATCACGTCGTCGTACTCGAGCAGATGTTTTCGTATATCGAAGTTGTGTGATTCAACGCGCTTTTGTGCATTCTCGATCGCCTTGGATACCATGGAATTTTCAATCGGCATGTCCTCTTCCATGCCAAGTCGTCCCATCAGTCCGGATATCCTTTCTGAACCAAATATACGCATCAGATCATCTTCGAGCGAAAGATAGAACCGGGTCGCTCCGGGATCTCCCTGTCTTCCTGACCGGCCCCTCAACTGGTTGTCTATCCTTCTAGACTCATGACGTTCCGTGCCCAAAATATGAAGACCACCAGCGGCAAGCACCATTTCCTTTTCTGAAGCGCACTGCTGCTCGGCTAGGGCCAGGGCCTTTTTCCAGTCTTCGTCCGTATAATCCGGCTTATCCTTGAGCATGTCACGTGCAATACCTGCGGGACTGCCTCCTAGAATAATGTCAGTGCCTCTTCCTGCCATATTAGTCGCTATCGTTACCCCATGGCTTCTTCCGGCCTGTACAATAATCTCAGCCTCTTTTTCATGGTATTTTGCATTAAGCACTGCATGTCTGATGTCTTTTTTCTTCAGAATGCTGCTGAGCAGCTCAGATTTTTCGATCGATATGGTCCCGACCAGCACAGGCTGCCCATTTTTGTTCAACGTCTCGATCTCATTTACGACGGCATTGAACTTTCCTTTTTCCGTTTTGTAGATCATGTCAGGATAATCGGCACGAATCATTGGACGGTTTGTCGGAATGACGACCACGTCAAGATTGTAGATCTTGGCAAACTCCTCTGCCTCTGTTTCTGCGGTACCGGTCATACCGGCAAGCTTGTTATACATCCTGAAAAAATTCTGGAAGGTTATCGTTGCCAGCGTCTGGTTTTCACTGGCGATCTTGACGCCTTCCTTTGCCTCGACAGCTTGATGCAGCCCGTCTGACCAGCGCCTGCCGGGCATAAGCCGTCCGGTAAACTCATCAACGATCAAGACTTCGCCGTCCTTGACAACATAGTCCACATCAAGTTTGAAAAGAGTATGCGCCTTAAGACCCTGCAGCACATGGTGTACCAGGTCAATATTCGCCGGATCGTAAAGATTCCCGGCGCCGAGCAGCTTTTCTACCTTGATGTTTCCTTCCTCAGTAAGGATCACGGTACGGGCTTTTTCATCAATGGTATAGTCATCCTCTTTCCGCAGTTTAGGAATGATCTTGTCTATTTTGTAATATTTGTCGGTGGATTCCTCGGATGGGCCCGAGATTATGAGCGGGGTCCTCGCCTCATCGATCAAGATGCTGTCGACTTCGTCCACAATGGCATAGTTCAGTTCACGCTGTGAAAACTCGGAGAAATCGAATTTCATATTGTCTCGAAGGTAATCAAACCCGAACTCATTATTAGTACCATAGGTAATATCAGCGTTATAGGATGCCTGCCGCTGCTCATCTGTCAGACCGTGGATAATAACACCTACACTCATCCCGAGAAAATTGTAGAGTTGTCCCATCCAACCGGCGTCTCTTTTGGCAAGATAATCATTTACGGTGACAACATGGACACCTTTTCCAGTCAGGGCATTGAGATAGACGGGGAGGGTGGCAACGAGTGTCTTGCCCTCACCGGTCTTCATCTCGGCAATCTTTCCCTCGTGGAGAATAACAGCGCCGAGAAGCTGCATATCAAAATGCCTCATCTTCAGAACCCGATTTGAGGCTTCGCGCACGACGGCATAGGCCTCCGGAAGCAGCTCATCGAGAGATTCCCCTTGCTGAACCCGCTTCTTGAATACCTCAGTCCTACCCCGAAGATCAGCATCAGAGAGAGGCGATACCGCAGATTCAAAACTGTTGATCTGGTCAACAATCGGCAGGATCCTCTTGATCTCGCGCTCATTTTTTGTTCCAATCAGTTTTTTAATTAATCCAAACATAGTGCATACATATTAAAGGAAAAACGGTAATAATGCAAGAAATCCATGTATTTCAAGCTGTTACACGAGCTGTTAAATGCAGTATAGAGGCGATTACCGGGACAGCAACCTGAATTTGAAGTAATCGGTTGAATACTGGTACATTAGACAAATGAGAAAAAACGTCTTCATATATACCTATGGCTGCCAGATGAATGTTCACGATTCCGAAAAAATGATCGGGGTCCTCTCTGAGGGAGGATACACAGCGGTTGGATCACCAGGCGAAGCTGATCTGATTATATTCAATACCTGCGCCATCAGGGCGAAGGCTGAGCAGAAGTTCTTCAGTCAGCTCGGGAGAATAAAATCCCTGAAAAATAAGAATAAAAATCTGAAAATAGCCGTAGCCGGGTGTGTTGCACAAGAGACAAAAAGGGGGATATTTAAGCGGGCCCCATACGTTGATCTGGTCTTTGGCCCGCAGAATATAGGAGCACTCAACACCCTGCTGGAGCAAAACAAGCATCTGTTTGTTGAGGAGAATCCTGATCTTGCTGAAAATGAATTTTCGACTGCCAGAGACAGCAGTCTTCGTGCCTGGGTTTCGGTTATGTATGGCTGCAATAATTTTTGCAGTTATTGCATCGTACCCTATACCAGGGGAAAGGAGATTTCAAGGCCTTCTTCCAGCGTTCTTGCAGAGATCAGGGACCTGCATGGCCGGGGGTATAAAGAGGTAACGCTGCTCGGGCAGAATGTCAACTCATACAGGAGTGATATGAACTTTCCCGGACTTCTCCGGCAGATTGGGGCAATCGGCATTGACAGGGTCAGGTTTATGACGTCGCATCCGAGAGATATGTCTCCAGAGCTAGTAGAGGCAATAGCGGAACTGCCGAATGTATGTGAGCATATGCACCTTCCCCTGCAGTCAGGATCCGATAGAATCCTGCATCTCATGAACAGAGGATATACCTTGTCTGATTATCACAGAAAAATCGATATATTGAGGGAAAGGGTGCCGGGCATTGCTATAACCGGTGATATTATCGTCGGTTTTCCGGGTGAGACTGAAGCAGACTACCAGCTAACACTAGATGCTATACGAGATATTGAATACGATGGTCTTTTCGCCTTTATGTACTCGAAGCGGGAAGGGACCTCGGCATATTCCTTGGATAATCAGCTATCTGAACCGGAAAAAACAGAACGGTTAAACAACCTTTTGAAAATACAGGAAGAAATAACCGAAAGGAAGAATAGTCTGCTTGACGGAACGGTCATCGAAGTCCTCATAGAGGGGCTGGCAGAGAATGACGCAGCCTTTCTCTCCGGCAGGTCAAGAACAAATAAGGTAGTTATTCTGCCCGACGGTGGGGAGCGAAGCGGAGAAATTGTCAATGTCGGCATTACCCGGACTCGCATGCATTCTCTGGAGGGAATCCGGACAGATAGAAAAATCACCCGGTCCAGCTCATGAAAGTTTCCATTCTGACCTTGGGATGCAGGGTCAACCAATCCGAGAGTTCAGTTATTGAAGAATCACTTAAAGATAACGGAGTAACCATTGTAGATTTAAATGATAATCCTGACTATTGCATTGTAAATACATGCACGGTTACACGGAAAAGTGATTACAACTCCCGCCAGATTATACGAAAGGCAGCACGAAAGGGTGCGAAGGTTATTGTCACCGGCTGTTATTCCCAGCTGCATGAGCAGGAGGTTACCGCGCTACCCGCTGTCTTCAGGCGAATAGATATTAATAACAAATTTGATATTATCTCTCTGCTAACTGAAGTAGAGACGAAAACCTCTTTTAGTGTTTCCGGAAGGGCACGTCCTTATCTTAAAGTGCAGGATGGCTGCAACTTCAGCTGTTCATATTGCACTGTACCGCTGGCACGGGGGAAGTCCAGAAGTGTGCCGGAAGATCTGCTGGTAGAACGGGTCAACTCCATTGTCAAAAAAGGTTTTTCCGAGATTGTTCTTACAGGTGTCCATCTCGGGACTTATGGGCAGGATTTTCCCTCACCTATCTCTATCGCTGGACTTGTTAAAACGCTGCTGTCCCAGACATCTATACACAGAATAAGGCTCAGTTCCCTAGAGATTAATGAGATCAGCGACGAACTTCTGGAGTTGTTAAAAGAGCAGCGACTCTGCAGAAATCTTCATATCCCGCTTCAGAGCGGAAGCGAAAAAATCCTCAGACTGATGCGGAGGGGGTATACCCCGTCATATTTCATGAAGAAAATTGAAGCGATAGCCGCCAAGCTTGGAGAAATCGGCTTAGGTACGGATGTTATAGTTGGCTTTCCGGGAGAAGGACCAGACGAGTTCAAGGATACTCGAGCATTAATAGAGACCTTGCCTTTTACATATCTCCACGTATTCCCTTATTCCCCCAGACCTAACACTGACGCCTTGGTCATGCCGAGCAGACCACAGGGTTCCGTGGTCCGGAAGCGGACTGAACTGCTTCGCGAGCTTGGGAATGAAAAAAAAACAATGTATATGATGAAGTATATAGGCAGCAACCTTGAGATTATTATAGATGAGGGTTCATGCGGTGATTCGGTCTTCGGAACATCAAGCAATTACCTGAAAATATCGGTGCCTGCATATCCCCATCAGCGGGGAAGCATTGAGATTGCTCAGCCTCTGGGCATAAGAAAAGATCATCTTGAAGGAGTTCTTGTAAAAGATTGCTAACCCGTCAGAATTGCGCGATATTTATTATGCTTAATTCATAATCAGAAACGAAGAAGCCTGCCACCGCCCAACATGATCAATTTTATTCACGCCAATCCTAACAGTCTATCAACATTACTTGTTTATATGTTATGTCTGATAAGATATATTATGT
>PLXX01000064.1 GCA_003153275.1 Nitrospiraceae bacterium | reverse complement strand
GACGTCATGGAGCATTTGTCCATGTTTTTAGGAACGGTTATAATAAAGCGATGGTGATGTTATCATTAAAATACGATGAATGCCCGGCGTGTCGTCAGCCTGAGAAATGATGATAACGCTGTCGGTCATTATTGTGACTTTCAACACGAAAGAACTGCTCATGAAGTCTCTTGCTGCCGTTTTTGAGAACAGTAAGTCTCTCCCCTCCGAGATACTCATTGTTGACAATGCCTCAGCGGATGGCAGTGTCGAGGCAGTAGTGGCATTGAAGGATGACCGCATAACTGTCATACAGAACACGGAAAACCTGGGTTTTGCCGCTGCTAACAACCAGGCGATAAGAGCGGCCCGGGGCAGATATCTGCTTTTCCTGAACAGCGATGCTTTTATAAAAAAAGGTGCCATTGACATACTTGTCCGATTTCTGGGCGATCACCCCCATGTTGCTGCGGTCGGTCCGAAGATACTTAATGCTGACGGTTCGCTGCAGAATAAGGGATTCTGTTTCCCTTCGATTGCAGGTTCACTGCTCTTTCTGACCGGATTAGAAAAACTGATTAGGATCCAGGCGCTAAACCGACTATTCCCTCAGCTCTATTGGGATGAGAATCAGATAACTGAAGTCGATTTTCTGCACGGCTGCTGTATGCTGATACGCCGGGATGCGTTAGAAGTAATCGGTGGCTTCTCGGAAGATTATTTCATGTATTTTGAAGAACAGGACTGGTGCTATCGCGCAAGAAAACTTGGTTACCAGATCTGGTACCATCCCGTTGCCTGGGTTACCCACTATGGGTCTGCATCGCCTATGGATAACAGGTCGGATGTATTCAATAGGAGCATGCTTATCTTTTACCAGAGGAATATCGGAACTGCCCGGGGATTAGTTATTACCGCTCTTCAGATACTTGCAACCTTCATTTCATTGGCAAGGGCCACCATTGCGCCCCGTGATGAAAGAGATTTAGAAAAAGTGCGCAGCTACCTGTCCCAAAGGGTGTGCCTTTTCAGAGCGCTCATCGGATCAGGCAAGGCTGTGTCATGACAATATCTGCCCGCCCGCCTTTTTTTTCTGTCCTCATCAATACCTATAACTATGGGTGCTATATAGAGGAGGCGATTGACAGTGTTCTTTCCCAGACATTCCCTCAGGAGCAGATTGAGATTATTGTTGTTGATGACGGGTCGACCGACGATACAGCTAACCGGGTAAAGAAATACGGGGACAGAATTTCGTATATTTATAAAACAAACGGAGGACAGGCGTCTGCCTTTAATGCCGGGGTTGAGGCTGCAAACGGAGAAATCATAGCATTTCTCGATTCAGACGATTACTGGGCGCCCTCAAAGCTGCAGGAAGTGGCGGTGGAGTTCGGCCGCTCCTCTTTAGTGGATTTTGTTTATCACTATATGGATGTGGTTGATAGCGACCGTCGTCTTCTCGACAGATATGTATACCCTGAGCCCGTCAAAGAGAATTACCTCAAGACATATCTTTCGGGGAACCTTCCGTGGTTTTCCTCGACCTCCGGGATGGCAATAAAAAAGGGCTGCCTTAAGAAAATGATGCCCTTGCCGGAAGATTTCAGCATAGCTGCCGACATGTATCTCCATTATCTTCTTCCGTTTTACATGCAGGGACTCTCTCTGGTAAAGAAATTCCTCGGCTATTACCGGCTGCATGGGGGCAACCTGTCAGGCGGCAGTCTGCTGACGGCCGCAAAACTGCAAAGAGAACAAAAAATAATACTCTTCAACATTGAGCATGTCCGCAGGCATGCCGGGAACGCAGGGCTCGACAGTCAACTTTTGATCAAACGGATGGAATCAATGGTAAAGGTCTATGGTATTTATATTCTGAGTGTTCAGGGACATAAGCTGTCTGCGTTAAAAGAGGTCCTCCATTTCAAGGATTTTCTTCCTGCCGATACGATGTTGCAAAGACTTGGGAGAATCATGACCCTTCTTATTGCCACAGTCATGTCACCTGCAAACAACCTTCGGCTTCAAAGAACGTATAGGAAAATATGGTCGGTAGTCAGTCATACGACTTGCATTCCTTAAATGGCTTTCCTTGACATGCCCCCCCCTATATAAATTATCTTAAATACACTGTGAAACGAGGGATTGAGGTGTATTGAATGCATAACCGCATAATAATCATGATTATGAGTGTTTGTCTGGCAGGCCTGCTCCTTGGTGATACAGGTTATGTTTCCGCCTTCTTTGGCACCACGACTAGCCCTACAGGACCGCCAGACGAACATTTTGGCCTTAAGTCTAACGTTACAGAATTACCAGAGACCAAGCCAGTTCAGCCTTCTCAGCAGCCACCTGTTCAGCCCGGCAGTGACATTGCTCCGGTTCAGTCTTTTCAGCAGCCATCAGTTCAGCCCGGCAGTGACATTGCTCCGGTCCAGCCTCCGACGGTCCTGCCGATACCTGCGGCAACACAAGAAGTGCAGCAACCCCCTTTCATTTCCCCTCCGCCTGCGGTGAATACTCCGGCGAATAATTATTTTGTACCGGCTGCGGCAACAACGCAGCCCAATCCGCAGCCCCCTGTCGTTGTCTTGCCGGCTGCGGTGACTCCCCTCCCCCAACCGGTGGTTGCCAGAAGGCCCGGAGTTAAGGCCGGCGACGTCAGCTTTAATTTCGACGACGCCGATGTTTTTTCCGTTATTCAGACTATATTCGGCGATGTCATGAGGGTCAATTATATTGTCGACCCTGCTGTTAAAGGCCGGGTGAATTTCAGATCGGTTGCCCCTATTGCAAAAGATGATGTCCTGCCGCTGATGGAGGTCATTCTGAGACTGAACGGCATCGGGATTGTCGAAGAGGGCGGGCTCTACCGGATCATTCCCATAGCAGATTTATCGAAAGAGCCGGCGCCGGTTTCTATCGGCCGAGAATCGGGTAAGGTCTCGATAAGCGGGAAGGCACTTGTTCAGGTGGTCCCGGTGCTCTACAGCCAGTCGGGAGAACTGACAAGGGTCCTGACACCGTTTCTGTCGAAGAGTGCGGTAATCATTGATGTCCCGAAGAGCAACTATATCATAATCGTTGATACTGATGCGAATGTGAAAAGGCTGCTCCAGCTGGTTGAGATATTTGATAGTGAGAAGGTCAAACAGGTCACGCCCAAGGTATTTGTCTATCCTGTTCAGAACAGCAAGGCAAAGGATGTTGCATCGCTTCTTCAGCAGATTTTCCTTGGTGCGCGTGCTCCATCGACGTCTACGGCTCCGAAGCCGGCAACAACGAGGCCCGTCTCTACGCCGCAGCCTGCTGTCCAGCCCGTTGCCCCGGCTTCCCAGCCACAGGTCATAGCAGGGGGCCAGGCCTCCGGCGATTTAATGGTTGCTGAAAGCACCAAGATAATTCCGGATGAGATTACGAATTCGGTTGTTATCCTGGCATCGCCTGATGACTACCTGCTTATATATAATACCATCACGAAGATCGATATAGCCCCCAGGCAGGTTATGATTGAAGGACTGATTGTCCAAGTGAGCCTCACCGATAATTTGGACTTCGGTCTTTCTTATTCAATGAATACTAATTTAGGAATATCAGGCCTCAGCCCGTTCAAAAATCCTATAAACCTTCTCAGCAATGCCAGCAGTAGTGGCAATCTTGGCGTGAATACCACTACGTTTAGTACCATTCCAACCGACGGATTCACCTTTGTAGGTTATGATCCTACAGGGAATGTAAGGGCGGTGCTTAACGCACTTCAAAAGGCCACCAAGGCAAAGGTGGTGGCTGCGCCTCACATTCTTGTGACGGACAACCGGGAAGCACGGATTCAGGTGGGGCAGCAGATTCCCCTCGCAACTTCGACGATGTCTCAGATAACGGCAACTCCAACCACTGGGGGAGTTGCTACTACGAATACTCCAGTCTATGGAACATCCACAGTAGAGTATAAAGATATTGGTATAATCCTCAAGGTTAAACCCCAGGTGAATGACAGCGGGCTGGTCTCGCTTGAACTGACGCAGGAGATTTCCTCTGTTGGTGCCTCGGTCCAGGTCGGCGGATTGGATGAAGTCACAATCAATAAGACAGAGGTGACCTCGACTATGGTTGCGCGCGATGGAGAGACGATAGTTATTGGTGGCCTTATCAGAGAAGATACGACAAAAGGGTCTTCAGGAGTCCCGTTTCTGAGCAAAATCCCTATCCTTGGGGCACTCTTTGGAAATACAAATAACGACATCCAGAGGAATGAACTTATCATTCTGCTGACTCCACATGTGGCAAGGAATCTGGAGGAGGCTAAGGGCATTACGTCGGACTATTTAGACCGTTATAAGAAGGGCGCTAAAGACAAGGATATAGATCAGTTTATAGAAGAGCGGGGCGGAAAGAAAGAAAAGAAAGCCACTGATATAGACTTCAAGGGAGAAGGGACGGGGAAATAAGTAGCATGAAGGCCGGAGTGCAGTCGGCAGGATAAATCCTGTAAAATTTAGGTCTGAAAATAGACTGAATGGGGAAAAGCGTTCCGTATTGGTAAATAAGTTGGCCTAGTGTAAGCAGGCACTGATAAGAGAGAAAAGCCTTGGGAACAATTACGAAATGGTCCTGGGCAGAAAAATGGTTGAAAGTATCGAGATTCTGTGACACAATCGCAACTAAAAAACACACAGTGTGTCCAATACAACACAGAAATAGAATGCAAATTAGTATTTTTTATGGAAAAAGTATGTATTAACATGATGTTAGACCCGGCAGCTAAATGGCATATTAATTGCTTATTCTATTGTGCTGAAGTAGTATGTTTGTTGCGGAAACGCTATTTGAAAATTTATGAAGTAGCTACTTGACATATAACGATTAATGGGTTATATTTTTAGGCGGACAAATTTATGAATAACCTTACTGACAGGCTGGTATGAATGATAGAGTGAAGGCATTTAGATTGAAAACTGGGGTTATAGTATTTTTTTGCTTGATTATCTTATCAGGATGTTCTATAAAAGAGACTGTAAGACATGCATCTGATGAGGAGGTAATAAGGGAAAGAGTTATGGCTTACTGGGGATACAAAATAAGTGAGCAGTTTGACAAGGCTTATGAATTTGAGTATCCTTTATACAAAAAGTCGACAACTCTGCTGAGTTATTTGAGGCATTTAAATCCCAATTATCATTGGAAAAAATGCGAAATAGATGCGGTAAGGATTGCTGAGGATTTGGCAAGCGTGGACCTGAAAATTACGAGTAAGGCGGCGATTCATTCGCCTACAATGCCGAGAACCGAGTTGGAATTTAAAGATGTTATGGCCACTGAGCAATGGGTAAGGGTCGATGGCACCTGGTATCACGTGCCAAAGGATTTTGAACTGGCCAAATAAATATGGCAAAGAAAGTTGTATATGCTGAAAAAATTACAAAAGATAAGGAGGTGAGATGGTAAAAGGTAAAAATACAGTGTATGCTTGGATCTTGACAATGAATTGCAATATTCTCTCTTTTAGAGAGAAGAATGAATCATGAGTAAAATAGGAGGAATTAGATGTTGAAAGCACAAAAAAATATTTTAGCATTGATACTCGCTTTATTTGTTATTGCGAGTTTCGGCACCGCATCTGCAAGTCAGCAGACCGGTGGAATGATGACTAACAATGGGGTTCCGCTCCCTCTGGCTGTCCCTGCGTTCGCGGGTGGATTATCCGCAAACTTGGACAATTTTATCAATCCGGGTGGTCTCGGCGATGTCCTGCTCTACAATTATTATAATGCCAGAAGCGGGATGCAGACCTTTTTCACGGTTGTCAACACGAGTTCCTCCGCTGGACAGAGGGTAAGGGTAAGATTCAGAGAAGCAGCAGACATCGCGGTGAATGGCGTTTGCACTCCTGAAGAAAAACGTGGCAGCTTTGAAGTCCTTGACTTCGATATCTGTCTCTCTGCAAATGACGAGTGGTCTGGTTATATAACAGCAGGTGCCAATGGCGGCGCGAAGCTTTGCAGTTCAGATACTGATACCTTCGTATATGACGGCGCCGACGGTGCCCATGTATTTCCCGCAGGTTGCGTACCGTTTAAGTTCGGCAGTAATAATGGCAATGCGCTGGGTAACATAACAGCCGACAACACAAATGAAGGTTATTTCGAGATGATCGGCCAAAGATCGCTCACCCCAGAACCATTGTCATGCTGGCCTGACTTCAGGACGCATATTGACTCTCCTGACATCGTCGGCAGCGATACGCCGAATGTACTGTTTGGTAATGCAGCGCTGGTCAACGCAGCCGATGGTGCTACATACACATACGATGCAACGGCTATTGCGGACTTTAACAACGTCGATATTCAGCAGTCGCCGACCACCTCGAGGCCTGACCTCAAAAACGATTCTGGTGACTCCCTTATTGGCGTTAACTACATCCTTATGAAAGAGCATCTCTACTCAATATACGATCTCTCGGGTGCAGGCACGGCATATGTCATTACAGCGCCGACAAAGGCACTGACCCAGGTGTGCGGCAAACCAAACGATATCTTTGACGATGACAGGGTCCAGTTCACTGTTTGGGATGACAAGGAAAATGCACCTCAGTCAACATGCGCTTTCTCGCCATGCCCGGCAGGGTCGGACAACCACCTCCCGTATGAGGTCAACGTCATTACTCTCAACGGCAGCAAGATAGTCAATTCTACAGTTAACCAGGACATAACGACCGCCTTCACGTTTGGCTGGTTTGATCTTACCCTTGATCCTATCGGGGTTAGCCCCGTCGGACTCAATCCGCTGCATCAGATTGTAGTAACAGATCAAGTAAGAACAATCACCAACAGGGGTTGGCCGGTACTTGGCTTGACGCTGTTGGATGTCAGCAATGATCTTGCAACTGGCGCATTCGCGATGCAGTACAAAACCAATATCACGACGCCTGCTCTAATACTTCTCCAGTAAAATGCGTACATTTTAATTAACAAGAGCAGTACGTTCTGCACGAAGAGGGGAAGGCTAACGCCTTCCCCTCTTTTTTTGATTGGGCAATGCTTAGCACCGACACTAATTGACAGCAAACTGACACTAATTGTCAAATCTTCTTCCCGCAGAAGCCTCCCTTCCCGGAAAAACTGAAACGTTGTCCCCTACATGAGAGTCTCCATTAAATGCGCCTAAGTGTACTTGCCCCCAGCTTAGCTATACTGGCGGCTGGCAATTCTATTCTGACGCACAGTGAAGTTGGCACGAAATATGCATTTAAAATACTATAAACAATACTATAAAAAGTATATTAATAAAGTTTAATTGTATATATCACTGGTCTTTGTGCTAGCATAAAGAGAAATATTTTTAAAAAACAACAAAAACAGATACATAATAGCAGCATAAAAACAGGAGGTGTTAGTATGAAGGGCAGGAGAAAAATAAATCTGAGGGCTGTTGTGGTCATTGCCACTGCATGTTTTTTATTAAGCAGTGCCTTGAGTTGGGCTGATGTGAAGCTGATAGTCGTGCGCAATACCACTACCAATGCGCTGACAGCGACAGTTTGCGACAGCAGTAAGCCGTTGCCTTGCGTGCCTGTGGCGATTCCGAGCGGAACGAACTTCACGTCTCATTTGCTGCCAACTTTAGGGTGGGACCAGACTATCCTCCCTAATGGCGGATGGACTATTGTAGGAATGAGCCTTGTAGGAACGAACCCTATGTCTGCATGGGCCGGCGAAGTTGCGTACAATTTAGGTAGTACTGCCAGTCCAGCCTTTGTATTGGCATCCGGAACCCCTGATCCAGCATTAGTGGCTACATCAGCTGGACCGTACGAGCAGGTTGCACATGTAGCACCTGTGGCGTGTCAGGCATACTCCTACACATGTACGCAGCCGTGTTCGCAAAGCGGTACTTGTAATGCAACAGTTACGGGTTCTTTTCCCATGAATTGCAGCGGCGGCATTGCACCCATAGCAACGACGACCTGCACATATATACCGCCGCAGTGTACCAGCTACTCCTATACATTGGGAACTTGCCAGTCTAGCGGCACAGCGCCCGTAACCGGATATATAGGCCTTCCTTCTGGTTGTGCTGGCGGGGTAGCTCCGGCAACAGCGCAGTCGTGCGTATATGTGGCGCCGCAATGTACTGGCTATACGTATACATTGGGAACATGTCAGCCTAGCAACACAGCTCCTGTGACCGGATCTGTAGGTATTCCTTCTGGTTGTAATGGAGGGGTAACTCCGGCGACAACGCAGCAGTGCTCCTATGGATCATCGACCTGCACTGCTTCAAATGTTACAACGTGGGGCGCATGCCAGTCGAATAATACGCAGACGGCAAGCACGTATGCATCAACGTGTACACCTCCGGCCACACCGCTGACGCAGGGCTGCACATATACTTCTCCCAGCACAGCAGGCTATACACCGATTATCTTCAATTACGGCTCGCAGTCATTATCGGATTCTCTCGGGCCGGGTGAGACGAAATATTACACATTCATTGTACCCGCTGGGATTACTACGTTAAGTATGAACATATCATCGATAAGCCAGAATGGGGATCTCGACATGGTGTTAACGAAGAGTAATAGCACGCCACCAACAGCCAATCTCGATCGTTATTTGCAAGATGCGCTAGCCTATTATAATTCCGACATTGGGTTATGGGGAACGCCGTGGTTCAAGGCTTATCCTGATCCGCTCTGGTGTAAAATTGGCACTGACTACTCAGGCGAAGGGATCTATGTCAAATCTTCAACAGCGAGCCCTGCCGTAAATCAGGCCGGATTTGCTGCATCCCTCCCGGGAACATATTATGTGGCAGTACAGAACGAAAGCTCGGATGCTTACGTAAGTTACTACGTTTATGTGAAGCAATAATATTCAGATGAGAAAAGGGGGGGGGCGACTCCCCCCTTTTAAAAGACGACAAAATTTGATATAATTAGGGGGAGTTTTACTCCCCCTTTTTAGTTGCTAAAATATCAATAACCGGAGCGAACAGCAATGAAGAAAATAAGCCTCATATTGATCCTTACAGTCTTGACCTTGCGTGCATATGCCTTTGCAGGGGATGAATCCGTGCTGGCGAAGATGGGCGACAAGAAGATAACGAGTCGGGAATTCGAGATGCTCTTGAGTGCTTATCCTCCGGACAAGCAAAAGTACCTTGAGCAAAATCCGGAGAACAAGGTGACGCTCCTCAAGAGATTGGTCCAGGTACGGCTGATTTCAGATATTGCTAAATCAAGGAACATGGACAGGGACGAACGCATCAAACAGCAGATCGACTATTATACGGACGAATTGCTGTCCCAGGAATTCCTCAAGAGCGAGACATCGAAGATAACCGTCACTGAAGATGAGATCAAGGGCTATTACAAGATTAACCAGGACGCTTTTAAGATTCCGGAGATGGTGAGGGCAAGACATATACTGATCAACTCTAGCAAGTCCGCATCCGATGAGGAAAAGAAAAAAGCAAGGGAAAAGGCAGAGGGACTTCTCAAAAGGGTAAAAGCTGGTGAAGATTTTGCCAAACTTGCATCTGAATTTTCCGATGACAAAGGCTCAAAGGAGAAGGGTGGGGACCTTGGGTTTTTCGCGAGAGGCAGAATGATTCCAGAATTCGAGAAGACGGCATTTTCCCTGAAACCAGGAGAGACAAGCGGAATCATCGAGACAAAATACGGTTTTCATATCATGAAGGTTGAGGAGAGGAAAGAAGCGGGGATTGAGCCTTTCGAGACAGTAAAGGAAAAGGCCAGGACCATGCTGCTGGACAAGATGAAAGCCAATAAAACTCAGCAAATTATAGATCAGGCCTTCACCGACGCCCATGTTGAGCTCCATCCTGAACTGTTGCTTGGAGGCAAAAAGTAGCTCTCGAACAAAGGTTCCACTTCTCTCTAGACTGATGCAATGGGGCGCAACAGGATGATATTATGAGGACTTTTGAGGGAAAACATCAGGGGCTAGACAGAAGACTCTTCCTCTATATATGCTGCATTTCCCTTATGCTTTTTAAGTTTTGGCTGGTAGATTCACAACGCCTGACCACCCTTGGCGGTGCTGTGCATGACGACCGTCTCTTTATTAATATTGTAATGGCACAGATTTAGAGAAATGCGACGGCTGAATTGTTAGGTGCTTTTATAAAACGATGCAGACTGAGAGGTAATTGTCAGGTTAGGCGTAAAGGTAATTTTCAAAAGGACGATATCTTTATACAGGACTATTTTCAATGTTAAACCTAATAAAATATGATTAAATAACCTACGGAGTGGTTGATGTCGTTTATAAAAAAATTTCAAACTTATTGTTCACTTCAAAACCTGCAGCAGTCCCAGACTATCCGTCCTTTGTTCTGATGGAAGTGACCAATGCATGCAATCTCAGATGCAGAATGTGTCCGATCTACGGCGAAGGGGTAACAAGAAAAAGGGAAACGGGGTTCATCCGGAAAGATATCTGGCAAAGGGCGATCGACGAAATTGGCACGCTGTCCAGAGGAACTCTCGGGAGTCTATCCCAGACATAATGCGGAGAGAGTAGTATAATTATCCCTGACGATCGGATCTTTTGGCGCGATGGTGAAGCATTTTGTAAATCCCGCCCGCATGGCATGAAGGTCGCCTCGCAATCCCCGTAAACATGCTTCGAGGTTGCGCAGCTCGTAAAGGCTGTCGTCTGTGAAGGGCATCCGATCGAGTGATCTGATAGCCCCTTCGGGATCATTGTTCATAAAGGAGAGGGCCTCCTGATATATCCTTTCCACTTCAGTTATGCGGTAGCTTTGGGGTGCTGGTTTTTTTTCGACGCCAGGGGACGATAATTCAGTGAAATGTGCACGCGCATCATTGACATCAATAACCTGAATGAGGCTGCAGCTCCTGCACCTGTCAGGCCATATTCCCCTGTCGAGATTCAGACGGAGGTCTCTATATTGCGGACCGTTCCATATATCCTCAAATGAATCGAAGTCGAGACTTCCCATAATATTATGGTCTGGCGCGCAGCAGGCCTCTATGATACCGTTGTACTTTATGTGGCACACGGCGGAAAGGGAGGCGCACACAACGTTACCCTCTGTGTTGAGGCTTAACCAGTTGGCAAGAGTTTCCTTGGGAACAACGGTCTGGCCGTTAAAAGAGTCGGGGTGTATAAGGGTGATGCCAAGGGCTGCTGCCCGTCTGCGCGCGGAAGCGATGTCCCTGTCGTAGGCATCCTTGGCAAAAAAGAGAGATTCCCTTGTGAACCTTTCACGGTTATAAAAGATCTGGAACTGGACAATAATGACGGCGACGCCGAATGTCGCTGCCATATCGATGATGCGCGGAAGGTCATCACTGTTGATCCTGGACACGGTGAAGAGGAAAGTTACCGGGGGGAAGGAGATTCCTTCTGCAGATTTCGCTTCCTTCAGGAGCGTAAGATTGGCAGTCAACTTCGAAAAATTATTTTTGTCCCTGAAAAAGCCGTATGTCTCTTCAGACGCGCCGTCAACGGATATAGCAAGGGATATACGCGGGTCCAGTACCTCCTCGATATGCCTGTCAAGAAGGAGGCCGTTGGTGATAAAAGAAATTTGAGTTGATTTCAAAGAGAGAGACTTGCTCAGGAGGTCCTGCCATGTCTTTGACATAAAAGGTTCCCCGAAATTGCTCAGTGCCAGCCCCTTTATTTGAGTCCCCAGAAGATGCTCAACCTTATGGAAGTATTTCATATCGAAATGGCCTTTGCTGAATCCGGGAAATTGTGAATGACCGCAATGACTGCAGGCAAGGTTGCAGAAGTTAGTTGCCTCAAATGATAATGTTTGGGGGTATGGCACTGAGAGGAGTGTATTGTGTGCCAGGAATGTTTTACCACGAATGATAAGTTCTATATTATTACTTTTATCCATAATTTTTACAGAAAATCCGTGTCTCCCATTGTATAGAAAAATTTCTCTGCTATTTCTTCTTTCCTTATGGTAAGCGGGTGCGTTGATCTGGGAAGAGTTGCGCCAAAGGGAACAAGAGAAAACTGATTCTCAAGAAGGAGCTGATGGAACCGCTGAGGCACCCAGAACGAGAGTTTTGCAATCCCGAGTGAGCAGGCAAGGTTTTCTACCTTTGAAAGGAGAGGGAGGAAAACCTTTTTGCTGAAGACCATATCCATGATAAAAAGTTTCTCGCTCCCATCTCCCCTGACCACGGCAAGGCCGTCGAGCTTTTTCGACCACCTTTTTCGCAATCCCCAAAGTTCGTAACGGAAGAGGGGGTTTTTTTCATATCTCCATTTGAGATATGCCCTGTCCCTGATAATTGAAAGCCTGAATTCATGTCCGGTTTCATTCCAAAGCCTGTTTATCCGCTCATCATCAAAGGACATCGGAAACAACTTGTAGATAAAACGGCTCATATTGTTATTGAAGGCCGTATTCTTGACCACGTCATACACAGTCTCTATCCTCTCATAGAGCTGAAGTTTTTCAGAAGGGAGCAGCAGGTTCCTCTCATTTGGAAAACCGTAAAACATGATAAAAGAGTCCTTGTACAGCTCATCCACAAAGAGGGTGTGGATTTTTTTCAGGCGCGCAAAGCTCCTGAATTTTTTTCTGACCATCACATCACAGGCAGATATTCCTTTAATCTTAACTCCGTCCCTGGTCATACGAAAGGGGATACCCCCATAGTGGCCGACAATCCCTTCACCCAGCAGCTCGATTACCGCCGAGCAGACCCGCAGGTTGCCCTGTCCCCTGTATTTCCAGTTCCATTCATCAAGGGTCATCTCCCTGCCGAACACTTCTTTGAATAGCGTTGTAATTCCGTGTTCGTCTCCGTCCTGAAACATGCGGATAACCAGCTTGCTGTCGGAGACTGCCTTCTGCCGAGCGCTGGACCGTGAGATACCGACAAGGGACACGGTCTCCCCGATGACATCGAACCCGAGAGCTATAAGCTCTTCTTTGGTCCAGAGCGAGCGGTGGTTCTCAAACGGGTTTTCAGGCTCGATCTGTTCAATGAAGGCTGAAGGGGTAGCGACAACGACAGCGATGCCGATCCTCTGAAGTTCCCTTATAAAAAGAATGCCGTCTTCTTTTTCGAAATGCTCGATGATATCAATAGCAAGCACGAGGTCATATGAGCGTTCCTCAAAGCTCCCCAGAGTCTCAGGTGCATTCCCTATAAGGATATCGTTATAAACATGTCTGTGAAGACTGGTGATATATTTTTCGAAACCTTCAATACAATCGATTTTTACCTTCCAGTTTTCTTTTTTGTTCCAAGGAGGATTCGTTCTGTCATAAAGATTGTCGCCCTCCAAAAAAACTCTGCTTAAAGCCCCATAAATGCCTAATCCGCAGCCCACATCAAGCATCGTCGATGGCTGGATTTTCACTATTTCGTCCATGATTGTACTTATTTGAAGATAGTTACTGACAGGCATTGTTACTGCTCCCTTCCGCCGGCGGCTATGATTCAGCAAGGCTGATGTAAATGATCTATTCCATAAAAATATATCACGAAAAAAAGTATATTGAGAATTAATTCGAATAATTTCCTGACCTTTTCACTCGGATATCTTCAAATCTCCCATGTATGCTCAAGATAGAATATCCCGAGCTCCCGTCTCTGGTTGAGAACAGAAATATGGGGAGAGTCGAGGGTATGATAAGGATGGAGGCCCGTGTCATCCAGAAGTACTATTCTGAAGAAGTACAGCCCGTTTAAGAGACTGAAACGGGGAAGACCTATCCTCATCTTCATGCCGTCATAAAAGGATATCGACTTAAAATCATCGAAATGCGTACCGGTGGCAAAGCATATCTCCTGATCATTCCTCATCACCATAAAGCCCAGGTGTCCGGAGGTCGTGGTCCGGGAACTCAGCTCAACGTTGATGAAGATATCCTGAAATTCATGTATGGCGGTGATCTCCTGTCCTCTGCTGTCGACTACAGTGACGGATTTCATGACGACTTTTGCATCCGGGACTTCCTCTTTAATGTCGACTGCTATCGAGTCTTTCCCCCGTATATAGTTCTGGTAGCCTGTTGTCACTTCACCGGTCTTGCCAAGCATCTGCAGAGACCCGTGATGGATCCACAGGGTCGTCTCGCAGAGCTCCTGAATATGATAGAGACTGTGCGAGCAAAAGACGATTGTTTTTCCACTGTCCCTGAATTGGGCCATGCGGTCGATGCATTTTTTCTGAAAATGCTGGTCTCCGACCGAAAGCGCCTCATCAACAATCAGGATATCCGGGTTGACGCTGGTGGCTATTGAGAATGCAAGCCGCACGTACATGCCGGACGAGTATGTCTTGACCGGCCGGGAGATAGAGTCCCCGAGCTCTGAAAAGTCGATGATCCGCTGTTTGCGTTCATCGATCTCTTCTTTTGACAGACCCATGAGATATGCATTCAGGTAGATATTCTCGTCCCCGGTCAACTCGGGATTGAATCCTGCTCCGAGTTCAAGCAGAGCAGCAACCCTGCCGGACATCGTTACTCCACCGGATGTCGGCTTGAGAGTTCTGGCAAGTATCTTCATAAGGGTACTTTTGCCGGCCCCATTTTCTCCTATAATGCCGAAGGTCGTACCCTGGGGAATGGAGAAAGACATGGTGTTGAGAGCAACGAATTCAGTGTGAAAAGGCCTTCTGAGTACGATCTCTTTCAGCCGGTCGGCAGGGGCCTGATAAATTCTGTAAATCTTTCTGAGATCTCTTACATCAATCGCGATCATAGCCAGTCAGCGAACTCAGCCTTCAGTTTCGTGAATATGAAGGCTCCGAAGATGTAGAAAGTCCCGGTCCAGACCAGAGACAGGCCCAACATACGCCAGTCTCCAATCGTACCCTTGATGAACAATGAATGGTACATCGAAACCACAGGAAAAAGAGGATTGAGATACATGAGATCAGCTGCCCAGGGTGGGAGCATCGATGTTTCATAAAAAATCGGGGTTGCATACATCCAGATACTGACAATGACCTGGACGACCTGAAGCATGTCTCTGAAAAAGACCGAGAACGTTGAACAGATAAAGGCAAGGCCGATAGTAAAGAATATCTGCATAGTCAGGATAAAGGGAAGTATCAGGAGGATTCTCCAGAGGCCGTTGGTTGCAATCCCGAACACTGCTAGCAGGAGCAGGGCTATGCCGAAATTAATATACGGAGCGATCACGGCCTTTGCTATCAGTATTTCGGTCGGGAAGTAGGTCTTCTGGATGAGATTTGCATTTTCGATCATAGCCGATGTACCGCGCGAAAATCCCTCTGCAAGAATCATCCAGGGAAAAATGCCTGCCATAAGATAGATAGCAGACGCCCCAGTGCCCCCTCCTGTGCCGACGCGGAGTTTGAATATAGCAACAAAGATAAAAAGATATATGAGAACCATGAGGATCGGATGGATGAAATGCCAGAATAATCCGCCGATAGACCCTGCAAATCTGCCCTTCACCTCACGCAGCACCATCTGGTGCAGGATATGGCGGAAGTGATACAGGTTTATCAGGACGACCAGGGGAGACTTGAAGAGTTCCTTAATATTGTGCATGCCTAATACCAGCTTTCGAAATGCGGGGGGGGGACGCACCGCACGTTCTCAATGAAGTTGTCAGAGCCGGCATACCCATTGATTTTAAAGCATAGTGAATAATTTTTCAAACAGGCATTCATAGTCAGAAGTTGAGCTGATTTGTTAGAGGTACGCTATAAAAACCCGGGGTTACCATGTATTTTGCCAGAAGCGAGAAAACAAGATTCTTGTCAGTAAAAGATTTTTCCGGCATGAGTTCCAACGTAAGGTTCATCTTCCCGCCTGTTATGTCTCCCTTTATCCTGGAATATATACCTGGCCCCTCCATGGTAAACGATTTGACTTTTATACCGGCATTCCTGATTTCCAAAGCACCCTGCGCTTTTCGGAAATCGTTCAGGGGGATTGAAATACTGCCGAATGTACCACTGACAAAATGTGTATCCTTCATGTCGAATTGGATATCTCCCCTTCCATTCTGCATGACCATCGTGCCGGAAAGACGGCTGCTTCCCTTTAACCCGAGCAGATCAAAGAAGGGGATGGATGCAACCTCTGTCCCGTCGATGGTCAGGGAGATCTCACGATCCCCCCGGAGAAGTTCTGCAGTGCCTGCAATTCTGCCATCACCTATGGTCCCGGATAAGATAAGCGGCAATTTTAACCGCACGATTTGGAAAAGACTAATATGTCCTGAGACGTTTTCAACTGTTATGAATGTGCGGTCATTCTTTTTGATAGATATGCTGTCAGCGTTAAAGCCGAAGAAGATATTTTTTTTGAAGCCGTTGCATTCGATCTGCATGGTACTGTCGCTGAGTGAGTTCGCGATAAGGCCGAGGATGGTTTCCTCAGGGATGGCGATCATCCAGGTCCCGATAACGAAAAGGACAAGGAGAGCAAACGATATCAGGATATATTTCATGATGCTCCTCTCTTTGACCGGTTCTATGGCTTATTCAGAGCCTGATTCGGAGCTCAGAGCCCGTGCCCGCCGAGCCCGTACCCGAGCCGGGGTCTGAACTGGAACCTGAGTTGGAGCGGGAGTCTGTATTGAAGCCTGAGTCGGTGCCTGAGTTGGCGGCTTATTCGGGGTGCCTGCGTTTGTTTCGGACGGTGGCTTCATCAGGCTGATTGTTGAGGAGATATTCAGCAGTGCAGGGTTTTCAAAAGATGTCTTGACCGTTGTCTTCCTGATTGATAGGATCATCGGTGCATTTTCGATCCTAAAGAACAGGTTTACCATTTCGTTCATATTCATCTTTTCAAGCTGGACCTCGGCCTCTTCCTCTATCGCATACAGTAGGTCCCTTGTCCCGGTAGGCTTAACCGATTTGACCTTCTGGCTGACTCCCATTGACTTAACGATCTCGTCAACCGCCTGGACAACGCCCTCTACTCTTGTAAGTGATTTCCGAGCCTCAGAGGCATCGACCTTGCTCTTTATCGTCAGCGCCTCACCTTTCAGCAGGAGAAGCTCTTTTTGTTTTGTCTGCAGAGAAGCATTCTCCGTCCTGAGCGAGCGGACAACGCCAGCAAGTACCAGACAGAGGCAGATGAGAATAACTATCCCTGCAGCGAAAAGCATCCGGCGGTCAGCCCTGAATCTCATGGTTTTACCCCCCGAGCTGAAATCGTGAATTGCGTCTTGTTTTGTGCTGACGGTTTTGTATCCATTATATTGACTTCGGAGAACAACGTCTCGAGGTCTGCCTTGACCTTCTGAGCATCACCCAGAGAGGGACATTCTCCCTTCATGACTATCAGGTTGCTGTCTACCGATATCTCATTGAACATAATCCCTGGTTTGACCACCTTTG
Source organism: Nitrospiraceae bacterium (assembly GCA_003153275.1). Taxonomy (GTDB): domain Bacteria; phylum Nitrospirota; class Thermodesulfovibrionia; order Thermodesulfovibrionales; family UBA6898; genus PALSA-1316. The sequence goes on along the minus strand of PLXX01000064.1, from coordinate 21,109 downwards.
CCAGCTGCAGCATTACCTGAAGCGGGGCAATGCCGATGAACGAATTCTCCTTCTCTTTCAGTTCCTTAATGTGGGCCTTCATCTGGTAGACCTCATCTGAGATCTTCTTGTCGTCCGGGTAAATACTGGTATAGGTCCTTCTGATCTCGTCTCTCAGAGCGGTGTTACTGCGTTTTGTGAAGATTGCGACGACTGCCATATCGACAATGAAGACCAGGATGACGAGGAGTGCAAGTACTGCTGCAACGGTGCGGGTTTTTTTTTGTTTTGCATCGTCAACAGTGTAGGCAAATTCAGCCCTTCTGAAATTGAAGGAAGGCTGACTGATTTCCCTTAAGCCTGTCTCCACAAGCGTCTCATTATCCAGCGCTCGTGGGTCCAGTGCCAGGGGCTCAAGAAGGAGATCAGTGACAGCCTCGCCGTCCTTGCTTCTCCGGACCACGTCCGCCAGTTCCAGGGATATGGCAAGCTTTGGTTCCACCCCCAGGTTTTTTAGAAAGTTCAGGACTGCACTGAGTGTTTCTTTCAGGATATATGCCACGAATACACGGTATTTGCCGTTCTGTTCGCCGAGGACGCTGGCATCGAAAATAACGGAAGATGCTCCGTTTAGGATGAGACCTTCAAGCTCAAAAGGAAGCAGGTCCCTGATTTTTCTGGGGTCGGGAAAAGGCATCTCAATGATTCTGAAATTCAGCATACTCAAGGGAAGACTCAGAACGCAGTCCCCTGTATTTTCAAATGATGTATTGAGCTCTGACGGCAGTATCTCTCCCGTGGTGATGGCATAGGTTTCCCTGGACAATACAACCTTTTTATCTCTGTCTATCTGACAGACTGAAAGGGAGTCCTGCCTCAGATCAAGAAAGAGTAAGGTTCCCATGGCTTAATATTCCCTCCAGTAATTGACTGTCTGCGTTGGTCCTGCTATGTACATCACGCTTTCTATAATCCTTTTTATATCCCCGGATGAAGCGGTTGCTGTTATCCGGAAGGTATTGCTCCTGACGCTGATGTAACCCTGCACCGATGCGCCCACAGTTTGAAAGCCTGCCACCTGCAATATATCCGTCGGCATTTGAAATGGTGTTCGCTCCCTGTATCCCACGACATTTGCTGCCGTGCCCTTATCTATCTTGTCGGACAGCGACATAAGAACTGGAACCTCAGCAGTGTTGATGTTGATAATATTATTTCCGTATATTGTAACATAAGGCCGCAGGCGCTCAAAGGCATCTTCGCCTATCCCGGGTATTAACAGAAGTTCGTCTATGCTATCGAGTTTGGCATTTTTTGTGAGGTTTTTGGAATCCGCAATCCTCGGGATGCTGTTAGGAGGACCTATCCAGTCGACGACCCGGTCAGCTATGTCAGGCCGCAGGCCCAGCGCATTAAGAAGCCTGACAAAGGCGGAAATTGCCACGGTATTAGGTCCGCCGGTTGCATAGACAAGGTTGTTGACGTTGAAACGCGCATTTTCATCCTCTATCCTGATTGCTATTGTACCGTCGATCTCCTCGAACGGAATCTTCTGTGCTATCTCAAAGGCCCCGGGAGGCGTATATGAAAGAAGGCCGGCCTTCTCCGAAACAAGCCGCGCACCAAGGCGGGTTGCAGAGTCAGCGGCAAGAGACAGTTCCCGCGAAACCTGCCAGTTATGCAACGCATTGGTGCTTACGTAAACGCCATAGACAAACTCAACCACCATGGCCGTGATGATCGAGACGACCATCAGGGTCAATACAAGAGCGATGCCGCGATTATTTTGAACTTGCTTATGAATAGGGATGTTTGATGCTTTTTTGCAATGCCTCATAACATTTGCCCGATCTTCGGCTTCATTGTTTCATACAGGGTAAGCAGCTTTTCGCCGATTTTAAAGGTTATCGTAATCCGGAGCTCATCAGGCACCTTTCCTGTTGCTGCAGTATCCCATGTTTTGATCCAGGACGTGCCGTTTCTTGCCTCAAGGGTGAATGAGTCAACCCCCTCTATTAATTCTATCGGCGTAGCGAGAGACTTCTGTTGGCTTTCCGCCCTGTAGGGATAGAACATTTTTTTTAAGAGGACCAGATTGTTGTCCTGGTTTTCAATGTAATACGTGATCTGCGAAAGTCCCGGCCTCACCGGTGAAAGTGCGGTGAAAGTAAAGCGTGATGTCTGTTTGCCATAGATATCACGGTCCTCGATTTTCATGCCTGTCATTGTGTTGCCAGGCAGGTATATCGAAGAATCAATCTCACTTGACAGGGTATCAATAAACATGCGGCATTCCTGGAGCTTCAACAAAGACTCGTCGACGGTGGTTACTGCCCGGTGCGAAAGAAAGAACGTACTGTATATGGCCCCGAGGACAATGGTGAGCATCACGAGCGCAAGGAGCAGTTCCAGAAGGGTGAACCCACGCTTATTAGAAAGCCTACTCATTGCGTAATCTCGATCAGCCTGGAATATCTGATCTCTTCCTTGTCCCTTTTAACGGTAACCGATATCTGCGAAATGCCCGGGAAAGGGTATTGCTTAACTTCTGAATGAAACTGGTATTCTGCGTGAGGTTCCGGGAACGATCCATCTCCGTCTGCGGGGGCTATCGCGACTTCAGCGAGCTTGTTTCTGGCCAGGAACGAGGCAACAGTAACGAACTCATGCCTGCCGGCTATCCCAAGATTGTAATTCAAGGTGTAAATCAGGGTAACCAGCAGTCCGCTTACGATTGCCAGTGCAATCATGATCTCCAGGAGGGTGAATCCCTGGCTGCTTTTCAATTGCTGCTCATTACTCATTGTCCGCTATTTGGGGGTCTGCTATCCTGGTCAGTTATCTTGACCCTTCCGCTCAAGGCGTTCATGCTTACCTTCATCTCATTCTTCATCCCATCCTTTATATCATTGGAGGCATCATCTACAAGGGTGACCTCGATATTTTCCTTGAGCCCCAGAGGACTGAAGAAGACCGTTACCTGTCCCTCCCGAATCGACCCCTTTGACGAGAGCAAGACTGAGGTGATCTTTCCGAGTTCCTTCGATTTATTGCCGTCGGGACTACTCCACGTCATCTGTCTGGACTGGAAGTCAAAGGTGAGGTCGAATGTATTTTTCGTGTAGATCGCGCTGTCGTTCAAATAGCGGAGAAGTGAGGCGACCCTTTTTGTCTCTGCCTTCAGCCCTCCAGTCCCAACGCCTGAAAAAGACGGCAGAACGACAGCAGCAAACAGGCTAATGATAAATATGACCAGAACGATCTCGAGAAGGGTAAAACCTGCCCGTCTGTTTTTTCTACTGCATATCCCAACTGACGATATCTGCATCTTTCCCTGTGCCGCCTTCCTTGCCATCCGCCCCATAACTGATGATATCAAAATCTCCGTGGATTCCAGGGGAGACGAAAATGTAAGGATTGCCCCACGGGTCCAGGGGGATCCTGGTCTGTTCAAGATAACCGCCTTCTCTGTATTTGTTGGGTATCCTTCCGGTTGTGGGTTTTGTGTACAGGGCATCGAGCCCCTGATTAGTGTCGGGGTAAAAGCCGTTGTCCATTTTGAAGAGCTTCAGCGCTGTCTCGAAGTTCTTTATCTGGACCCTGGCATCAGCTATTTTGGCATCTTCGGTCCTTCCCATGATCTTCGGGGCCACGATAGCAGCAAGAAGGCTTAGGATGAATACGACAACGATAATTTCAAGGAGCGTGAAGCCAGCGTCTTTTTTATGTTTGCCTGTCATGTAACCTCCGTTTTTCATTTTTCGGCTTATATCAATTGTAACAAATGCAGGGGTGCCAATGATCAATAATAAGGCATACGGATATTTAATGCTGTAGACAGCAGGATAAAGGGCAAGCCAGATCCGGGCTGTCATAGGTGTAGATAATCACTCCGATCCCATAGAAATCAGGATCGTTGCTGTCTGTGGGTCTTCTTATTATGAAGCGATTTTCCGTTGTAAGGTAATCAGGATACATCTTTGCCGAAAGCGCGGTTAACGTGCCAGATTTGTAGAATTTTTGTGGGGACTGGCCTAATCCCAATCTAAACAGTGCATTTCTGCCGTAGCGTTCGCCTATTTGTCTGTTGATGCCAGAGCGGTCAATTTCAGCACCTAGAAATCCTTGGGGCACCACAAGAAGGAACATCAGCAGCAGAAATAACAGGGGAAGGGAGTGGCGCTCATTTCACCAGTTGATTCAGCTGGAACATGGGCAGCAGTACGGCAAGGACTATAAAGCCGACAACCAGCCCCATCAGCAGGATCATGGATGGTTCAAGCAGGGAAAGGGCCTTTTGTACTTTCCTCTCGAATTGAGACTCGTAGCTCTCAGCCGCCCTGTTCAGGACTTCTGCCAGCGTACCGCTCTTCTCACCGGTAGCTATCAGCTGGAGCAGCACTGACGGGAAACCCGAAAGTGCCGTGGACAGGCGTGAACCTTCAGCTACCATTGTTGCTGCAGACATGATCTTCTCCTGAAGCACAATGTTTCCTATAGCCCTTGCAGACAGTTCCAGCGAACGAAGCAGAGGCAGGCCTCCTGCGATGAGAAACGCGGTAGTGCGGGCAAAACGGCCGTAATATAGGCTCTGAAGAAGGTCCCCGGGCATCTTAAGCTTCATCCTGTCGATTGCAGAAGGGTTTTTTTCCCTGAACTTCCTGAAGCCATAAAAAAGACCGGCTGCAAGCAGTAAAAGTGCCCACCAGTAATTGACAAAAAGACTGCTTATAGCTATCAGTATACGGGTAATCATCGGAAGGGCGTTTTTCGTATTTTCGAATATCCTCACGATCTTGGGAAGTACGAACATAAAGAGAAAAGACAGTACGACAAAACCAATTACGCTCATGAAAAGGGGATATATCATGGCGCTGCGAATTTTTGATCTCATCGCGTCCTGTTTTTCAAGAAAAACAGAAAGGTTCTCAAGCACGGAGCCTAGTCTGCCGCTTTGTTCGCCGGCCGCAACCATATTAATGTAGAAGTCGGGGAAGATACGTTTTTCGACCTCAAGGGCTCGGGACAGGCTGGCACCGCCGGCTATATTCTCCCTGATGTTGACGAGCATGCTTTTCCAAAATCCGGAGTGTTCATCAGAGAGGGATTTTAGGGACTCAAGAAGCGGGACTCCGGCAGCAATAAGGGTGGATAGCTGCCGGGTCACAGCCGGAAGAAGTGCGGCGTCATTGCTGCTTAATTTCCACGACACCTTGTCTGCATGAGTCCGGACATCTTTTGGGTATATTCCGAGAGCTCGGACACTGGATGCAGCATCCTGCGGCCCGTCAGCCTCGATAACGCCTGAAGTGTTCGAACCATCCGGTTTGTAGCCTGTATAATCAAACAGAGGCATTCTGATAATATTCCAATTAATATCTCATCATAGGCTGCACTATTGACTGCACAATTGACTGAACTATGGACTGAATCTGGTCAGACTTCAACGATGTCTTTCTGTGTGACCCTCAGGACCTCTTCAATCGTGGTAATCCCACGGAGCACTTTTTCAAAACCATCCGACCTGAGCGTCTGCATTCCTTTTGCAACTGCAACGTTTTTCAATTTCTGGGCGTCAGGTTTTTCGGTGATCAATTGACGTGTTGTTTCATCCACCAGAAGAAGTTCGTATATGCCGGTCCTTCCCAGATATCCCTTGCCGCCGCATTTCTCACATCCTCTGCCCCGATAGAGCTGCAACGGGCTGGGCTGCTGAGCAAGCATGGAGGCATCAAAATAGGTTCGCTCGACCTCCGACGGTTCATATGCCTGTTTGCAGTCAGGGCAGATGACCCTTACCAGACGCTGGGCGAGTGCCCCGATCAGGGATGAGGCAACAAGGAAAGGCTCAACTCCCATATCGATCAGACGGACTATTGCCGACGGTGCGTCGTTGGTATGGAGTGTGCTCAGGACAAGGTGACCGGTCAGGGAGGCCTGTATTGCTATTTCAGCTGTTTCCAAGTCCCTGATTTCGCCGACCATTATGACATCCGGGTCCTGCCTGAGGATCGAACGAAGGCCCGAGGCAAAGGTAAGCCCTATCTTGGAATTGACATGGATTTGGCCGACACCCTTCAGCTGGTATTCGACCGGGTCTTCGACCGTTATAATATTTTTCTCAACAGTATGGATCGTGTTCAGGGCGGCATAGAGGGTGGTCGTCTTTCCGCTGCCGGTGGGTCCGGTGACAAGGATGATTCCGCTGGTCCTCTTTAGAAGTTCATCCAGTCGCAATACATCGTCTTTGTCGAGGCCGACCTCCCACATACCTATGAGCCCGTGTCTCCGGTCAAGCAGTCTTAGTACGGCCCGCTCCCCAAAGGAGGTGGGTATAATAGATACCCTGATGTCCACATCCCTGCCGCCAATCAGAAACCGGATACGTCCGTCCTGTGGCAGCCTCTTCTCTGCGATGTCCAGGTTCGACATGATCTTGATCCTGCTGATCAGGGCATCCTGGATAATTTTTGGAGGTGTCAGGACGCGGTGTAACATGCCGTCTACACGCATGCGGATATCAAGTTCCTTTTCATAAGGCTCGATATGGATGTCGCTTGCACGCTCCTTGACCGCCTGCTGAAGAATCGCATTAAGAAGTCTGATGATAGGTGCATCCTCGGTGAGTTCAAGTATATCACGGGGCTTTTCGAACTCGGTGGCTACGGAGGTCAGGTCCTCGCCGGTAATATTGTCCATCACCTCTTCTGCAGAACCGACTTGGCCATAGAACCTGTTGATAGCATCGATGACAACTCCGGAAGATGTATGAACGGCAGAAGGCTTCAACCCCAAATGGGCTGCGAGTTCGCGCAGGGCCAGCAGGCCCTTATCGTCTGCAACTGCTGCCCTGAGATATCCGTCTTTCCTGCTAAGGGGCATGAGCAGATTGCCTTTAGCAAAGGCGAGGGGGACTTCCTTTAAGAGGGCGTGCTCAACTTCATCGTCATTTATGGTTACCAGGGTATCCACAGAAGATTAGTTGAAATTGGTGTTATAGATCGGCTCAGCAGACTCGACCTCTGGAACAGCCTTGAACACGGTAAGTGCCTCCTCAACCGACTGTTTTGCCTTGAGTTTGATCCGGTACGAAAGGCCTTGACCGTCGGTCTTTGTAATGACCAAAGCGCCTTTCTTTGCCAGCACCGCCTCTGCCTTATCGCTAGGAATCCCCTGTTTGAATGTGACAATCAGTTGGCCTTCAGAATAACGGTTCTGCTCGACGGCGAAATCTCTTTGCTTCTTGGCTGTGATGGCAGCCAAGCTGTCAGAATCCTTGACTATATGCGGGGTGAGGAAGATCAGCAGGTTTGTCTTTGTCTTGCTGACGCTTTTTTGTTTGAAAAGATAACCCAGCACAGGAATATCGCCGAGCCACGGCATCATGGTAACAGTTTTGTCTTCTTTCTCCTGCATGAGTCCTCCGACGACAACGGTGGTGTTATCCTTTACGACGACCGAAGTCTTGGTCGAACGCTTGGTTGTCGTCGGCCCGATGGACGTAAGAACGGCAGTGGAATCCCCACCTTTGAGGGATGAGATCTCCTCGAAAATATCCAGTTTGACATAGTCGCCCTCTGTTATCTGGGGCGTGAGTCTCAGTGTGATACCGACATCTTTTCTGTCTANNACATTTTCGCCTACAATTATTTCCGCTTCTTTGTTGTCAGACGTTAATATCTGAGGCGTCGAAAGAATATTGACGGTATCTTTGAAGTCACTGAGACTGAAGAGGGCCGCATACCCTGGCACGCTCAGCGTAGATGTCGTCTGCACACCGTTTACGACCGAGGTCAGCGGGATATTCATGAAACTGCCCAGGCCTCCTAATGAGAAACCGGCGAGTCCTTGTATGATAGACTGGATAGCTGTGTCGTCAACCGTGCCGATCCCGCCGATAAGCACCGGAGAGCCGTTATTTTGTACGGACCCTCTCCAAGTTGTTCCAAGACTGAGCAGTTTATCGATTGATGCCTCAATGATCATCGCCTCTACATAGACCTGTTTTCTTCTGCGGTCAAGCTGTTTAAGTATTGAGGCGAGATTCTGATAATCAGCAGGTGAGGCAAGGATAACGATGGAATTAGTCGCCTTATCCGGGGTTATGGTTATCCCTCCGGCAGATTCAAAGGGGCTGGCTTGCCCTGGCACTCCAGGCGCGCTTGGGCGCGAGGACTGTATGCCTTTAACCATGCCCTCCAGTATCTTTGCCAGATCTGTTGCGTCTGCGTTTTCGAGGAAATAGACATTGATCCTGCCCTGTGCCTCGGGAGAAGGGGCATCAAGAAGGCGGATAAGAACCCTCATAGCCTCCCTTCCTGTCCGCTCACCAAGAAGAATGACTGCGTTAAGTCTCTGGTCGCTTACTGCTATCGCACCCTCAATATTTGACACCGGGCCAGGTGCGGTGCGGGCCCTTTTGCCAAGGCCTTCGTTCAGGATCTTTACCACTGCATCAGCATTGGAATATTTCAGTAGGATCACATCTGGCATGTCTGTCAGAGAAGGCTTGTCAACAAGTTCGACCAGTGAAATAATCTTTTCGATATTCAACCCGGAGTCGACTACCAGCAGAAGATTGCCTGGTCCGAATACTGATATATGTCCGTCTTTTGAAACAAGAGGCTGGAGGAACTTCAGTGCGTCGTCAGCTGATATATACTTCATGCTGATTAGGCGTGCGATATATTCTTCGTTCAGAAGCGAACCCTCGGTTGATATCTTCAAACCGCGCTGTTTAGCCTCGATTGTCGGTATGATCTTGTATGCGTCAACCCCGGACTGTACAACGGTGAACCCCTTAAGTTCAAGCACTGACGTGAAGAGGTTGTAGGCGTCGTCAGCAGAAAGCTTCGAGGGTGCGACGATCGTGATCTTGCCTTTCACCCGGTCATCGAACAGAAAATTCTTGCCGGTTATCTCGCTGATGAACTTAGCTACTGCTGGAAGCTCAACATCGACAAAATTAAAGGTGACGCTGTTTGTCTTGCTGCCGGACTTCTTGGCTTCCGGCGAGGCTTTGGAATCTGATGCGGCAATCGCCGGCACAGAGAACAGAATAATTGCGAGAAACAGAAAAGATACGCGGGCGATAAAACGACTCTTATCCATGGGAAAAAACCTCAATTTTTTCATTCTCTTAGTATATTAACTCAGGGCTCTCAGGTCAACATGTTTCAGGGACGATATTCCAAGTAATGTTTCTTCTTGAGATGTTTCTCACTTGATCTGATAGGTCATCGTCATCTTAGCGCTATTTCTGATTATATCGAGTTGGGCCCTGTCCATGCCCCTCAGGGCAGTAAATGCCTGCAAAGCCGTCTCCGGATTTGAAATAGTAAACTCGTTTATCCTCAGGAGGACATCCCCGTTCTGGAGTCCCAGGCTGCTGTATATGCCGCCGGGTTTAACCTCCCTCAGCACAAATCCCTGTTGTTTACCGTCTATAATATTTGGCACGAACCGTGCGTCTGTCATGATCTGGTCAGGTTTATCGATCGCCTGCTGGACCCGCTGCTGGTCGATCTGGTAGGACGAGTCTCCGACCCTTTTCCCAAAGGATGAAGAAGAGGGAGCGACTGGCTGTTTTATGTCACGAATTTCTGCCAAATCCTTAAGCGGGATCCCGATCTCCTTGCCATTGGCATTGACATATATCTTAGCTGTTTCGATCCTGGTGAGTTTGCCCAGGCCGAAGACACCATCCCCGATCCTGAATACATCCTGGTAACCCGACTTGTCTGCCAGTATGGCATAGCTGAGGTCTTTTCGTCCCGCGACTGTTCCGATAAGTGTCAGGTCGGTCTGGGAAATTGCAGGTCCAGCAGGAGAAACAGTTATCAGCGTTAGCTCGCCGGCAGAGAATCCAAAGGGGTTATTGACAAGGATCGGAGCATAGTCCGTCAGGCTGTGCCTGATTGGTGTTTCTTTCACTGAACTCCCGGAGGAAGGCTTTTTCTTTGTAGATGCTGTGACTGAGATGATGTCTCTTGTCAGCAGCAGCACTGCCAGCGCCAGCAGAAGGGCGAAGACGATACTCATGACGTTCAGAGTCTTTTGATTTTTCAGGTACCCGGCTATAGTTTGGAGTTCCATGTCAGACCTTTCCCGGTTCCGATTACCTGAAACCGATTGCTTTTTCGATACTGGCGCGGCCGACCCGGTAATCATAGAGGGCCGCAATATACTCTGTCTTTGCATTGCTCAGAGATACCTCGGCATCAGCCACCTCGATTGGATTGCCGACCCCTGCCGCGTATCTGCCGTTGGCGATATCCAGATTCTCGGTCGCCTGTCTGCTGGTAAGTTCGGCGTTTGCTATCCGCTCTTCCGCCTCGTTAAGGCTCAGGAAGGCCTGCTTTACTTCAAGAAGGATATTCAGCCGCAAAGACTCTTCGTTCGCCCTGATCGTGTTGAGATTTGCCCTGGCTTCTTCGACCTGATACTTGGTCAGAAAGCCGCTAAAAAGCGGGAACGTGAGCGTAGCGCCAACGCTCCAGTTGTTAGAGAGAGGGAAACTCTCCCCTGTACGATTATAGGCGGCATTGCCGGTCAGGAACGGATAGTACCCTGTCTCGGCAAGGACCACTGATTTTTCTGCAGCTACTTTTCTTGCAATCAGGGCCAGCATTTCCGGCCTGTTCCTATAGGCCTTTTCGATCGCTTCATCAAGAGCAATTGTATATTTCTGAAATGAAAGATTGTCTTCAATGACGTACTCAGGCGCGTCGGGAATGCCGAGCGCATTGTTCAGAGTTGCGAGCGCAATCCGACGGGCATTCTCCGCCTTGATCAGGCTCAGTTTTGCGTTGCTTACGTCTACTTCTGCCTTGGTTACATCAAACCTGGGCTTGGTGCCGACCTCAAAGAACCCCTTGGCCTGGTCTAGATGTTTGGTAAACTGGCCAACGGTTTCCTCTGTAACATCTCTTGTCCTCTTCGCCTTCAAGACGTTGAAATACGCCTGTTTTACATTAAAGACTACCAGGTCGGTCGCGCTGCTGAGGTCGCCCCTGAACGCCTCAAGGTTAAAACTCTGGATATCGACCTGTGCCCTGGTCTTGCCGAAGTCGTAAATATTCTGTGTCAGCACAAGGCTCGCGGCGTATGCATCGAAAGAACTGCTGCTTAAGCTGTTGTCTGAGACAGTGGCCGAAGGGTCTGGAGAGCTGACAAACTGTGTCCCGGAGGATGTCGACGACGGCTTTATTCTGCTATATCCCGCGGTCACATCAATTTGCGGGTAGTAGCCCGATTGTGCCTGTCCTATCCTGCTCTGTGCAGCATCAACTGCACCTCTGGCTGCTACAATATTAGGGTGCCGCTCTGCAGCTATGGCAACAGCGCGGTCAAAGGTGAGCAGTTCTCCTTGTTTTATAATCCCCTCTGCACCCGCGACGCAGGGTATTATCAGAGCAAAAAGCACGGCCAGCGTGCATATTTTTTTTATGGTAAACCTCCTTAATTCACTTTTGCCGTACTGGCTTGTCCAGAATACAATCCTGTGCTTCCCCCAGTCCGGTTTTTAACGCAATCCCCATATATTAGCACTCTCTTCTTTTCTGATCCGCATTCTGCTTCTGAATTTTTTTATCACTGAGCATTTTTTCTCCTTAACTACTGAACATGATAGAGAACACGAGATGTTTATAATACAATGCGTAAAGACGATATATCTATCCAGGCATCACAGGGGCATCATGGGTAACTATGTAAGCGCTCACTTACAAATAATGTACGGTATAGGTGCTTTTTTTGTCAATAAGGCGTGAATGGTCAAAATCCACCATCAAATAACGACGAGATCGAAAAATAAGGCGCGGCATCAAGAGGACTCAGCGGCGTATTGCGCCGGTATGAAGTTGGATGATAATGTTTTTTATCACGATAAGCCGCTCTGCCTTTTCAGATAATAGACGGACCCAAGTCCGGCAAGGAGCATCAAAAACTATCATGCCCCAATCGGTCAGCGTTGGCACGTCAGTTGTGCTGTTCAACCTTGCCCTATACCACCTGGTCAACAATGATGCCGTCAACGCCGGTGTCATCTCCCACTGCCCATCCTGGAGAGGCAGTGTTACCGAGGTGTGTTTGTTCACCGTTACATTGCTGCGCGAACGTTGACAATCGTCAGGCCCCTGAGGCCAATCTGCCTATGTACTAAGACATGGAACAATTCAGAAAAAACACAAGATATTTTGTTTCCAAATTAAAAGCGGTCAAGTCCGGCAGTGCGGGATAACAAAAACTGGTAAAATGAGGTATGGTGTTAGTTGTGTCTCCGGTCTCGACTGGAATGTCGCTAAAATTGAAGCCGTTATGTCTTTGTCAGGTGCATAACGGAAAGGAGTCAACAGATTTATGTCAAAGGTTTATTTTTCATCAGCAAGGGTGAAGAAGTGGCGCTATGAAGACAGCATGCCGGGGAAGCTTGAACTGCTTCTGAAAGAGGTGGGGCTCATGAACTATTTCAGTCCGGACGAGTGGGTCGCGATCAAGACCCATTTCGGGTCCGAGGGTGCCCACCGTATCGTCAGGCCGATTTTCCTGAGGAAGGTGGTTGACGCACTGAGACGCATCGGAGCTAAACCGTTTGTTACTGATACGGTCCGGATAAAGGGACTCGACTATCTGGAGGTCGCCAACCAGAACGGGATAAACCACCTTTCGGTGGGTGCGCCGATTGTTATTGCAGACGGGCTTTACGGAAAGGATAATATCATGGTCAAATCAGGGGAGATCCTCGGACAGATAGCCATTGCCTCCTTGATCCATGATGTCCCGGCCATGGTTGTCTGCTCGCATGTGAAGGGGCATATCAATGCCGGATATGCAGGGGCTATCAAGAACCTGGCCATGGGCGGCGTCAGTTCTGCACATCGCACCTGTGGTTGGAAATGCGGCAGGGGGGCGATGCATACGATCGGCGAGGGCGAGCTTGTCTGGGACAAGGAAAAATGCGAACTTTGTCTGCAGTGCAAGGATATCTGTCCTCTTGATGCTATTAGTTTCAAAGATGAGAAGCTGGAATGGGACGGGAACATCTGCTGGCGGTGCGGACGGTGCGAACGGGTCTGCCAGAATGAATCTCTGCGGCTCTCGGGGGATGACGACCGGTTTATGCGGGCGCTTGCCGAGGCCGCAAAGACCGTTGTGGGTACCTTTGAACAGGGGAAGATCCTTTATATCAATTTTCTGACCGAGATACAGCCGGAATGTGACTGCATGCCGATGGCTGATGTACCTGTCATTCAGGATATCGGTATTATGGTCTCTGACGATCTGGTCTCGGTTGAGCAGGCGTCTATAGACATGCTCATAAAGTCAGAGCCTCTTCCTGATTCTATGGCAAGCGATAAAAAAGTGCATGCAGGGGAAGACATCCTCCTTAAACTCCATAATCGGCCATATATGATGCAGGTTGAGGAAGCTGAGCATCTGGGCTTGGGCACCCGAAACTATGATCTTGTCGAATTTTAGGAAAAAAAGTGCTGCAGTCTGTGGACTGCAGCTTAGGGGAGGTAACGAGGCGCTTAACAATTATATAAAACCAAAAAATAGGCAACTTGTCAAGTGAAAAAATAGATTATCTTATAATTATAGGTTTAGATCGCCTTTAATTTTTCTCATAAAATTGCATTTGTCGAAAGGTTCTCATTAAGCTAACGATATGTTTGATATCAGAAAGGTATCTATTTTCAAGACGCTGACTCCGGTCGATGCCAGGGAGATAACGAAGTATCTTCTTTCCGGCAAGTTCAGGAAAAAAGAGACTATCTTCGCTGAAGGCGATTCATCTGAATGGCTTTATATAGTAAAGAAGGGGAAGGTCAAGATTACCAAGCTGTCTCAGGACGGGAAGGAGATTATCCTGGAAGTGCTCCAGCCGGATGATTTCTTTGGCGGCATTGCTGTTGTGAGAGGTTTCCCGTATCCTGCCAATGCAGTTGCCATGGAAGATACAGAAGTGATTAAACTGTCACGAAGGCATCTGATGACCATTATGGACAGGTTCCCAACCCTCCTGCACAGCATGGCGGCCAATATTGGAGACAGGATCAAGGACTCTCATGAGACGCTCAAGAGCATTGCCCTCGAAAAGGTCGAATCCCGTATCGCCTCTCTTCTGATCAAGCTTTCCGACAAGGCAGGTGAACAGGTACCCGAGGGCATTATGATAACCATGAAGCTCACCAAACAGGATATTGCAGAGATGGTAGGGACTACGGTTGAGACATCGATCAGGACCATGAGTAAACTGACCAAGACAGGTCTTGTTGTTTCAAAGGCAGGAAGGATCGTCATCAAAGACCTTGCACAGCTGAAATCCCTGACATAGCCTCATCCCAACAACCCGCGATCCACTATTAATACAACCAATAAGTTTGATGGTGGAGTTTGACAAGCGTTTGCGCCCTGCACTATACTTTTATCATCACCCTTGGGGGAGGCGGCCAGCCTGAGAGTTTCTCGCTTGACGAGAGAGACCCCTTGAACCTGATACGGACCATTCCGGCGTAGGGAACAGGGAAAAAGGACCAAAAAGGATTTATGGGCCGTATTCCATCCGGGATACGGTTTTTTTATTGCATGAAACTGAAGATTAACGGAGAGACAGTGGAGAACGTGAAGGCAGGGACGGTCAGTGAACTGCTGGCGGAACTGAAGATCACGACGGAACGGGTTGCGGTTGAGGTGAACCTGTCTGTCATCAAGAGGGCAGAGCATGAAACATTCCGATTGAAGGACGGGGACATCGTCGAGATAGTCAACTTCGTCGGAGGCGGTTAAAGGAGAAGAATATGGAAGATACATTTGTCATCAGGGGAATAGAGTTCAGGTCACGGCTATGGGTCGGGACCGGAAAATATAAGGACTTTGATGAGACCCGCAAGGCGATTGAGGCTTCCGGTGCTGATGTCGTTACTGTTGCGGTCCGCAGGACGAACATCACCGACAGAAAGTCGGAAAATCTGCTCGATTATATCGACCCAACAAAATACAAGATCCTCCCGAATACCGCCGGCTGCTACACGGTTGCAGACGCCCTGAGATATTCGAGACTTGCCCGTGAGGCCGGTATCTCTGATCTCATCAAACTGGAGGTAATCGGCGACGAGCGGACCCTCTTCCCTGACAACATCGGCCTGCTGGAGGCCACCGGGATCCTGGCAAAGGAAGGATTTATTGTCCTGCCCTACACTACAGATGACCCCGTTATGGCGAAGAGGCTGGTTGACGCAGGGGCTGCTGCTGTCATGCCGCTTGCAGCGCCAATCGGCTCCGGACTGGGCATCCGCAATCCTTATAACCTGAAGATCATACTCGAACAGGCAACCGTACCGATCATCGTCGATGCAGGGGTCGGGACTGCCTCGGATGTTGCGATCGCCATGGAACTTGGATGCGATGCCGTGCTGCTGAACACTGCCATAGCAGGTGCGGAAGACCCCATCATGATGGCCACGGCCATGAAGTATGGAGTAATCGCCGGAAGACTGGCACATAGGGCCGGCAGGATTGGCAAGAAACTCTACGCAACGGCCAGCAGTCCTTACGGCGACATGCTGTAACGTGAAGCGTGAAAGGCCTTTGGACTTCAGGCTGTATCTGATTACTGATAGAACGCTCTTCGAAAATGAGGAATCTATGTTGTGTGGCATTGAACAGGCACTGAAGGGCGGGGCAGATGCCGTGCAGTTGAGAGAGAAGGACCTTGAGATACGGACACTGCTCAATATGGCATACAGGCTGAGAGAGCTGACAAAAAAACATAATGCCCGACTCTTCATAAACGACCGGCTTGATATAGCGATGGCGGTTGAGGCCGACGGGGTACATCTCGGCGGCACAGGGATCCCCGTAGGAGCGGCCCGGAAGGTAGCAGGGGAGCAGATGCTTATCGGCAGGTCAACACATGGCATTGACGAGGCAGTGGAGGCTGAAAAGGCCGGAGCTGATTTTATCACCTTCGGGCCGGTCTTCGAGACCCCTTCAAAACAGCAGTACGGCGAGCCACTAGGGCTTGCTATGCTAAGGAAGGCAGCGGGAAAAGTTTCGGTTCCGGTTTTTGCGATCGGCGGTATCAAACAAAAGTCAATCAGGGATATAATGGCAGCAGGGGCTCACGGGATAGCGCTCATTTCAGGAATCCTCGCCTCGAACGATATAAAATTGAGTACAGAAAACTATGCGAGGAATATATCATGACGAGAATTGAACTGGCAAAAAAAGGCATTATCACCGATGAAGTAAAGACGGTCGCGGCGTCCGAAGGGATTACCCCTGAGCAGCTTTCAATGGACATAGCAGCCGGGTTCAGCACTATCCCTGTCAATAACAACCATGCGATCGCCCCCATCGGCATCGGCAGGAACTTGCGGACTAAGATCAATGCAAATATAGGGACATCCAAAGACAGAATTTCGATTGATGAGGAGATGCAGAAGCTCGACGTCCTTGTGAAATACGGTGCAGACGCGGTGATGGATCTGTCGACCGGTGGACCGATCAGGGAATTGCGGGAGATGATGCTGAAAAGATCTCCGATTGCGGTCGGCACTGTTCCGATTTACCAGGCAGCTGTCCAGACAGCAGCAAAATACGGCTCGATCTCGAAGATGACCGCCGACGATCTTTTTGATGTGATCGAAGAACATGGCGCCTCAGGAGTTGATTTTGTCACGGTCCATGCGGGGCTGACGATGCGGGCGGTCGAACGGTTGAAACAGCAGGGCCGCATTCTCGATATCGTCAGCAGGGGGGGCTCGTTTCTTCTCGAATGGATGGTCTGTAACGAGCAGGACAATCCGTTGTATGTGCAGTATGACCGTCTGCTTGAGATCGCCCGGAAATATGACATGACCCTCAGTCTTGGCGACGGTATGAGGCCGGGATGTCTTGCCGACGCGACCGACCGCACCCAGATCGAGGAACTTCTGACGCTTGGCGAACTCAGGGATGTTGCCCTTGAAAATAATGTCCAGGTGATTATCGAAGGCCCTGGCCATGTCCCGTTGAACCAGGTTGAACTGAATATTAGGCTCCAGAAAGAAATATGCAAAGGAGCGCCGTTCTATGTCCTCGGCCCCCTTGTCACTGATATCGGGATGGGATATGATCACATCAGCGCCGCAATCGGCGGAGCAATCGCCGCTGCCGCGGGCGCAGATTTTCTTTGCTATGTCACACCGTCAGAACATATACGCCTTCCGACTATCGAGGATGTGAAGGAAGGGGTCATCGTCTCAAAACTTGCTGCCCATGCAGCTGACATTGCCAAAGGGATCAAGGGCTCTATGGACCGGGATAACGCGATGGCCAGATGCAGAAAGGCGCTTGACTGGAACGGCCAGATCGCCCTCAGCCTCAATCCCGACAAAGTACGGGAGTGGAGGGCAGAGGTGCCTCCGACCGAGACAGAGGTCTGCAGCATGTGCGGTGAATTCTGTGCGATCCGAACCGTCGAGAGGGCCCTGAAGAAAAAATAGCGCATGCTGGTTGCCGAGGAAGACTTGGTTGGTCTAAAAATCAGGGAACATCTTTAGAGAAAAGGAGTTGGTCCCGCCGAGCGTTGAGCGTGCTGAAAGGATACCGCCTTCAATATACTCCAGTTCAAAATTTTTGACTCCACGTGAAACAAGCTCCTTTGCATTTGCAGGGCAGCCGCCTTCACATCCCGCGATTCCCTTGATCATCTTCGGGAGAAGATTCCTTATGTCCAGACCGGTAAGATCAGTCTCTTTCGAAGAGGCAAACTTGTTAATCCGGCCTTCTATGGCGTCCAGGTCAGGATGAAAAGGATCATCGATTTGTATTGAAAGAGATTTTGTATTGATTGTGACATCCAAAAGCATATGGTACCCCCAGGGATTCATTATACAAGTGTGCGTCGGTCTTCGCGACCGGATGCTCCTATTTTACTTATTCGATACCGGTATAGCAAAATTAACCTGTCCGGAGAGGATGATGACATGTCGGCATAACAGAAACGGGAAGGCGCCCTATGGATGGAACAAAACGTTCAGATATAAAACCGGGATTTCGTGTCTCGATCGTGCTGAAGAAGGATCAGCACTCGGGAAGACTTACTGAAGGGGTTGTGCGCGATATCCTGACAAATTCACCAACCCATTCGCATGGCATCAAGGTCAGACTGCAGAGCGGTGAAATAGGGCGGGTAAAGAAGATACATCAGTAGGGCCAAAAAATGGAGGAGCTTTGTAGTGGCAAATAAGAGGTTTTTCGGTTTTGGCAGGAACGTAACCATCGCCGGACTTGTCAGCTTTTTCATGGACATAAGCTCAGAGATGATATACCCTCTTGTCCCTCTTTTCCTTGCTAATGTCCTTGGAGTGAACAAGTCCGTCATCGGCCTCATCGAAGGCATTGCCGAGTCAACGGCCAGTCTGCTTAAAGTCTTTTCAGGCTGGTTTTCAGACAGAATAGGAAATCGCAAGTGGCTCATGGCCGCGGGCTATGGGATATCCACATTGAGCAGACCTCTTATAGCCCTCGCAGTGAGTTGGCAGCAGGTGTTGGGCTCGAGATTCATAGACCGCGTTGGCAAGGGTGTCCGCACTGCTCCGAGAGACGCGATCATTGCGGAATCAGTTGACAGGGCATATCTCGGCAGGGCTTTCGGGTTTCATCGCTCAATGGATACCATGGGCGCTGTTATTGGGCCTGCATTGGCATTTTTCCTGCTCGGTATCTTCTCAAACGACTATCGCAAGATCTTCTGGCTATCCATGATCCCCGGAGTCATAGCTGTTTTGCTGATAATATTTTTCATCACGGAAAAAAAGAAGGCCGTTGTCGCCCATTCAGACAGGCCGAAATTGACGATAAAACACTTTGACTGGAAGTTCAAGTCCTTTGTCATTATTTCCGGCTTATTTGCCCTCGGCAATTCGAGCGATGTGTTCCTGATACTGAGGGCGCAGCAGGTCGGTGTTTCAACGGTTATGATCCCGATGGTCTATCTGTTGTTTAACCTTGTTTATTCATTGTCGTCAATCCCTGCGGGTGTGGCAGCAGATCGTTTCGGAAGAAAGAGAGTTATCCTCGTTGGATTTGTGCTGTTTGCATTCCTGTACTATGGATTTGCTGTCGCATCGGATACAAAGGCTATCTGGATTCTTTTTGGTCTCTATGGTCTCTTTATGGGACTTACGGAAGGCGTTCAGAAAGCCTTTCTGACGACAATCATTCCACAGGATTTCAAGGCAACCGCTTTCGGGGTTTACAATACCGTCGTAGGGCTTGCAATGTTGCCTGCAAGTTTCATAGGGGGGTTACTGTGGGACAGGGTTTCGCCTGCCGCGACATTCTATTTCGGGGCAATAGCGGCAACTGTGGCGGCCGGGTTGTTTGTTGTGTTTAGTGCCGTAATCGGGAAAAGGATGTACAAGAACTGATTGGGATATTAAAATTCAAGCCCGACTTTTTCAGATGAAGCCCCATAACGCTTTTTACGGGACGATAGCGTACTTAATACCATCGCCGCTGACCAGTTTCATAAAGGTCTGCTGGATGTCCTTCAGGCGTGCGGTCCCGCTGATCAGGGGCTGAACATCGATCTTTCCATTCTTCAGGAGGAGTTGGGACTGCTTAACGTCATCCGGTGTGAAATGGAACGTCCCTTTCAATGTGATTTCGTCGTAATGCAGGCGTTCTGCGTTGAACGTGACCGTTGTGTCGGGCCTGCACCCGCCGACGAGAATGACCGTTCCTCCCCGCCGCACATAATCGACTGCGACTTCCCATATGGCAGGCTGCCCGGTGCATTCGAATACATAATCAACGCCAAGCCCACCGGAAAATTCCCGCGTCCCCTCCGCTGCGCTGGCAGGATCGCAGATGCGTTCTGCACCGAGTTTTTTTGCTGTTTTTAAACGCTCTTTCTCAAGACCGGTGATCATCACCCGGGCACCCTGCGCCCGGGCAAGAATGAGATGAAGAAGCCCGATGGGGCCGGCACCGATAATGAAGACCGTATCGCCCTTCTTTATGCCGAGACCGGCCATGCCATGCACAACGCAGGCGAGCGGCTCAAGGAATGCGGCCTCCTTGAAGCTCAGATTTTCCGGTTTTCTGAAGACATTCTGACCGACAACATGGCGGGGCAGCAGGACATACTCTGCAAATGAACCGAGGACCTTGGTTGACATGATCTTGTCACACAGGTTAAAAAGACCTCTCCTGCAGTAGCCGCAGACAAGACACGGCGCACTGTGTACCGCCATGACCGAGTCCCCGATTCTAAATTTTGTTACACCTTTTCCTTTATCAACAATAATGCCGGAAAACTCATGACCGAACGGCCTTGGCGTCGGGATGAGTGAATGGCCCCGCACAAACGCCTTCAGGTCAGTACCGCAGGTAAGGGCTGCTTTTACTTGGACGAGAAGCTCGCCATCGGACGGTTCCGGCAGGATAACGTCATGGAGCTCTATTGTTCCGGGTTTAGTCAGCATAGCCGTGAGCATAGGCTAAACCTCCATCTTTCCGCCGAGGATCTGGCCGGTCAATGCTGCCAGCACAAAAAGGGGTATATAGACCACGCCGAGATGAGAGAAGGTCCGGGCAAGAAAGATAAACGGTATGGGTGCATGGATGCAGAGAAACCAGTTGATCGAATATTTCCGCGTTCTGTTTCTGAAAAAACCGAAGATCAGGTTTATCATTGTTGTTAGTGAACAAAGGGCTATGACAATAGCCAGAGTTGAGCTAGTATCCATCAAAGAAAATACCCTAAATGAGCTTGTCAGGTCAAGAGATATTCATGTGCCTGCTTATGAGCCTATCCATGGATGATATTAAGGAGCCCGAAAGCAAAGCCACAGCATTTCGACGTTCTGTCATTCTGGCTGGTTCGACCGTCCTTTTTATTTATGATCGTGGCGAACCGTTCCTTAAACTATGGACAAACATCCCATAGTTACAAATGCGGCGATCGAACAGTATTATCGCCGGCTAACGTCGGGGATGCTCGCCCCGATTCCACACAAGCCTCGTGATTTGCAATATATGGGGTCACACCCGAAGCCGTACTGTCAAAAGGACAGCCGGTGTCCGAGAGGACTGCGCCAGCAGGAGTCATAGGACTGTTGATTATAGGGATAGAGGA
>PLXX01000133.1 GCA_003153275.1 Nitrospiraceae bacterium | reverse complement strand
CCATATGCTGAAAGAACTGGTCGGGAAAGATACGTTTGCTGTTGCACTGAGAAGTTTTGCCGCTGACAACATGTTTAGCCCAGCTTCGTGGCTCACAATCCGCTCAGCTTTTGAGACAGCATCAAAGCAGAATCTCGACTGGTTCTTTACGCAGTGGGTAGAGGAGAAGGGGGTTCCCGAGCTTGAGCTTCAAAATGTGGTGGCGTCATATCAGGGGTCCAGGGCGGTTGTCTCTTTCGACCTCAGCCAAAAGGGCCGGTCATATAAGCTTCTTCTGCCTGTCGACATCAGGACCCGTGAGGGAACGGTCAGGAAGAAGATCAGTGTTGATAAGGCAATAAGCCATGTCGAGATCGAGGTCGACGGATCGCCGGTTGAACTGGTAATCGATAGTCAGTATGATGTTTTCAGAAAGTTGTCCGGCAGGGAATATTATCCGGTGCTGGCGCGCCTCATCAACGACAAGCAGAAAATAGCGG
This sequence comes from Nitrospiraceae bacterium, assembly GCA_003153275.1. GTDB lineage: Bacteria > Nitrospirota > Thermodesulfovibrionia > Thermodesulfovibrionales > UBA6898 > PALSA-1316. Next base: position 11,150 of record PLXX01000133.1, on the reverse strand, counting down.
TGGTCCACGAGGGGGGAGAAAAAGAATTTTCCAGGGCCATCGACGTTTTGAAAGAGCAGGGGTTCGCTATCAGGAATGAAACACAGATCACACATGACGATCTGACAAAATCGTCCCTGCTGCTGATCGGTTCTGATAATCCGCTTGCCGCCAGGCTCTTCGGGAAATTGAAACGTACTGAAGGTGAGCTGTCGGTGGTGGTCAGGGAAAACCCTTATGCTGCTGGAAGTGTTATTGCACTGCTTGACTGCGATGCACCGGAAGATATCGGGCGGTATGTCCCACGCCTGATGCATTATGGAAGATATAGCACAATTGCCTTTAAGAATGGCAGGAATATCCTGAAAGAGACCACGGCGAAGGAAGAAGGCCTGAGGGCAGCCCTTGTTAGGGCTGTCCCGGGTGTCGAAATCATCCGGATGATCGACCTTCCCGGCATCATAGAGAAAGTCGGCAGCCGTAAGATCATCTATGTCGGAGAGGTACATGATCGGTTCGAGCACCACCGTGCCCAGTTCGAGATCATTCGCGGTCTGCACCGGAAGAACAAAAAAATCGCGATCGGCATGGAGATGTTCCAGCAGCCGTTCCAGAAGATCTTGGATGATTATATTGCCGGGACGATTGATGAGAAGGAGTTCCTGAAAAAATCAGAATACTTCAAACGATGGAGTTTTGACTATAATCTTTACCGCGAAATCCTTCTCTATGCGCGTGAGTTCAAGATACCCGTTGTCGCGCTGAATATCAGGAAAGAGATCGTGTCAAAGGTTTCGAAGTCAGGTCTGTACGGCCTGACGAAGGAGGAACTCAGTGAGGTCCCGGCTGATATGGACCTTTCAGACGGCGAGTACCGATCGAGGCTGAAGGAATTCTTTCTCGGGCATAAGGGCAATGCAGAGAGAAATTTTGACTTCTTTTTCCAGGCTCAGGTCCTCTGGGATGAAGCCATGGCGCATGCACTTGATGCATTTATCCGCAGGAACCCGGAACATCAGGTCGTCGTTCTTGCCGGCGGAGGGCATCTGTCATTTGGCTCCGGCATCCCCCGCCGCGCCTACCGGTTAAACAGCCTTGATTACGCTATTGTGCTGAACGGCGATGAGCCGCACGAACAGATAGCTGACTTCATTCTGTTTCCCGAACCCGTAGCTTATCCTGAATCTCCGCGCCTGATGGTCCAGTTTAAGGAGGAGGACAGGAAGTTGATCATCACTGATTTCCCCCGGGAGAGCATTTCTGAAAAGGCCGGACTGAAAAAAGGCGATATCATTCTCTCTCTCGACGGGGTCCCGGTGCAGGAGGTCGACGATGTAAGGATCCATCTGCTTTATAAAAAGAAAGGGGATAACGTTGCCGTCAGGGTAAGCCGGAGCAGGTTCATGCTGGGTGACAAGGAGATGACCTTTACGATAACCTTCTGAATAATAGTCTTCCGGCAAAAAAACACATAAAAAAAGGGCCCATTTCTGGACCCTTTTTAAAAATACGTCTTTTGCCCTGATTACTTCTTAGGAGCGTCAGCAGCCGGGGCGCCAGGAGCACCAGGGGCGCCAGGGGCGCCAGGAGCACCAGGGGCGCCAGGAGCACCAGGGGCGCCAGGAGCACCAGCCTCAGGAGCCTTAGGGGCCTCAGCCTTAGGGGCTTCAGGCTTAGGGGCTTCAGGCTTCTTCTCGCAGCCGATTGTGAGGGCCATGGAAAGAACCATTAACATAGCGAACATTAATGCAAATATTTTCTTCATTTTCGTATAACACCTCCTTTCGTTTAGAAATTCACCATAATAGAAACATCATAGTCAATACACATGTGCTGAAATATAATACTATTATACAAAAAATGTCAACCGCTAACTAAGGCACCGGAAATGGGCCGCCTCAAAATACTATAGAACACATGCATATTCCGTGCCAGCTTTTATTTTTATTTGTTTCCAATGCCATTAGAGTACATCTAAAGCATTCAGATCTTCCGGTTTACCTTTGGAAGAATATCTTTCCCATAAAAGGAAATCTGAATGGATGCCCTTGTGCCCATATTGCCATCAGCTATCCAGTCAGTCTATAATTCAGCAATGAAATCAGCTCTGACGATTGCCGGGTTTGATCCATCGGGTGGTGCAGGAATCCAGGCTGACCTGAAGATCTTTGGTGCGCTTGATATATACGGGCTTTCGGTTGCTGCTGCCCTGACTGCACAGAACTCCAAAGGGGTGAGTGCGGTCAGAGCCGTTGAATCCTCGTTCGTGCAGCGGCAACTGACTGTGTTGCTTCCGGATATGAAGCCTGATGCTATGAAGACAGGTATGCTTTATAGTAAAGCCAATGTTGAGGTCGTGGTGAACATGATAAAAAAATACCGGCTCAGGAATATTGTTGTTGACCCGGTACTTCTCTCCTCGTCAGGAAAGCTCCTTGCCGAAAAAGGGGCTGAGAAAGTGATGAGGAAAAAACTCCTTCCCCTTGCCACGGTTATCACCCCGAATATCCATGAGGCCTCTGTTCTTGCAGGAATGGTAATACGCACCTTTGATGATATGAAGAGAGCGGCGGTAATCCTGCATGACCTTGGGACAGCCAACGTTGTGATTACGGGCGGCCACCTGGAAAAAGGGGCAGTCGACATTATCTATAACGGTGTGTTTACTTTTTTGAAAGGCAGAAAGATATCAGGAGAGTTCCACGGAACCGGCTGTAGGTTTTCTGCGGTCATCGCTGCACGATTGGCAGACGGATGCGGTGTGGTTGAGGCGGTGCAGCAGGCGAAGACCTATGTGCGGCAGTCGATGAAACAAACATTCAGTACGGGGAAGGGGATGCGGCTATTCAATGTCTAAACAACGGTCTCATCAGGGGTCTAAAATAAAAACATTTTATCAGTGTCAGGCCTGTGGTCATCCGAGCCCCAAATGGATAGGGAAGTGCCCGGACTGCGGAGGATGGAACAGTTTTGTCGAGGAGAAAACTGCCGGCGGAGGGAGGCATGCGTCGCTTCCGGATGCCCTTGGCAGAAACCTGCCGGTTGCACTCAGCCAGATCAATGGCATCTCCGGACAAAGGACCCCCACCGGGGTGAAGGAGTTCGACCGGGTCCTCGGAGGCGGTATTGTTCCGGGTTCGGTGGTCCTCGTTGGCGGGGACCCAGGTATCGGGAAATCAACGCTGCTACTGCAGATTTTTTCGGGCCTTTCCCGCAGCAACGGTAAACTGCTCTATGTTTCCGGAGAGGAGTCTCCTGAACAGATAAAGATGAGGGCTGACCGGCTCGGAGCATCGGCCGAGGGGATCATTCTCCTTGCCGAGACCTCGCTTGAGGGCATTCTCGATACAGCGGCAAAACTTTCTCCCACGGCAATGGTCATTGATTCGATTCAGACGGTCTATACCCAGGAACTCCTTTCGGCTCCCGGTTCTGTTGGGCAGGTGCGTGAGTCTGCCGCCCGGCTGGTCCTCTTTGCGAAACGTTCGAATGTCCCTGTCTTTCTCATAGGACATGTGACAAAGGACGGCTCGATTGCCGGGCCCCGCGTCCTAGAGCATATAGTTGATACGGTTCTTTATTTTGAGGGGGATCGGGGGCATACCTTCCGGATATTAAGGACGATCAAGAACAGGTTCGGGTCAACGAACGAGATCGGGATTTTCGAGATGTCAGACAGCGGGCTTCGGGAGGTTGAGAATCCCTCGGAACTTTTTCTCTCGGAGCGGCCACGGAATGTTTCCGGGACTACTGTCGTCGCCAGCATCGAAGGGACGAGGCCGATCATGGTCGAGATCCAGGCGCTCGTCTCAACGACGAATTTCGGCATGCCGCGTCGTACAGCCATCGGCGTTGATTTCAACCGGACTAATCTTCTCGTCGCCATTCTCGAGAAAAGAGCAGGACTCCACCTCGGCGGGATGGATATCTTTATTAATGTGGTCGGTGGACTGAAGATCATCGAGCCTGCGGTCGACCTCGGCATCATAGCGACGATCGCGTCTTCAATGCGCGAAAAACCGATAGACCCGCAGACCTTTGTCTTTGGCGAGGTCGGTCTTTCAGGAGAGGTGCGGGCAGTTGCCCAGGCAGAGGCCCGGCTGAAAGAAGCCGCGAAGATCGGGTTCAGGAAGGCAGTCATCCCCGCAAGTAGTGCGGAGAAGATAAAGAAGATACATAACATAACGATCGTGGGGGTGAAAGATGTCGCAGAATGTCTTAAAGCTGTTTTGGATTAGTCTTGTCCCTCTTCTGCTCCTTGTCTCCTCCTGTGCGCCGAAGAGGGTTGAGCTGCCCTCTTTTCAGGGCGGAGATATACGCGCCGCGCTTACAGAGAAGAGATTGGTCACTGATATCGAGACGACCTTTACGGTCGCCTTCAACAAGGCTGATGCAGAGATGCGGGGCGATGGTGCTCTGACCATAACGAGCACCGGTGATATTGATCTGCGAATTTATACTCTGGGGTTCCTGGCGATGGAACTGACCTCCCGGGACGGGGTGGTTAAAAGCAGTCCTCTGCTTGACAGAACAAAAAAAGTGTTACTTACTGAAGGGCTCAGAGACTGCATCTTCTGGTGGAATGCAGATAATGTTGCCATTGAAGAGGAGGGCGACATGTATGTGCTTGCAAACAACAGCCGGAAGATCTGGATTGACAAGAAGAGCTTTCTGCCCCTCAGGCAGGTGGTCTCTCTGGAAGGAGGCAAGGAACTGACGATATATTACGAGGAGCCTATCCGGGAAAACGGCCGCTGGTATCAGTCCCGTGTCAGGATAGAGTATCTGAGTTATGCTGTTTCCCTTTCAGTAAAAACGCTTGTAGTCACCCCTGAAGGAGCAACCTGCCTCTACTGCTCACTCTGAGCATTCTGCGAAGACGTGGATGTGCGGATTATTTTATCAGTCTCTTTTTCATCAGTCTGAACGGATAGGGGGCCAGGAACGCTGTGACCACGACGAGCCAGGCGATATCGCCGAGCACCTGGATGACTAATCCTGAAGCAAGGGCGCGGCAGATATTGACGACGTGATACAGAGGAGTGAACCAGGCAACCTTTGCCACGAGTGCGGGCAGCGTCGTTACTGGGAAAAAGATCCCGGAAAATAAAAATAGCGGCGTTATGAAAAGCGTGAAGAAATAATTGAATGAGTCGATGCCCGGCACAATGGCAGCAAACATCATCGATATCTCAGAGAAGAGAAGGCCGCTGACAAAGAGCAGTGGGATGATCAGGACCACCAGCGGTGATTTCACCAGTCCGAAGAGCGATATGACAATAATGATGACGGTCCCGTAGAGCATGCTTTTGGTCGCGCCCCAGATCAGCTCTCCGGTGACCAGGTCATCGATATTCACCGGTGTTGCAAGGATTGCATCAAACGTCTTCTGAAAGGTCATTCTGACGAAGGTCCCGTAAGAGCACTCGTACGCAGCAGCGAACATAGCTGACGACGCGATGATGCCGGGGCCGATAAAGTTGATGTAGGGGACCCCATCGATCTCCTTGACAAAGGCGCCGAGCCCAAGACCCAGTGCAGCAAGGTACATCACCGGCTCGACAAAATTCAGAGCGATGCTCGACTTGTAAAGCTTGGTATACACCTTGAGATGTCTCTGCCAGACCCGCAGCGCGCGCTTAATCTTCAAGGGACCTCCCTGTTAGCTTCAGGTAGACGTCCTCGAGAGAACCGTCATGCGCCGCCATCAGGCTGCCCGGTGTGTCGATCGTGATGATCTTTCCTGCATCCATGATAGCAACCCTGTCGCATATCTTTTCAGCTTCTTCCATATAATGCGTCGTTAGTATGAAGGTTGTGCCTTGTCTCTTCAGCCATTGGAGTTTTTCCCAGACAGAACGTCGTGAATGGGGATCAAGCCCGACCGTTGGCTCGTCGAGTATCAGCAGTTCGGGGGTGTTGATCAGCGCCCGAGCCAGCAGAAGCCTCCGCTTCATGCCGCCCGAGAGGTCCCGGATATTCACATTGGCCTTGTCGGTCAGTTCGACGAATGACAGCAACTCTCCGGCAAGCCGCGTGGCTGTTTTCTTCCGGATATCAAAGTATCGGGCATAGACAACCAGGTTTTCGATGACCGAGAGGTCTGGGTCAAGATTATCCTCCTGAGGCATGACGCCGAGTTTCGCTTTAATGCTGCCGGGGTCTTCACGCACCGCGATATCAAAGACCCTGACATCACCTGAGGTCGGCGGCATGAAGCAGTGAATAACACTCATGACCGTTGTCTTCCCCGCCCCGTTTGGTCCCAGAAAGCCGAAGCATTCTCCTTTGGCGATATCAAAGCTGATCGCGTCTACCGCGGTGAATGTCCCGTAACATTTTGTAAGATTTTTTACTGTAACAACCTGCATCAGCTATTATAACACCAGATGAATTCTCTGCAGGGTGAAAGGGGGCACGGCTATGGATACCTTCGGCAGATCTGCATGGGCGCAGAAAGCGTTTTCAAATAATTATTTGGAAAAGGCCGATATCTACATCCCGGAGCGGAGGAACATGATCAGCATGTTTTCTTCCCTGCTGACCTTTTTCTATGCAGGAAGATACGATATCCGGGTCCTGGACCTCGGGTGCGGCGACGGTGTGCTGACCGGAGAGCTCCTGAGAAAAAGCAACGTATTAGGCAAATCCTCTGGCATGTCCTTAGTCCCGACACTGGCAGACGGCTCGGAGTCGATGCTTCAGAAGGCTGGCGAACGATTAAAAGCATATCAGCATATAGCGTATGTGCATGCCAGTTTTCATGAGCTGATACGTGGTAGCAGTGGCAGGGCAGCGCTGGGTATGTTTGATCTCTGCATGTCATCCCATGCCATTCACCATCTTGAGATGAAAGACAAGACAGCACTTTTCAGATTCATCTTCGAACATCTGCACAAGGATGGCCGATTTATTAATGCCGATGTCGTCCTGCCGCCATCAGAGGGCCTCGAAGCATGGTATATCGCACAATGGAAAGAAATAATGCAGGCTGTGATGGACCAGACCGGTCTCAGCGATGAGTCACCGGACGATGTGGTAAAACGGTATAAAGATCCTTCAAGCATGAACAGACCCGATACGCTGGAGGACCAGGTGACCGCATTAAAAGAGGCCGGATTTAGAGAAGTGGACTGCTACTTTAAAAATGGCATTTTTGCGGTTTTCGGCGGAAAGAAATAGACTGGTGACAGGAGGAAAATCAGATGAGAAATAGCCGCAGGTTCAACAGCCCGAAAAAAGTAATTCCTCCTGCGGGAGGAACGGAGAAATCCGCGCTGGAAATCGCAAGAGAATTGAAGCAGGCAGCAAGCCGTCCGGACCCCTACCGTGAGCAGTCGCTCAGGATACATGGACTCCTCTGTGCGAAGTGCGGACGGGAGTTTGAGGAGAAGGATCGACAACTGTTGACCGTTCATCACAAAGACGGGAACCACCGAAATAATCCTTCGGACGGCTCGAACTGGGAGAACCTCTGCATCTATTGTCATGAGGATGAGCACAGCAGGGGACTCCTCGCCGACTATCTGCATAAGAAGCAGGATGAATGAGCTTAATCCATGGTTTTTGTTTGTGTGGTTTTTGTTTGTGTGGTTTTTGTTTGTCTTGCAAATATTCCGGAAATCTGTTATCTAATAAGTATGACTGACGACCGTATTATCAGTGTTCCTGCTGCATATCTGAATAAACTCGAACAGAAAGTTGGAGGCATCTCGGCCCTAGTCGAGATTTCCGCGATCATCTCCTCGACCCATCAGCTTGACGAACTTATGAACTTGGTGATGGACAGGGCGAAAAAAGAGCCTGGGGGTTGAGGCCTGCTCGATACTGTTTTACAACAAGCAGGCACTGTCCGATGAGATTGGGAAGGTAAAGGCAGACGTCACTGCGACGATGAAAGGGCCGAAGTGAAAAGAAATGGACCGCGCATCTTCATAAAATCGTTTCTCCTGTCAGGCGTTTTTTTTGTCTTCGTCTCCGGCTTGGGGACCGCTGCTGAGACCCGGGTTATAGAGCTTACCGACGGGAGTACCCTGACAGGTGAAGTTGTGTCCCTGGCGGACGGAGTGTATACCGTAAGGTCGAATTCCCTGGGGACAATTAAAATCAATGAAACAAAGGTCCGGGCAATCCGCTCGAAGGGGAAAGCCCCGGACGTGACCGGAGATATAAAGTCTCTGCAGGATTCGATGCTCGGTCAGACCGATATCATGAGCATGATCCAGGGACTGCAGAACGATCCTGAAATTCAGAAGGTCCTGACGGACCCTGAGATCATGAAGGCGGCACAGGCAGGGGACATCGCCGCCCTCATGTCAAATCCGAAGTTCATGAGGCTGATGAACAATCAGTCCGTCAGGGAGATACAAAAGAAGCTTGCTCCATAGGCCTGCGTAACCCCGTTGTTTCCCTGCTTGCCTAAACGTCTGCAGTATGTAGTCCACGCTACCCAGTGTCTCCTTGTCCGATATGGTCTTTTTGTCAAACTGTCTGTTGAAGACGGCCTTTCTTTACAGATCAACGCTGCACATAACATGCTATTCTTTAAGTGAGGACGATACCGGTGTTAAGGAAAGAAATATTTCTGCTCGCAATAATATATCTATCCGCTGTGGCGGTCAACCTCTGCTGCGCGGAGAAAATTAATTCCGGTGACGGAACGGTCACTGTTCTGTTCGACGCCCCGCTTCAGGGAGCTGCCGATGAGATCCTTAAGATATACCCGGCTGTCAGGGATGAATTGCGGAAAGACCTTGGCTGGGAAACCGAATTCAGACCCGAGATCGTGCTGGTGAAAGACCAGCACTCATTTTTTACAGCATCCGGCAGAGATCTCGTCACCGCTTTTGCAGTTCCTGGAAAAGACCTAATCGTGATCGATTATTCGAAAATGGGGAGACATCCCTATACGGTTGATGTGACCCTGAAACATGAATTATGTCATCTTGAGCTCCATCATCACATTGCTTCGGAACGATTGCCGAGATGGTTTGACGAGGGAATATGCCAGTGGGTTACCGGAGGTTATGGCGAATTGATCGAAGGAGGAAGCCATGAGGTTCTCACACAGGCCGTGATGTCGGGAAGGCTGCTTAGTATAGACCGTTTGACGGCGAGCTTCCCATCCGACGGTCGGGATATGCTTCTTGCCTATGAGGAGAGCAGAAGCATTGTTGACTATCTGCAGAGAAGGTTTGGTGTTTCAGCAGTGCAGCGGATATTGGAACAGATGAGCAGAGGCGCTGATCTTGAACGGGCGGTCTACATGAGTTTTTCGGTGTCCCTCGACGAAGTCGAAAAAAAGTGGAGGGCATCTCTCTCCACGAAAAGCGCGTGGCTTTATTATCTCCGCGAAAACCTCTATGAGATACTCTTTGTATTTGCGGCGTTACTCGCCGTCTGGGGTTTTTTAAAGGTCCTCAAGAAAAAAAGAGAGTATAAGGATGAAGAAGAGGGTGAGGATGGAGAGGAACTGCGGGAGGATGGGGAAAAGTAAAACCCTGATTCTCTGAAAGTCAGCGGCCAACTCTCGCTAAGGCAAATACTATAGAATATGTATTTATGGTTCCGAGAGAGCAGGTTTGCGAAGCAGTTACTCTTTGCGTTGTTGTCGGGCTTTTCGATTTCATGGAGCGAAGATGCCCCGTGTGGCTGTAAACCGCCGTCACACCCTTGGTCTGAATATTGCTGCTATTTTAGTTGTCATGGTTGCCGGAGAACTGTGGAAGACGGTGCTGACCAAGAACTTCAATGCCATAAATCTGCCGGACTATGATACGGATATTACCGGCGCTGGTCATTGCAGACTGCTGTCTCTACTGGGTCCGTAGAGGCATGCACCGACAAAGAATTCTATGGCTCACGCATGCCTTCCACCACTCGATTGATCAGCTCCGGTGGCTTTCAGGGTCAAGAACAAGCGTAACACATCTTCTCCTTTATGCTGCCCCTCAGGCGCTATTCGGTTACTATGTATTTCAATTTACGCCTGCGGAAGCAGGAGTGGCCTTTTCCATGGGAGTAGTCGTTAATATCTGGATACACGTCAACATTTCGGTGAATCTGGGGCCTCTGAACGGACTTCTTTTTACCCCTGATTATCACCGCATACATCACGGAGCAGGGGGGCTTGCCGGCAAGAACCTCGGATTTATTCTGACTGTTTGGGACATGATATTTGGCACGTACGCGGACTCCCGGGCGATCGGTGACGCTTTTGCTCTCTCCGCTGTTTCAATGAGAAAACGCCTTGTCCGCCTTATAATCGGGTGCCGTGGATCGGTATGGTTATCCGTTATCTCTTATCCCTCACTTTACAGCTTTTGATGCCGGAGGTATACTGTTATACGCCATGAAGAAAGTGATCATTGCAGACGATATCTATGCGATTCTCAGGGGAGAGCAGAACTTTCTGGGCCGGGCTGATATCACTGTTGTTCCGGCGGCATCGAACGCTGCCGCCCTTGCTCTTCACAAGACAGAAACGGCCGATCTGATTATCGCGAAACTCGATGACGGAGAACTTAACGGAGAAAAATTCTGCAGCAGTATACGGCGGGACGATATGCTGCGCAACGTATCGATAATCATGGTCTGTTCAGGAGTCGAATCTGACCTCAAGCGATGCGTAAAATGCAGCGCAAACGCTTTTGTCTCCAGCCCCCTGAATGCCACTATCCTCCTCCAGGAGGTGTATCAACTCCTTAACGTCCCCCCGAGAAAGTCTTTCCGCATCAGAGTGACGGTGAAATTGGAAGGAACGGTGAAAGGCAGACCCTATGCAGGCCAGGCCGAAAATATCAGCGCCGCAGGGATGCTTCTGCGATTGTCCGCTGAACTGATGGAAGGGGACTCTCTTGTCGTCTCATTGTCATTCCCTGGTCACGGACGGATAAGCGCGACCGCCGAGGTAGCGCGTGTCCTGCCTAAACAGAAAGGTCGACTCCCGGGCTATGGCATAAGTTTCATCGACATCAGCCTTGATGCCATATTGGCGATAGAAGCCCTTGCTGCAGATCTTGCGTCGGGTGGTGGTGCTCAGAATAAAAAAGAGGAAAAAGAAAAATAAAAAAGGTCAGTCCTTGTTGCCTTTTTTATAGAAGACCTTTCAGAATTGGTATATTCCTGCTCGTTTAGTGTTTCATAAGTAATTAGTGTCTGTGTATAAACTC
>PLXX01000028.1:2958-5346 GCA_003153275.1 Nitrospiraceae bacterium | reverse complement strand
GGCGGGAACAAAAACATCAGAGCAAGCAGCAAAATAATCACCGCACTGACCTGAACTGATCTGACCTGAACGCCTGAAACTTTTAACGTCTTCATAATATATTTTCTCCTATGCTATCTATAAAGAACTGGTGAGGCGTTTTTCTCGGAAGGTTCCTGCCCATCGATCAGTTTACGATCATAATGCTATTACTGATAAACTCGACCACTCTTTTATCCGGTACCACCCTGAGTTCAAAACACGGAATCTCTTTAGCGACTTCTCCGATGAAAGCAAGGGTGAAGTCCAGCCCCTCCCGATTGTAAAATGGAGGGAAGCTGCAGGCCATAAGCCGCATAGTGGCCTCTGCCTCTCTCTGAGGCAACAGCTCGTTACTAAGTCCCTTATGCAGGAAATAAATCCGCGCCAGCGGATTCCGGGTTGCAAACGCCATGCCCCCCTCACCATGCCACGGCGTTCCGTACATCCAAATTTTGCCGTCAGATTTACGCAGGATGATTCTGTCATCGCTGAGTATTGTAACCCCAGGAATATCCTGCCACAATTTTGCCATTGTGGTCTTCCCGGTGGCGGATTTCCCGACTAATAAATGACCGTGCCCTTGTGGATCGATGAGGCCGCAGGCATGTATTTCAACCCCTTTCCCCCTTGCCAGTAAATTGCTATACAGCAGTTCATCCAGGGGGGCCCAGAGCGGATCAACAGGTTGACCGGGCCGGAAAAAGCTAGGGTCAAGATATATCTCTCCATTGGAAAAATCCTGATTAAAGATCGCAATTCTATAGGGACGTGACCCAAATGTAAGAGAGCAGAATCTGAAGAGGTATGAGTCATCTTGACGATAAAGCTGCCAGACGGGCCCGGAATCGAAGAGTTTATCGCCCACTCCACCTTCGGGCAGTTTACCCAAAGCAACTTTGATCCTCACATCGGGCACTCCTTCGGGAACGATGAATTTTTCTTTTTCACCTTCAACCCCGAGGTCTACAGCGCTTTCATCGCATGTGACCGACACCGTGAGGTCAGCGATCTTCAAAAGGAAATGCCCGACAGGCCCATTGGCCGTAAGCCCCATTACCGGATCAGCCGCTGCCGTTAGGTGGTCCATGGTCGAAAAAAACTCTCAGGATCCTAAAGCAAGGCCACAGACCTTGCACGGGAAAAGGGGTGATTTACTGCCGGCAGGGCCGCTGGACGCTTTACAGGAGCCCATCACAACTTCTTCTGGTGTCAGGTCGACCCGTATCACCAGCGGTTTAACATAAGGTTTCTTCTCGTGCCCATCTTTTTCCGCGGTTTCCTTCATTATTTCCTCCTCACCTTTCTCGCTATGCAATCCTCATTGGACAGTCTCCGGAATGCAATACCTGCACTCCCCGTGAGGCTTGACCGGAAGGCCGAGGGAATGTGCTCTCAAATGTGCAAGCTCGCAGAAAAAATCCACAGGCTCCTCCGGGTCACCTTTTTCCAACTCACTGTTTGGCGGACACATGCCACACATGTCCCTGATCATACATTCAACGCATTTTGTCTGTCTTGAGATCTTCTTTCTGCGGACTTTCAGGAGATAGTCATCCCAACCGTTTGTGAAACAGCCCTTACGCAGATCATACTTCCCGCTTGGAGAAAACAAACAAATGTTCATGCCCCCGTATGGGTCTATACCAAATCCGGTAATGCCGGCCTTACAGTAATAAACCTCTTTATCTGACGCCGGATATTGCAAGCAACTATCGAATCTGTCGGCGAGTGTCCTCCACTCAGACATTCTTTTAGGGTCCTTTATATCCAATTCCAGTACCTTGCCTGGCGAAAGCCTTAGGTCCAGTGGTTTTCGCGAGTGATCCAGGCGCGGCATGATCATGGGGTCAAACCTGAACTCCAGCCCCAGACCGTCTTCCACAAAGCTTTTTAATTCCCGTATTTCATGTTCGTTGAGAGTAAGGGCCATGGTCTTTATTTTAAGAGGGAGTTTCCGCTCAGTGAGAAGTCGAATCCCTTCCATACACCGCTCATAAGAACCCGGGATGCCCGTTACGCGCTCATGAATCTCACTGGTGCGGCCGTAAAGAGTGATCTCGATGCAGTAGGGACGCCACTCAGACAAATAGTCGGCGATTTCCCGATTAATGAGAGTGCCGTTGGTAAACAGCGTGATCAAGAGACCCCTTTTTTTCCCGTGGGTGTAAATATCGAGAAAATCCCTTCTGACAAAGATCTCTCCGCCCGTATAAGTGAGCCAGAGGCAGCCCGCCTCGGTAATCTCATCGAGGATCCGACAGTGCTCATCGAGGGAGAGTTCGTTAAGCCTTGCCTTCTTGTCTTGCATCGGCAGGTTATTGTAACAGTGTGCACACTGTAAAGGACACCGCCTTGTTACTTCGATCA
>PLXX01000028.1:0-2900 GCA_003153275.1 Nitrospiraceae bacterium | reverse complement strand
TTGCCATCCAGCTTTTCCCATATCGTTGCCCCTGTCTCATTCAGGTTGAAGATGGATTCAACGTCAGTGGCCGATGCTGCTATCGGTATAAGGATATACTCACCTGCTATCTTCCTGAATACTATACGCTCGCTTCTTCGAGGGAAAGTATCCGTCATGCCATCCATACACTAATTGTACCACATCAATCGGCACCCCAGGTGAGGTCATCTTTTGGAGTAAATTTCTCTATGAGGCAGTGTTTTTTATCGTTTCAACTCGATTTCTACGTGAGGCAACGGGGAGGGCGGATAAGTCATATTTAATGTGAATGCGATTCCTGTTGTGTTATGACCAGCTCACAGAAAAATGTTAGCAATTTATTATACCTTCCAATAGGCAATGAATGCCGGTGCCTGTATATTTTTGTGAAGACAGTTTGAGACCCAAACTTGTAGTTCAAGATTCCTTGCTGTGAAAGGTTCGAATTTCTCGTGATACGGCTCCCACAATTGACGCATGCAACCAATGTGTCATTGGCAAGAATAATGCTGCCACAGTATAGAGAGGAACCCGAAGTAAGGGCATCACTCAACTCGGCTACCAATTCTTGATAATAGCCGCTGGCTTCACTTGCTTTAATGTCTGCCTTTCTGCATTACTTCCCGTTCCCATAAGCCGTTGCGAGGTAATTAATAATCACCTTTGCGTCCTCGTCGCTGATCGGGGCGCCAAAGGTCTTGATCATCTTGTTAACCGTACCGGTCCATTGAACCCGGCTGAATCTTGGTTGCATGGTAATATAATCGAGACTGTGGCAGAGGTTGCAGAATTTTTCGGACGTGTCCTTTCCCGGTCCGTCGGCAAGTACGGTCTTCACATCCGGCAGGTCTATGGACTTTATGCTGTCGCCCGGACCTGAAGATGCCAGTCCTGCCGTCATCACGATAATAATAGCTGCTATCATCAGTATCTGTTTCATATGCCCCCTCCTAGCTGATAGTAATAGTGATCTTTTCGACACTATTCAGCAGGTAGCCGGCAGGATTCCATAGTTTTTCAATTGCCTGAGAATCTCCGATGGCGTTTGTGGCCCTGCACATAATTGTATAGCTGCCCGTCATCTCCGGCTTCCACGGATAGAACCACTGTATCCACGAATATTTTCCCTTGTCCTGACCAAGCTTTGCCTCTCCCCAGGTCTTGCCCCCGTCAACCGAGACGATGACGTCCCTGATGCTGTGGCCTCCTGAAAATGCGATGCCCATGAGTTCAATTAGCTTGCCTTTTGACAGAGTCGTACCGTCCGACGGGTTGATCACAAAGGACCTGGTCGTCATTTTGTTAATCGGTACGGTCTTCTTCGGAGTTGCCCCGGGAGGAACACACCCGCAGTCGTTATCAGGTATCCTGTAGGCGGGCTTCATCCAGAACTCTTCAAAAACCTTTGTCGTGACCGTGATGTCGCTCAGAGACTTGACCCAGTAGGTTGCATACCAGCCCGGAACTATCAGCCGCGCAGGAAATCCGTTCAGCATTGTCAGTGGTTTGCCGTTCATTTCAAAGGCGACCATGATATCATCTTCGAGCGCTTTGTCGACCGGCAGGCTTTTTACGAAATCAGGTACCTTGGGAAGGGGAGCTGAGTCCAGACCATTGAAAGCCAGATCGACTGACCCGGCCTTTATACCCGCCTTCTGCATAATATCTTTGAGGCGGACTCCTGTCCAGGTAACGTTCCCCATAGCGCCATGCCCCCACTGGCCGCCGGCGACCCTCGGCTCGAAAAAGCTCCGGCTATTCCCCGCGCACTGGATCACGGCTGTGTAGCTGATTTTTTCATAACCCTTCAGGTCGTCCATTGACAGCTGTAATTCTTTTTCGACATTGCCGCCGATCTTCAGCCGCCATTCTTTCATATCGACATATGTCGGAATATTCGCAAGATGCCACCTGACGAAAAGGGCATCGTTCGGAGTAATCAGCTCCTTAAAGATATGCATCGGCGTCTCAAGCTGTGGTGGGCGGGACGTCATCAGGATCAACTCTCTTTTTTCGGGAAAAGTGGCCATCCTCGGTCCGGATGCGAACAGATCGGTCGGAAGGCCGCCAAGCGCGGCCGCGGCGGTAATCGCACCGGTTGTCTTGAGAAAATCTCTTCGGGTCAAATCTCTGATAGTCATCGCAGCCTCCTTGAGATGCTCAAAATTCTATGGAAAAAATACCCTGTAAAACAACTGAATACTATCAGTTTAGACCGTGGCGAGCCGTACGTTTTTCCTTACACACTCTCCACGCCCGCCCTGACATCCCCCTTTGCCGGCATGCCCGAGGCGAGGTGGATCGCCTGCCTTATGCGCTGATATGTTCCGCATCTGCATATGCACCCGGACATAAATTCGTCGATGTCATCGTCAGTCGGGTTTGGCTTGGTGTTCAGAAGTGCGACCGCTTGGAGCATCTGGCCGGATTGACAGTATCCGCACTGTGGGACATCAAGTTCTATCCAGGCCTTTTTTACCGGATGGGTGACGGGGATGCCTTCAGTAGTAAGTATCTTCTTGCCTGTAGCCTTGCTGACCGGTGTCTGGCAGGACCTCACTGCCTTGCCTTCGATCAGTACGGTGGAGGCCCCGCACTGGGACATACCACAACCGAACTTCGTCCCGGTAAGCCCGACATGGTCTCTGATCACCCAGAGCAATGGCGTATCAGGATTAACATCCACGGTGTGTCGTTTTCCGTTGATCGTCAATGAAATCATGAACGCCTCCGTTTTTTTGAAAAAAGCGCAATTCTGAGTTCACAAGGCAGAAACATAACAACATATCTCAAATAGATATATGCTTCGATTATACCTCAAGTATTTACGATATGACATCCTCCCGCCACCAAAGGGCCTGCGTCTTAGAACAGGGTTT
>PLXX01000071.1 GCA_003153275.1 Nitrospiraceae bacterium | reverse complement strand
ATCCCTTAAACATAAATTTGTCTCACACCCGTATTAGAATAACGGTGTATATTACCGGAATCGAGCTTGACAGAGATCAGGTATTCAGGATACATTTAGGGCCACACATGCACAATTGCTATCAGTTTATCATTCCCCGGCTAAACGGGACAGACATTAACAAAGACTTCCGAAAGCATCTCGCTCTCGTAATAAAGGGGATCGCCGGATTCATTATCTTCGGCGGACGGCTCAAAGAGGTCCGAAAACATATCAGACAACTTCAGGAAATATCTAAAATTCCCCTGATCATTGCCTCTGATCTTGAACGCGGCCTGGGACAACAGTTGAAGGGAGGCACCCTCTTTCCCCCGGCGATGGCCCTTGCAAAAGCAGCCATAAAGAAAGGAAACATCGATCCGGTTAATCTCGGCCTCGTCCAGGATTCTTTCACTGCATTAGCCGCAGAAGCGCGGTATGCCGGCATAAACACAATACTTGCGCCAGTGCTGGATATCAATACCAACCCTGACAACCCGATTATCGGAGTCCGGTCCTTCGGCGAAGACAACAGAACAGTATCTTTCTTCGGAACAGAGATGATACGGATTCTTCAACATAACGGTATCTCGGCATGCGGAAAGCATTTTCCCGGACACGGAAATACTGCGGTGGATTCCCATGTAAGCCTGCCGTTTATCGACCGGTCACTGACCAGTCTGAGGAGGTCTGAACTTCTGCCTTTCAGAAAGGCTGTGGATGCAGGGGTGGACATGCTGATGCTCGGTCATCTTGATGTGCCGGCGCTTGACCCCTCGGGCACACCGGTTTCTCTTTCCGGGAAGGTCGTCCGGTTTATCAGGGAAGCACTGCAGTTCAACGGACTGCTGATTACCGATGCCATGAATATGGGAGGCCTCTGCGGCTTTTCTGAAGAAGAAGCATCTCTAATGGCTCTCAGGGCCGGCGTTGATATCATACTGCATCCCTTGCATACCGAAAACGTGGTCTCGTATCTAAGGAAGAAGTCATATCAACCGCCTGACAATATCCGGCTCTCCGGATTTCGTCAGAGCCTCTTGAGGTTTCCGGATCAGGAATTACCAGGGTTCAAAAGGAATGCAGCATTGGCGGTAGACTTGACTGCAGGGTGCCTGACTTTGCCGGAGACGTTCACGCCGAACAGGGATCCTATTGTTGTGATTCTGACGGATGAGAAGGAAAAACAGGGAATCTCTTTTGTTCGGTCGTTAAGGAAAAATATGCCGGAACTGTCGTGCATCCTGATGAATCAAAATAGAACTGTGTTTCAAAGGGTTGCAACCATGACAGCCGGGAAAAGAACGCTAATTACCGCGGTCTTTTCTGAGACCAGGGCCTGGAAAGAGAGCACAGGGGGCTGGCTGCAAAAGTCGATTGCCACAATGACTCCGATAACCGATCTCTTTGTATCTTTCGGAAATCCCTATCTGCTTAGGAACATACCTGCTGAAAAAAAATTACTGACATACTGGAATGCTGAATCCGCTCAAAAGGCAGCAGCAGCAGCAATAGGGAAAAGGGCACGGGGAAAATTGCCGGATGAATGATACAAGCGCTATGTCCGCATCACCGCATCGGGATCAGTATTTGCCGTCTTCCACGCAGGAATAATTGTCGCAGCAGTATACGGCAGGACCGTCAGACAAAAGATCGCGACCATCTGATAGGCATCTATGAACGGCACAAGCCTGAACTCGGGATAGAGGACCGACCAGCCCTTGAGCACTGGACTGAATAAAACTGATGAGGTGAAAAAGACGTGAAGATATGCGAGTACAACACCGACCAAAAAAGATCCGAGAGAAATGACCATCCCCTCCCAGAACTTCAGCAGTATAACATCCGAGGTCTCCCAGCCGGTCGCCTTCAGAATCCCGATCTCTTTTTTTTCGTCCGCACTAAGGCCTGATGCCTTGTCCCAGCTGAATATCATAAAGGCAATAACACACCCGGACAGTATCAGGAGCATTATTCCCCCGCGCCAGTTGAAGATTGCATCATAGGTCCTGAGAATCTCACTGCGTGTTATCGGCCGGGAATCCGGAATCATCTTCTTGATCTTGGCAGCGACCGTCGCTATCTCCTTCGGGTTTCGGACACTTACAGCAAGATCAGTCATTAGTCCTTTTTGGATGCCGAATATATGTCTGAAATCCTTCTCAGAGACAAGTATCAGGTCAGAGGATATCAGCTCAGAGTCTGAAGGAAGAATCTCCTGTACAGTAAGCGTGACTATGGTCCCGTCGTGGGCCTTCAAGGGCATCATGCCCCCTTCGGACACGATACTGCTCCGGGAAACCCCCTGCCCTATAACTACTTTTCCCTCTCCGTATTGAAAGTCCTGCGGGACCATCAGCGTATAATTGGCACGAAATACGGTATCGTAGTAATATCCCCAGAGCCTTCCGGTGACAGAAGCAACTCCGGTTATTGAACTGACCTTTGCTATCGCTTCTTCAGGCATCAGGTCGTGTCTGCCCGCAACAAGACGCTGGAGAATGATTTCCGGTGCCCCGGCCAGTATCAGGGATGCCTCCTTTTTGACCGCATGCGTAAAAAAGAGAACAGAAGAAAGCAGGAATACGATGAGGGCATAGACCAGAAACAGGGCAGCATGCTTCCCTTTCTTCCTCATGAGAAAGTCAAGCGTCAGGCCGATAAAGTTCCTCTGGCGGTCAAGCCATGCACTACTCCACGACATTTGACACCAGATGCGGCGGGGGCGGTACAAGCGACCCCGACGGAAAATGCTCAAATGACAGGGGATAGTCCTGAAATGGCGTATTCAGGTCAGCCATCGTCGGATGTCTCGTATACCTCGCGTCAGTGAAAAGGCAAAGATCGGTCAGGCCGTATTTCACGACCATTCCAGCCTGCTCTGCCACCATCGGCTGCAAGTGGTGCCTGCTATATGAGGAGTGGACTATCATCAGCACAAACAATGCAATATTCATCATAAGAAAAACCGTGACTATCATAACTTTTTTATCATGCATAGTGATCTATTTCAGCCGAAAATCCACCCGGCTCTCCTTCATCTTTTCTTTTTTTTCAGGCTGCAGCGCCTTCGGTTCAACAAAGAAAATACGCTCCCTTTCCACTTGGTTCGACTTCAGCAAATATTCTTCAACCTGAAGTGCCCGTTGACGCGCAAGCTGTCTGAGCTCATTCTCCGTAATGTTGATATGCGCAAACATCAGCTTCTCCATCTCCTGGGCTGGAAGGTCCTTGGCAATACCGATAATATTTCTCGGTTTTGGAAATTTTTCTTCTTTATACGCTGCTTTCAGATAGAGGGCGTATTCGGCAGGATCAATAGTCAACGTATCAACCGGCGGAGCCGCCTCCCCCTTCCTGACCATTGCCTTTAGCTTCTGTGCTTTAAGTTTGTGCATGAAGGAAGCCCTGATGAGCCCCTCCCTATCCTTGTCAAGGTCGACATGCCCCTCTATCTCCAGCTTGAGAGAAGGCCTTTCATGAAGAGCCCGGATAAGCGTATCCAGCTTTTTTGCCGCCGGCTCGCTGATAAGCACGCTTCCTGCATCATAATCAATAAAACTGAGTTCCTCGCCACCGCCAAGGACGGCCCCCAGAAGAGCAAAGGGGGACGTTGCTGCCTTCACCAGGAGATTGAGCAGGATCTTAATAATGATCCTGCCGACACTGAACTTCGGATCATCAATATACCCGCTCACCGGCAAATCAAGATTAATTTCACCCTTTCGGTTCTTCAGCAGAGCCACCGCAAGCTTTACGGGCAGTTTCGTCGCGTCAGGACTCTCTACCTGATCGCCAAACGTCAACTGGTCGATGAACATCTTGTTCTGGGCGTCGAGCTTCTTTTTCAGGATGTGATACGTAAGATCAAGAGAAAGCTTCCCCTTTTGAATTGTATAGCCGGCATATCTCCCCGAGTATGGCGTCACCGGACTGAGGTCAACATCTTTGACCACTGCCTTCAGATCGACAAAAAGATCACTGCGAAGCGGGTTGATCTTGCCGGTTATCTCAACCGGTGCATAATTATCAACCTTCCCACGTAGGTCAATATCACCCATGACATTTTCTTCAGACGACAGACCGCTGATCCTCCCGCCAATCTCTACAAGACGGGCGGTATAATTCGGTTTGATGTAGAAATCAGAAAACTGGACCGTCCCGCCCTGCAGTGTGATGACAGCAATCCCAGAGGTTGGTGTCGCAGCCTGACTGGTGGCTGCCGGGAGCGAGGCTGCCGTCTGCTCTTGAGATGGTGTCTTTGTTTCTTCCGGCTGTTTTTTCATCACGTCCTGGAGATTAAGGCTTCCGTCGGGATTGATAATAAGCCTCGAATAGAAATCAGTCAGCGCGACTTCTCTGACATGCCACTGGACAGGGTCAAACCCGGCATCGATCCCCGTTATGCTGAGATTGTTCCAGGAGATAAGGTCTTCAGTGTTGACAGTGTCTACTGCCCTGAAACCGGAGAGTGATACATCACCCTGATATTCTGCCTTCATCAGTCTTTCACCGGACTTGGACACAGAAACCGTCCCTGCTGCAGACACTGCACCATCAGCAATGATTACGTTTGTGCGGTCTGTAACATACGCCTGGACTGGAGACAACTCCATATTCCTGAGTGACACCTTCATCTTCGAAGAAAAAGGATTAATGCCGAATGATACATTCCCCGAAAACGAGCCTTTCTTCCCGATCAGCATAGAGAACGTGGCGTTGCCCGTACTCCCTTTATGATTAGAAATCCGGTTTGCATTGATTGTGATCCGGTTAGCCTTCAGCTCAACCGGGACTGAGGGAATATAATCATAATAAACCAGGCCATAATTTTCAAACCGCATATTCTGAATCGTATACTGCCAGTCCTTTTCAGCAATCCTGCCTTTGACAGACCCTTGCCTGGAGACAGGAGGTGCAGGCTGCGAGACCAACAGGTTCATAAGATTCATCGTTCCGTCTGCTGAGCGCTGAGCTACAACGACACCCGAACGGGTGGACAGTCTGCTGAGGGCAATCTTCTTCAGCCCAGGATCAATCGAGCCTCCACTGACCGTCAATTCCGGGATCTTCAGAAAATATTCCTTTTCGTCATTTCTTCTCAACTTCAGATTCCTGAGGCTGGCCCCGACATCAGAAAGCTTTACAACCGGATCCGCAGTTCCTTCTTTTTTTTCAAAGCTGTAACGTACCGACATGTTAAGCACAGCATCTTCGATTGAAAACAACAGCCTATTGGCATAATAAGGGGCATATCTTTTCAACGGAATATGCAGGCCCTCGGCAAGACCATCGGCGGTCAGTGGTTCAACTGACAATTCTCCTGCGATCTTGACCTCTTCTCCAAAGCCGGTCTTTGCCGAAAAGGAAACCGCTGTTTTTTTATCCTTTGTCGTGCTGAAATGGTCAAGCGATACATCGATCGGATAGATCACTGTCCTGAACCCAGCCGAAATCGATGCATCAGCAAACTGCAGCTTCCCCCCAGCTACTCTGACCTCGTCGATATCAAGAGTGACAGCGGACTCATCATGCGGTTTTGTTACTCTGCCTGTAGCGGTTTCCTTTGGTCTCAATATGTCGATATTCAGGGAGCCGTCTTTTTTCCTGACGAGATTCAGCTCAGGAGATTCGAACCCAAGACGCTTCAGATGTACTGCCCGCGAAAGAACGTCAGCGCTTTGTATTGACATATGAACAACCGGAAGAACGGTCAGAAGGTCTCCGGCACTGTCGGTTATCCGTACCTTGGTGAGATCAACATCTCCGGAAAGGGTCAACAGGGGACGTTTCCCGCTGCTTTGCAAAAAGGACAGAACAAGCCGGGTATTAAGCAATGCCGAAGGTATCCTGAATCCGGGATTAACCGGAAGATAGGCAAGATAGTAAGGTATATCGAAATCAGTTATGTTTATGTTAATGGTTGTCTCATGAGAATTCTTGAAAGGCTTGCTTTCCCCGGCTAGAGAGACCTGTCGGCCGTTCACTTTTGCTTCAAAAGACGGTTTGACATATGAATCAAGATAGTAGGGGAGATTTGATAGAAAAGGTATTTTCAGGTTAATCTCCCTGACTTTATGCTCTGTCTGCTTCGGCCCGTCGTGAAAGTCTATCCTGCCATTGTCTATTTCAATATTATTCAGCGAAAACCTGAACTGCCCCGAACCCGATTGGGCTTTTGCCTTGTCCGACTCCAGGAGGTCCGAAAAGTTGTAGTTAGTCTCCGAATCCCTGACAATGTTGATGGCAGGTTTAACTATCCGGACCTCCCTCATAATCAGCCCCCATTTTACGAGAGAGACTAGTTCGAGGTTCAGATGAAGCCGATCGCACGAGACAAAGTCACCCTGCCCGCCCCGGTCGCTGATATGCAGGTCCTCGAAATCAACAGTCAAGGTAAAAGGATTGAACGCAACTTTGCTGATAGAAACTCTCCGGTGAAGCTTCTCGGACATGTTTTTTACAAGCACCGACTTGATAATCGGAGGGAGAATAAAAAAGCCGACAATCGCAAAGCAGACCAGGCCGATAATGAAGCCGCAAAAAATCCGCTTTATCATCCGATTGTCTGTTCGAGGTTTAATCGGCATCAGTGGCTGATTCACTTGATATCAGCGGTGCAGTGCGGACACTTGACGGCCTTTAATGCCACAGCTGAGATACAGAAGGGACATTCTTTTGTCGTTGGAGTAGCTGGCGGGGTCTCCTGACGCCTAAGTCTGTTGATATACCTGACAACAAGGAATACTGAAAAGGCAACAATAAGAAAACTAACAATTGTATTGATGAACAGCCCATAATTGAGTGTCACAGCTGCGGCCGTCTTTGCATGCGCAAGTGAGAGGTAGGGCCCTGGGATCTTGCCGTCCTTCAGAAGAATGAAAAGATTAGCAAAGTCAACATTTCCCATCAACAGTCCGATCGGAGGCATGATCAGGTCATCGACCAGCGATTTTACAATCGTTCCAAAAGCCGCTCCAATGATAATGCCAACAGCCATGTCCACCACATCCCCCTTGACCGCAAACTCCCTGAATTCTTTAAACACAGGACGCCTCCTCCATACGTGTATTACCATGCAGGCATTCAGTCATACCGAATGATCATATTCTCAACTGTTGTACAAATATTACCACAGGTAACTGATAAATCCAAAAAGATGCGGACCATGCTGAACAGAGCTGAAAACGGCTTTTGATTTATCCGTAAACAATGGTATAGTTTCTCTTCATGGAACATCAGGAAAAATACAAGGTCAGTGTGCACTACGGATGGATAATCGTCTTTACCGGAATGCTCAGCATCTGCGCCTGCCTGGGTTTAGGCCGCTTTGCTATCGGCATGCTCCTGCCCTCCATGGCAGCAACCCTGAAACTGACCTATACGCAGATGGGTTTTATCAGCACAGCCAATTTCATCGGGTATCTGGCATCGGTGCTGATAAGCGGCCACTGGTCTTCCGAAATCGGTGCACGACGTCTTATCTTCATCTCGCTAATGGTAGTCGGTATATCCATGGGCCTCGTCGGCCGTGCAACTTCTTTCCACCAGGTTCTCCTGCTCTATATGATCACCGGGATTGGCAGTGGCGCGGCAAATGTAACTGTGATGGGTCTGGTCTCATCGTGGTTTTCCAGCAGCAGGAGGGGACGTGCCGCTGGGTTTATTGTTATCGGCAGCGGGTTTGCAATCATAGCATCAGGCCGGCTCATCCCGTTCATCAACAGCATCCAGGGGCAGGAGGGATGGCGTATGAACTGGATGATCCTCAGCGCAGTCGTCATAGCCATAGCCTGCGTAAGCGTACTGCTGATCAGGAACAGACCAGACGACAAGGGGCTGCAGCCGATGGGGGCCGATGAGCATCTTGATATGCATAGCGCTGAAAATCGTACGGAAACAGTTAAATCCGTCCACAAGAGAGAGATAAATGTATACCGTGAAAAGATGATCTATTTTCTCGGACTGATTTACTTTCTCTTCGGCTATACCTATGTTATCTATGCGACATTTATTGTTACAACGCTTGTCAGGGAGCGTGGTTTCTCAGAGGCGGTTGCCGGAAACTTCTGGTCCACGGTCGGATTTCTGAGCCTCTTTTCCGGTCCTGTTTTCGGAACTCTTTCCGACAGGCTTAGCAGAAAAACTGGGCTGATTATTGTCTTTGCGTTTCAGATGATTTCATACCTTCTCGTCGCATCAGGGCTGCCCGGCGTGTTTCTGTATCTTTCGATATTCTTTTTTGGTATTGTAGCCTGGAGCATACCATCGATCATGGCAGCAGCGGTCGGTGACTATGTTGGTGCACAAAAGGCAGCCAGGGCCTTTGGTCTGGTCACTTTTATATTTGGCTTCGGACAGATCGCCGGTCCTGCCGTGGCAGGCGTCCTTGCTGAAAAAACTGGCAGCTTCTCGTCAAGTTTTCTTATGGCAGCCGGTGCTGTGGGAATAGCAATACTCCTGACCTCATTTCTCAAAAAACCGGTTACTGCCTAGCTTCATCAGAGTAGGTCGCAGAAAAATACGTTTCAGATGAGTGCACCTCAGGAGAATCCATCCCATCATGCATCCCTATACATCGCCCACTCTTCATCGATGGGCCGAAAGACTGGCCTCTACCGCCCGCATGGCATCAGCAGCTGAACTCGTTATACCGCCGGTATAGCCAGAACCTTCACCGATTGGATAGAGATTCCTGATATTGACTGATTCGTAGTATTTGTTGCGTTTAATTCTTATCGGAGCGGACGTCCTTGTTTCTGCTCCGAGCAGTATTGCATGCTCTGATACAAAGAGGGGATAAGTCTCTTTCCATGTATTAAAGGCTGCCACAAGCGACTCGTTTACAAAAGTAGGGAAAATGTCATACATATCCACCGCCGCGGCCCCCATGACTGACGAATTACTATTGAGGCTGCGGGACACTCTTCCGCACAGGAAATCCAGTAAATTCTGCGCGGGGAGCTCCCAGGTTCCGCCTGTGGCTTGAAAGGCCTTTAGTTCAATATTCTGCTGAAATGCTATTCCTGCCAATGGATCAGAGGCCTGATAATCAGCCGTATGACAGGTTACCACAATGGCTGCATTTGAGAACGCCGACGACCTGTCCGAGTAACTCATGCCGTTAACTACCAGCATCCCATTTTCAGATGAAGCATTAATGACCTCGCCCCCGGGGCACATGCAGAAGGTAAACACCCCACGCCGTGTTTTTCGATTATTACAGGTAAATGAATACGTAGCAGCACCGAGAGCCACGACATCTTTATATTTGGCGCCATATCTTAAAAGATTTATAACGTCTGCCGGATGCTCTATGCGCACGCCGACAGAAATCGGCTTCTGCTCAATTGCAACGCCTTTGTTCTGCAGCATCGCAAAAGTATCGCGGGCAGAATGTCCAGCGGCAAGGAAAACAGCTGACGAGCGATATTCTTTCTGCCCGTTGATGACAACTCCGGACACCGTGCCGTCAGATATAAGCAGATCTGTCATCTTTGAACTATAATGTATCTCGCCGCCCCTTTCCAGGATATATTTCCGTATATTGCGAACGATTCTGCATAATACGTCTGTCCCCACATGGGGTTTTCTGATATACCCTATTTCTTCAGGCGCTCCAAATTTGATAAATGTGTCCAGCACCCTATCGATATCTTCCGAATTCTTGATCCTGGAAAACAGCTTGCCGTCCGAGTAGGAGCCGGCACCGCCTTCACCAAACTGGATATTGGATTCAGGGTTGAGCACTCTTTCTTTAATGAATCGTTGAATATCGATGGAGCGTTCTTCTATGGTTTTACCTCTTTCAAATATCAAAGGTTTAATACCATAGTCAATGAACTCAAGAGCAGCGAACATGCCGGCAGGACCGAAACCGATAATGACAGGTCTCTCCTTCATATGTGCTGATTTTTTGACGGCATGTATTGTTTCGGCATATACAGGGTAGTTTTCTCTGTTTTCAAAGCTGTCGGGAGTGCGGACCACTATCGATATTTCGTAATAGAATTGAGACTTGCCTCTTGCGTCAAGCGACTTGCTCAGAATTCTAACGAATGCAATCTTTCTTTCGTCCAGGTTGAGCTTTTCTGCTGCAGCATTTACATAAGCGTCTCTCCCGTCTATTTCAACAGGTATCCGCATATTACTTATGATCAGATCCAAATGTACCTCATTTTGTATGTTACCCGTAAGATCGAAAGAAAAGCGATATCATTCTTTCTGCTGTTGTCAACAAATAGAGTTGTCCGGTTTTGTAGCACATAAACTGTCCGGATTGTAGCTAATAGATATCAAGCAGCTTTCTTGTTGGCGTTTAGAACCTCCTTTCCCTTGGAATTAAAGGAG